>CANPXP010000006.1 GCA_947586255.1 uncultured Lachnospiraceae bacterium | reverse complement strand
CAGTATCTCTTCTCCCATGCGGAAAGAGAGGAAAGATTGGCGAAAAACAAACGAAAAAACATTGCAAAAACTTCTGGAGCGTCATATAATAAGGGCAGACAGGACAGCGAAGAGAACGCGGCACTGAAGTCCTTCAAGAAACTGACGCTGGCGGATCGCTTCATCTTCTACAAGGTGATGCAGGATAGGGAGCTGTGCAGGCGGCTTCTGGAAATCATCCTGGATGTGGAGATCGAACGCATCGAGTACCTGGAAGGCGAGAAGACCATCGAGGTAAAGAAGGACGCCAAGGGTATCCGGCTGGATATCTATGTGAAGGATGAGGCCGCCACTGTCTACAATGTGGAGATGCAGGCGGCGCACGCGGCGGATCTGCCCCAGAGGAGCCGGTACTACCAGAACCTGATCGACGTGAACCTTTTGAGCAGGGGAGCGAACTACCGCAGGCTGAACAAGAGCTTTGTGATTTTCATCTGTATGGAGGATATCTTCCATAAGGGCAGGCACCTCTATACCTTTGAGAACCGGTGCAGAGAGGACATGGGACTGGCGCTTGACGACGGGGCAGTGAAGATTTTCTTGAATCCCTATTCAGAGATGAATGACGTCACACCGGAACTTGGGAATTTTCTGAAGTATCTGGCGGAAGGGAAAGCTAAGGACGCGTATACGAGAAAGTTGGTGAAAGCAGTGAAAACAGCGAAGATGGATCCGAGACTGATGGTGGAATACATGTCGTACTATGCAGACCAGGCTGACCACAGGGTGGAACTGGAAGAAAGTTTTGCAGAAGGCATGGAAAAAGGCAGAAAAGAAGGTATAGAAAAAGGTAGAGAAAAAGGTAGAGAAGAAGGTCTCATCTGTGGAATCGTGCAAACGGTAAAAGGAATGCAGGGTACTGTAGAGATGGCGGCAGAGCAGTTGTCTGTCCAGCGCGGTATGAGCGAAGATGAGGCGCTTGCAACAGCGCAGAGATACTGGTAAATCAATTCTGCAAACGGATATCCATATGAAATCAGAACTCCTGATATAAAGTGTGAAAGTGATGACTTTATATCAGGAGTTTTTTGTTTCCGTCGGTGTTGCGAATCCGTAATGAGGATTTTCGGACGGAGACTTTAGCAATCATAATGAAGAAAACGGAGGAGAGATGAAACATGTCGCATAAGAGAATTCTAGTTACCGGCGGAGCCGGCTTCATCGGGTCCCATCTGTGTGAGAAACTGTTGGAACAGGGCCATGAGGTCATCTGCCTGGACAACCTGTTCACCGGACGGAAGGAGAATATCCGCCGCCTGATGGGGAACCCGGATTTTGAGTTTCTTCGCCACGATGTGATCGAGCCGATCTATGTGGAGTGCGATCAGATTTATAACCTGGCCTGCCCAGCAAGTCCGCCGCATTATCAGTTTGACCCGGTGAAAACCGCAAAAACCGGTGTGATGGGGGCGATTAATGTTCTCGATCTGGCCAGGCACTGCAAAGTCAGAGTCTTACAGGCCAGCACCAGCGAGGTGTATGGCGACCCGGAGATCCATCCGCAGCCGGAGAGCTACTGGGGGCATGTGAACCCGGACGGTATTCGCTCCTGCTATGATGAGGGGAAGCGGATGGCTGAGACGCTCTTTTTCGATTATCACAGGCAGGATGGCGTGGACATCAAAATCGTGCGTATTTTCAATACGTACGGTCCCCGGATGCGGCCGGATGACGGGCGGGTAGTGTCCAACTTCATCGTGCAGGCACTGCGGGGCGAGGACATCACCATCTATGGAGACGGACAGCAGACCAGAAGCTTCTGCTATGTGGACGATCTTGTGGATGGGCTGATCCGCATGATGGAGAGCAGAGAGGGTTTTACCGGCCCGGTGAATCTGGGGAATCCCGGGGAATTCACTATGCTGGAGTTGGCGGAACTGGTGCTGAAGCTGACGGGCGCCAGGTCAAAGATTGTACATAAGCCGCTGCCGCAGGATGATCCTACGCAGCGAAAGCCGGTTATCGACCTGGCCAGGAAAGAGCTGAACTGGAAGCCGACAATCTCTCTCGAAGACGGGCTTATGCCCACGATCCGGTATTTTGAAGGCGTGTTGGCAGCGGAATCTAAAGAATAGTAGCGGAGGAAACAGGCAGAAATGAACATCACAGTTGTTGGGACAGGCTATGTCGGTCTTTCGCTGGCAGTTTTGCTGGCGCGGCACAACATGGTTTATGCGGTAGACATTATCCCTGAGAAGGTGGATATGATCAACAGGGGACAGTCGCCGATCCGGGATAAGGAGATTGAAGAATATCTGGCGGGCGGGAAACTTTCCCTGAAAGCGACGACAGACGGAAGGACCGCCTATAAAGATGCGGATTTTGTCATTGTCTCCACACCGACGGATTACGACCCGGAGAAGAATTATTTCAACACTTCCTCCGTGGAGTTTGTGATCGGGCAGGTGCTGGATGTGAACCCGGAGGCGTATATCGTGGTCAAATCCACAGTCCCCATCGGCTTTACAAGGAGGATGCAGGAAAAGTTCGGGACAAGGCATATTCTCTTTTCGCCGGAGTTTCTGCGGGAGGGGCGGGCGTTATATGACAATCTGTACCCGTCCAGGATTATTGTCGGGGCGGATCGCGAAGATGCGGACGCATGGAAGCATGCGGAAAGGTTCACGGAGCTTTTGAAGCAGGGAGCGAAGAAGGGAGCGGTGGAAAATCTTCTTATGACTCCCACGGAGGCGGAGACCGTGAAACTGTTTGCCAATACATGTCTTGCCATGCGGGTGGCGTTCTTCAATGAACTGGATACGTATGCGGAGATGCAGGGGCTTGACGCGGCGGCGATTATCCGCGGCGTAGAGCTTGACCCGCGCATCGGAGCCGGATACAATAATCCCTCGTTCGGCTACGGCGGATATTGCTTCCCCAAGGACACGAAGCAGCTGCTCGCAGACTATATGGCCGGGCAGATACCCAACCGCATCATCCGGGCGGTGGTGGAATCCAACGCGGTGAGAAAAGAGTTCATTACAAGGCAGGTGATGGAGAAACTGGGAGACACGGCAGAGCCCACGGTGGGTATCTACCGGTTGATTATGAAAACCGGTTCCGACAATTTCCGCCAGTCCGCGGTGCAGGATATCATCGGGTTATTGAAAGACAAAAATGTCCGTGTCGTGATCTATGAGCCGACGCTTCGGGCGGATGAGTTCCTCGGCTGCAGAGTGATACATGATTTCGCTGAGTTTGCCGCAGAGTGCGCTTTGATCCTTGCCAATCGCCGGGACGCGGAACTGGAGAAGGCCGGCGATAAGGTCTATACCAGAGATCTTTTCTCGGTTGACTGACTATGACCTGATTCAAAAAAACTAATTGACAAAAATCTATCTCATATATATAATAAAGCCTATTAGTTTGATAGGAAATAAAGATGACATGCGGGTGTACAGCATCCGCTGTTTTCGATATAAGAAATAACAATATTATGATATCAGGAGATGCATAGATGTTGACACAGTTTTCGAGAACAGAATTATTGCTTGGCAAAGAAGCGATGGAGAAATTAGCCGGTTCCAGAGTCGCGGTTTTTGGAATCGGAGGGGTAGGGGGATATGTCTGTGAGGCTCTCGTGCGAAGCGGAGTCGGGGCCTTTGATTTGATTGATGACGATAAGGTCTGCCTGACGAATCTGAACCGGCAGATTATTGCCACACGAAAGACCGTGGGACAATACAAGGCGGAAGTGATGAGAGACCGGATATTGGAAATCAATCCGGATGCGCGTGTAATCGTACATAAGTGTTTCTTCCTGCCCGAAAACGCGGATGAATTTCCTTTTCATGAGTATGATTATATTGTCGACGCGGTAGACACGGTTACTGCTAAAATTGAACTTGTGATAAAGGCGCAGGAGAAAAATGTGCCTATTATCAGCTGCATGGGCGCCGGAAACAAGCTGGATGGCAGCCAGTTCAGGGTTTCTGACATCTATAAGACCAAAATGTGTCCATTGGCCAAGGTCATGCGGAGGGAATTGAAAAAACGGGGTGTAAAGAAGTTAAAGGTTGTATATTCCGAGGAAAAACCGATCAGACCGCTCGAAGATATGTCTATCAGCTGCAGGACGAACTGTATTTGTCCGCCCGGGGCGAAGCATAAGTGCACAGAGCGAAGGGATATTCCGGGCAGCGTGGCTTTTGTGCCGTCTGTGGCGGGATTGATCATTGCGGGCGAAGTAGTGAAAGATTTGTGCGGCGAAGCCTGGAGTTAAGAAAGCGTCAAAAGGCGGGCCCCGGGTCAGCCGTCCAGCAGATTTTCATAGGTGATACTGAACAATTCGCACAGCGCCTTGATCTCTATATCCGTGACATATCTTTTATTTGTCTCGATTCTGGTGATCACATTTTTATCCATATCATATCCGGCCAGCTGTAATTGCGATGCCAAATCTCTTTGAGACAATCCATAAACAGTCCTCAGATGAATCAGCTGTTTACTGATTAAGTTTTTTTCTCCAGTTTGTGTGCGCGGCTTAGGCATATGTATCTTCTCCGTTCGTGCTTGTCTCATTTTTTCAACCGATATACTTGATAATAATATGAAAATGTATTAAAATCGGTTGTAAAAGTGAGACAAGATCGACAATTATGAAGGGTGAGGGGATCGGTTTGACATGAGCATTATTCTTTCTGTGCACAGTAAGAACGCATTCCGGCAATTTCTGCTGCCGGCGCTAAACAATTCTGAAAGTTCAATTTTCCTGGATAACGATATTTTTTCATTGGATCAAGATGTGGAACTGAAAATGGAAGTCATCGAACATTGCTGGCACTTCCTGCCGTCTTCGGATTATCAGATTCAAGACACCGTAAGCCGGGAAAAGTACGATGGGGAGGATCTGCATGACGGGGATCTGCTGACCGTCATTTTGGCGCGGAAAGAGCAGATTTCTGTCATGGTGGATGAGACGGACAGTTCTTTTCAGGTGTTTCAGAAATATGACATCCGGAATGTGCCGGAGATCACAATCGGCCGTGACGCGAAGAATGATATTGTATACAATAACCGCAATCTGATATCGGGGGTGCATGCGCTCATCCGTGCGCAGGGCGCGCAGACGGTGATCGAGGACAGAAGCAGCAACGGCGTTTTTGTCAATTTCAGGCGCATCGCGGGAGTCAGGCAGCTGGAGTTCGGCGACTGCATCAATTTGTTCGGACTGAACATCGTCTATTTGGGCGGTATTATTGCGATCAACGCGCAGAATGACAACACGGCTTTAAATCATGACAAATTAAAGCAGTACGCGGAGGACGCCGCCGGCGCCGACGTGGTGACGGAGGAGGAAGGTTATCAGAAGATTACATATCATCGCTCGCCGCGGCAGATCTATAAGCTGGAGGATGACACGATTGAGATAGAAGCGCCGCCGCAGCCTAAAAATGCGGATAAGAAACCGCTGGGTATGCTGATCGGTCCCTCCATGACAATGGCACTGCCGATGCTGCTGGGCTGTCTGTTAGCCATTTACAGTACGAGGGCCAGCGGTTCTTCCGGCAGCGCTTTTATGTATACGGGACTCGTCACAGCCGTATCGTCGGCGGTGATCAGTACGATATGGGCGATCGTCAACCTGAATGCGGAGAAGAAAAAAGAACATGCGGAAGAACTGCACCGGTTCGACGCATACGGGGAGTATCTGGTATCCTGCTCCAACCGCATCAAAGAGAGATATGAAAAGAGTATACAAAACCTTAACGCCATGTATCTGCCGGCGGAAGAATGCTGCCGTTACGACGCGTCGGCGCCGTCTCTGTGGAACCGCAACGTCAGCCACGAGGATTTCCTGAATCACAGACTGGGGATAGGAGATATGCCGTTTCAGGTCAATATCACGATCCCGAAGGAAAGATTTACGCTGATCAACGATTCCCTGGCGGAAAAACCCGCCATGATACGCGACAGCTTTCAGCAGCTGCACAACGTGCCGCTCTGCGTGGATCTGCGCGAGCACAGAATGATCGGTATTGTCGGCGGAGCCAAGAAAAAAGGCGCGGCGGCCGTCATGCATACGCTGGTCGCCCAGATCGCAGCGTCCAACTGCTACACGGATGTCAAGCTGGCGTTTATCTATGACGAGAGCAAGGAAGACGCGGCTGACTGGGTATATCTGAAATGGCTGCCGCACGTATGGGCGGAGAACAAAAAGAGCAGATACATCGCGCAGAATCCCGTTGAGGCGAGAGACGTGCTGTATGAGATTACCACGGTCCTCAGAAACAGGGAGGAGAATAAGAGCGCGCTGTCTTCCAGGAAGGACAGACTTGCGCTCCCGCAGTTTATCGTATTTATATCCGATCCGGAACTGCTGGAAGGAGAGCTGATCACCAAGTATATCAATCAGGAAACCAACCAGGATATCACGACGATTTTCCTGACGGACAGTTACGAGAATCTTCCCAACGCGTGCGATTATATTATTCAGAATGATGAGAGCTTTCAGGGCATATACGGGATCGAGGAGGATATTGACAAGCGGAAGAAGATCAAATTTGACAGTGTCTCCAACGGACAGCTGGAAGCGCTGGCGAGAAATCTGGCCAATATCCGGGTGCACGAGACACAGTCGGGCGGGGATATTCCGACTTCCCTGAGTTTTTTTGATATGTACGGCATACAGCGGCTGGAAGATCTGGACGTGTTAAACAGATGGCGCAAGAACCGCACTTATGACAGCATGAAAGCGCTGATCGGGCAGAAGGCGGGAGGCGCCGGCTGGTATCTGGATATTCACGAGAAATATCATGGACCGCATGGCCTGATCGCGGGTACTACCGGTTCCGGCAAGAGTGAGACGCTGCAGACTTACATTTTGTCGCTGGCGGTCAATTACAGTCCATACGATGTGGGATTCTTCCTGATCGACTACAAAGGCGGAGGCATGGCGCATCTGTTTGACGGTCTGCCGCATATGCTGGGGCAGATCTCCAATCTGTCCGGCAATCAGGTGAAGCGCGCGATGGTTTCGATCAAGAGCGAGAACAAGCGCAGGCAGCGCATCTTTAACGAACATGGCGTGAACAATATCAATCTGTACACGAGACTGTACAAGAATAACGAGGCGAGTATTCCCGTGCCGCACATGTTTATCATCATTGATGAATTCGCGGAGCTGAAACGGGAAGAGCCCGATTTCATGCGTGAATTGATCAGCGTTGCGCAGGTGGGAAGAAGTCTGGGCGTACACTTGATCCTGGCGACCCAGAAACCGAGCGGGACGGTGGACGACAATATATGGAGCAATTCCAAATTCAGGCTGTGCCTGCGCGTGCAGGACAGACAGGACAGCAATGATATGCTGCACAGGCCCGACGCCGCATATATCACGCAGGCGGGCCGCTGCTATATGCAGGTGGGCAACGACGAATTGTTCGAGCTGTTCCAGTCGGGATTCAGCGGCGCCGTATATGATGACGAAAAGGGCAGTATGAAAGCGGACATCGCGCATATGCTTTCCCTGACAGGCAAGGCGGCGCTGATTGGCAACCGACAGAAAATAAAGCAGATGGCGGCCGTCAGGAACAGGTGGATCGCGGAGCTGGCTGAAGCCGCGGAGACGCTGCGCGCCGGGGAGGAAGTCACATATGAAGCGCTTTTGAACAACGGGACTCTGATGGAGACATATATCGGAAAGCTGTTCCGGGTGCTGGAGGATCAGGGCATTGACTATCCCTATACCGATTACAATGCTTTGCGGATAAAGGATCTTTTGACGGCGATAGCGGGCGTGCGCTCGCAGGAGGAACCCGCGCAGGACGGGGAGGGTCTGGCGGAGCAGATACAGCGCTATGCTGACCGCAGGCGCCTCAAACTGCCTGAAAAGAAGCAGAAGACACAGCTGGACGCTGTGGTTTCATATCTGGCGGAGGTGGCCGAGAAGAACGGATATGTGCACAATATCAGGCTGTGGCTGCCTGTTCTGCCGACAGAGTTATATTGGGAAGCGCTTCTGGATGACGCGAAGACCGCATGCTTTGACGGCGAAAGCTGGCATGATAACGGCAGCGACTGGAATCTGGAAGTTCCGATCGGCATGTATGACGAACCGGTGAACCAGGCGCAGGATACTCTGACAGTCAGCCTTTCCGGCAACGGACATCACGCGGTTATCGGAACGGTGGCGAGCGGAAAGAGCACCTTCCTGCAGACCTTTGTCTATGCGCTTGTCAGCAGGTATACGCCGGAGGACGTCAATATTTATGCGATAGATTTCAGCGCCAAAATGCTGTCGGCCTTTGAACGGATGCCTCATGTCGGCGGTGTGATGTACGAGAACGACAACGACAAACTTGCCAAATTCTTTCACATGCTGGGGACTGTGCTCGAAGAGCGCAAGCAGATGTTTAAGGGCGGCAATTACAGCCAGTACGTGCGGGCCAACGGCAAGGTGCTGCCGGCTGTGGTGCTGGTGATAGACAATTATTCGAATTTTAAGAATAAGACAAACAACGTCTATGAGGATATTATTCTGCAGATCTCAAAAGACGGCGTCAGCTACGGGATTTTTCTCATGATGACAGCCGGCGGTTTTGGAGCGCTGGAAATTCCGGCCAGGATCGCGGATAATCTCAGAACCGTGATCTGCCTGGAGATGAACGACAGATTTCAATATGCGGAAGTCCTGCGCACCATGCACATCGATACGCTGCCGGAAGTCAATGTGAAGGGACGCGGTCTGGCGAAGGTGGGCGAACAGATTCTGGAATTTCAGACGGCCCTTGCGTTTGAGGCCGAGGACGATTTCAAGCGCATGGAGCAGATAGAAGCTCTGGCGTCGGTTATGCTGCAGAAATGGGGCAAGGAATGTGCGAGAGAGATACCTGTTATTCCGGAGAAGCCGGTCTGGAGCGATTTCGCGCAGTTGGAAGACACCGTCAAAGCGTACCGGGACGACAGGCATCTGCCGGTTGGTTATAATATGCAGAATGCGGCGGTATACAGCGTTGATCTGAGCAGACTGTACTGCTATCTCATCGCGGGTAAGGCCAGAAGCGGCAAGACCAATATGCTCAAGGTTATGATCAAGTCTGCGGTACTGCGCGGAATAGAGAGCGTCGTCATCGATTTCGGAGGCGAACTCCTGGCCTTGACAGAACAGGAAAACCTGAAACTGATCGACGATGACGCCAAGCTGTTTGACTTTTTCACAGCGCTGCTTCCGGATTTTAAAGAGCGCAACGGCAGGAAGAAGGCGGATATACAGGCTGGGTTGTCGGACGCCGAGATCTATGCGGATATGTGCGGTTATCCGGCAAAATTCATTTTTGTTGCGGATCTTGCGGATTTTGTCGTCCATGTGCAGCACCCGAAGGACGTGCCCGACATGAAGGCTTTTGTAGAAAATATTTTAGACAAGGGAAGTTTACATAATATATATTGGGCGGCCTGCTATGACCAGGAGGATGTGACCAAAGTAGCCGGGACAAAGCTGTTTGACTATTTCGTCAAATACAAGACGGGCATACATTTTGGCGGCAATGTGGCGGGGCAGAGAATCATGAATTTTGATTATGTTCCGTATACGGAGCAGACGAAATTGCAGAAGCCCGGCATCGGGATGCTGCCGGCCAATGATGAAGAAGATGTGCGCAAAGTTGTCGTACCGTTAGTCAGAAGTCAGGGAGGGGAGTATCACTCAGTGTAGCGCGATGGTATCCGTATTAGTATACACCAGGGAAAAACCGGATAGTACAGGGATCATAGAGACGGCGAGAGATATCATCGCAAAAATCAGTGAGGATTTTTGGGAGATCAAAAGCGTCTGCTCTCTGGAGCAGATGCGCCGGTTCCTTGTGGAGAAACCGCTTGTCCATATGATGATATATGACATCTGCGACAGGGATTCCCTGCAGTTTCTGCCGCAGCTTAGGCGGCTTTACCCGCAGATGCGTCTGCTGGTACTGGCGGACGCGTCCATATCGCCCATGGAGTATATCCGTCCGGCGCTCCGCGTCGACGCATTGCTGCTGAAGCCATGGACGAAGCGGCAGGTCAGAGAGAGTCTGTATGATTTCCTGGAAGACTATATAGAATATGCGGACAGAGAAAAACAGGGAAATCTCAAGTCTTATGTGATAGAGACGCGGGAGGGAACCATCAGCGTCCCGTATGAACAGATCTATTTTTTTGAAGCGCGCGCAAAAAAAATATACGTATGTCTGGGAAAAGAAGAGTACGGCTTTTATTCGTCTATCGATAAGCTGGCCGAAGAACTGCCGGATTTTTTTGCACGCTGTCACAGAGGATTTATCGTGAATGTCAGAAAGATCAGAAAGATTGTATTATCCCAAAATATTATCTATCTGTGCGACGGCTTTGACGTGCCGCTCTCCAGAAGTTATAAGGCGCAGCTGAAGGGAATGGGAAAACAGCAATGATGAACGTCGATAAGGCATATTATTTGAAGGATCTGGAGCTGGCGGTGCTTTTGTCCATGAAGGGTATGGACGAGCTGTATGGTTTCCGGATGAAGCAGGTACGACACCCGAAAACGGAGGACGTATATGAGACCTTGTTTGCCCTGAGCAAGAGAGGGCTTCTGACATTTCGGGAAGAGGAGGGGAATGAATCCGACAGGAAGCGGATCATCATAGAGCCGGATCTCGACGCCATGCTGGAAATCATCACGGAGGCGGAGAATGTCCTGATATACAGCAGTGAGAGAAGAGATCACCCTTCCAGATGCATTTATCTTGGAAAGTGCGCGGTTTTCGTGTCAGCGCAGGGCGCGGACGGAGTGATCAACAGAGTGTCGGCCTGCCGGATGGAAGCGCTGCCGGAAATGATATGTGAATGCGGGTTTTGGCCGGATGAACTGGCCGGCGGATCGGACGTCGCGCCGGGAGAACCGATGGGCGGCGGCTGTGATGGAGCAGGCGGTATTCTGCCGGATATGATCAGAGAGGACGCCGTCACAGACAGGCTGAAATGGGTATCTGTGGAGGATAAGCAGTGCGTCAGACAATATCTGCTCATCCGGGACGGTTTATATGATTACTGCGCCGTGACGGATCGGGACGGCAGACATATCGAATCCTGTCTTTCCCACAGAATACCGGAGCTGCTGCGCAGGGATTTGTCGGCTGTTTTTTCAGATACCGTGTCCTGACAGGCATACGGGGCGGATCGGTATATGAGGTGATCGGAAAACAAAAGCGGAAAAAGAGGAGAGGACATGGAAAAAAAGGGAACGATCCTGGGCGGCACATATGAAATCATCGAGCAGATCGGCGCCGGAGGCGGCGGTATCGTCTACCGTGCAAGACACCTGAGACTGCAGACGGATGTGGTAGTCAAGAAGATCAAGGATGAAGTGATCGGCAGGATCGATCTGCGCCAGGAGGCGGATATCCTGAAAAAACTCAAGCACCCGTATCTCCCGCATGTCTACGACTTTGTTGAGACACCGGACGGCGTGTACACAGTGATTGATTATATTCAGGGAGAAAATCTGGAAGACGCCGTCAAAAGACACGGCCGGTTTTCCCAGAAACAGGTTCTCAAATGGGCGGAGCAGCTGGGGGAGGCGTTAGCTTATCTGCACGGGCAGAATCCGCCTGTCATACACAGCGATATCAAACCTGCGAATATCATGCTGACACAGGACGGCGATGTGTGTCTGATCGATTTCAATATTTCACTCGCAATCGGTGAAGATATGGAATCCGCGGTTGGGATCAGCGCAGGTTTCTCTCCGCCGGAACAGTATCGGGACAGCGCCGTATACGCGCAGGTTACAAAGAACTATACCATACGGCGGTCGAACAATATTCCCCGCCAGGATTCCGGAGAGCAGCAGGACGACCGGACGGAGCTGCTGCACGGCGGCGAAGCCGATGAGACGACGGAACTTTTGGCAGTGCAGGACGCTGATGATAAGACCCAGCTTCTGTGGGAGAAGGACAGCGATAATACGGCGGCACGAGTGTCGGGCGCACCGGCGCAGGACGGAAAGCGCCCGGCGACAGAGTATGAGCAGTCTTTCGGCAAGGGCATCAATGCCCGCTCCGATATCTACAGTCTGGGTATGACGCTCTATTATCTGTTGACGGGAGTCGAACCCGCTGCGGATTTTGAGCAGAGAATACCGGTCAGTCAGATGAATATTCAGGTCAGCGAAGGGTTCGCGTTGATTCTGGAGAAGATGACGGCGTTCTCTCCGGAGAAGCGGTACGCCGACGGGGCGGAATACCTGAAGGCTGTCCGCAGCTGCCATAAGCTGGACAGGCGTTATATCGCCATGCGCAGAAAGCAGACCGCGATACAGGCGGCGGGAACCGCCGCTCTGGCGTGTGGGATTCTGCTGATTTTCCTGGGGCTCTACAGAATGCGTGTGGAGAAAGACAGCCTTTACTACGCCCTGATCAGTCAGGCGCAGGCGGCCATGAGCAGCTCCGATTATGACGCGGCGGTACTCTGTCTGGCACAGGCAAAGGAGATGGATGAATCAAGAACGGAGGCCTACGAAGAGGAAGTCCATATGCTCTATCTGCAAAACGATTATGAGGAATGTATCCGGCAGGGAGAGTTTTATATAAACACTGTCCCCTTCGGGCAGGATACGGAAAGCGAGAGGGAACGCTTCGCCAATCTCTGCTATCTGGTCGGGAATGCGTACTATGAGACGGAGGACTACAGCAATGCCGGGAAATATATGGCGCAGGCGCTGCAGTTATATGACGGAAACGGGCTGTACTACAGAGATTACGCCATAGCGCTGGCGAAGCTCGGGCGGGTTGAAGAGGCCGGGGCACAGTTAGAGAAAGGCATTGCGCTGGGGATTACGGAGGATTCCATCTGCATGGCGCAGGGAGAGATCGCCCATGTGCAGGGACAATATACGGAGGCGGTTGACTGTCTGAATCGCACGATCAGCCTGACAGACGACCGGAGCCTGAAAAAACGTGCGATTCTGCTTCTGACGGACGTTTACCGCGATATGGGCGACGATACCGTGGACGATGAGATTGCCCTGTTGGAACAGTATGTCGGGCAGTTTGATCAGGTGGATGCGCTGGCTATGACGGAGTACCTGGCGGATGCCTATACCAGAAAAGCGCAGGGCAGCGCGGCGGATGCCGACGCTTGTTATGAGAAAGCGCTGGCGCTGTTTGAGCAAGTGCGTGACGGAGGCTATGTGACCTATCAGCTGCAGCAGAATATCGCGATCCTGTATGAAGATCTGGGACGATTCGATGAGGCGGAACAGACGCTTCTTGACATGGCGAAAGACTACCCGGAGCGCTATGAGACATACAAGCGGTTGGCATTCCTCGATGCGGACAGACAGCAGACTCTGGAGAACGCGGACAGAAATTATCAGAAGACGTTTGAATATTACGGGAAGGCGAAGGAACTGTATGACGATGAGGCGCAGGACATGGAGATGCAGATGCTCGACAATATGATTCAGGAGCTTAAAGACGGCGGGTGGGAGTTGTGAGATGGCGTGCCCGCAGGCAGACGGATCAGGGAAGAACCGGACAGAGAATACAGATGACATCCGGATAGGCTATGCGGACAAAGACTTAGTCCGCAGGCGTTCCGGCATCCGAATCAAAAGGGATGTTATGCTGCAGCAGCAGGGATTTCAGATAAGCGTTCTGAGACGAAAGTTCTTCAATTTTCGGCAGATAGTATTCACTGGCTTCCTGTCTGGTGCGTTCGATGATCTCCTCAGAACTGGTACCGAACAGATTTAATAAACCTTCACAAACCATGAGCGATTCTCCTTTCGTTTTCGTGTTGGCCTGGGTCAACTGGTGCAGATAGCGGATGTAAACTTCCTGTTCCTGATGCAGCCTGTAATCGTCTGCGAGCCGATCGGCTAGCCCTGTCTCCGCCAGTCTGTCGGTGAGACAGCGCAGATACAGACAGTCTTCTGGTGAGAGCTCGCTTGTAACGATAATCTGTGCAGGAAAAGTCTCTTTACTGATATGATATACTCCCGCGGCGATTTTTGCAACCGTTAAATGCCGTTCTCTGCGCAGATGCGATATCAGCTTGCGGGGAGAGCGGAGACTCAGGAAAGTCAGACTGATATCGAGGGCGGAATACTCATTGCGGCCGCCGCTCTGGTCGATGAGCAGTCCGGCGTAGCCGATGGTCTTATAGTAGGCGTCGGTAGTGATGGAAGAACCAAGCCCCTTGATCTCGAAAAGGTTGAAGGAACGGAAGAGGCGGGCGATATCTTTGGAGATGACTTGATCCGTCAGTTTTTTGATGACTAGCAGGTCGATGCGGAGACCGTTTTTGCCAAGAACATACTCTGTCATGTATTCTAGGAGATTGTCATAATCACGCAGATCAATCTGCAGAGCGCAGACGGCGGCCTCATGCCAGTTGACACGGGGAAGCCTGTGGCGTTTATCTGTCTCAGACTTTGACGAACAATGCGTTTTCGGCGGCGTGCCTGATGTAGATGGAATATCAGATTCCGATGTTTGGGGCTGCTTTATTGATATGGTGGCAGAAGTAGATTTTGCAGATTTTAAAGACATAGACAGATACCTTTCGTGAGAGCAGCCGTGCGGCTGTGAGATGTCCGCTGGGACAGATGAAAGACTGATAGATCAATCCGATCAGTGTTGTGTGCCGGTGTATTGGCGAAGAAGAATTTAATTGTCTTTATAAAAACTCATTGTAGTTTATATAACATATCGCATCGGTTCAGGCAAGGCTTTTGTCGGCTGTGAAGTGTAGAAATAAATGAGAAAAAGTAGAGCCTCACATCTCGGATTCTTCAAGATATAGATGTAAGAAAGTCGATGCGTGATAACAACTACAATATATAGTATTGTGCAGGATGATGAAAGTATTAATCACATAAAGCCAAAGGAACGAGGAGAACAGAAGCATGAGTGAAGAACAGAAATCTATGGAAAAGCCCACAAGTACAACACCAGACGGCAGCAACGGCAGAAAGTGCGGCAGATTCATGGGAATCATCATCGCCGTCGCGGTACTGGTTGCGGTTCTGATCGGTGTCGGCGTTTATAATACGCCGGCTAATCGCATGAACAGACACCTGGATCTGGGCGCACGCTATCTGGAAGAGCAGAACTACGAGCAAGCGGTTGTAGAGTTCGATCAGGTTATCGCAATCGATCCGATGAGTGTGGATGCATATCTGGGCAAGGCGCAGGCGTATGAAGGTATGGGCGATACAGAGAAGGCAATCGAGACTTTGGCAGCCGGATATGAGAAGACAGGGGATGAGCAGCTCAAGACGCAGCTTGTGGATACCTATCTAAAACAGGCGGTAGGCTATGTGCAGGCGGCGGATTATGACAGTGCGCTTGCGGTTTATGACAAACTGTTGGAATTGGATGGAGAGAACGAACGGGTGCAGGAGGCTGTCGGAGAATGCCTGACAGACTATATTGAGCAGTTCATTGTAGAGGAGCGCTATGACGAGGCAAAAGCCATGATTGAGAAGTATCGGGATAAAGTATCCGGCGTAGATTTTCAGGCATATCTGGATGAGATTGAAGAATTGAAGACAGAGGCGGAAATGGAAGAACTGCTGGCAAATGTGCCGGCGTTTGATCTTGAGGATATTACTATAGCAGGATATGACCTGTTGGAACCACATTTTGATGAAGTGCTGGCGGCTTTGGGGTATCCATATGGGATGACGTCTGTGGGAGATAAGGGATATGTGGATGCGAGCAAGGTAGAAATAGAGGGAAAATTGATGGCTGATTTATTATTAGTGGTTCCTGTTGCGCATGGTTCTATGAGTACTCTTGTATACAATGATTTCTATTTGGGTTTAAGTAAGGTGAATGGAGAAGTTCCAGAATTATACCATTTGGTTGAGGATTGGTGCGAATTGCCGATTGCTCTGGGAGATAGTTATGAGAAATGGTGTGAAAAAACAGGGGTTGATTTGATCAAGGAATCACGTCTTGCTGTTGAAACTACGGAAAACGGAACGGAAGAAGGGGCTAATACAACTTATATAGAACAGCTTTATATCGTGCCGTCGGATGAAGGGGAGGGACCGCTTATCAGTTATTTTGAAAAATCGTATGAAACAATTATACATTCTAGTGGCGGTGATACAAATTCATACTGGTATGATTACGATATGGAAGCATCTTTAGCAATTAGTGTAAAAAGCGAGAATATAAACCACTTTGTGATATCAGCTTGCTTTTTGGACGGCACGCTCCAATATGTTTATTATCTTTTTGATACTAAGCTTTGACAGAAAAAGCGCATGATCAGAATATGAGAAGAAAGGATTCGCAAAATGAACGGTACATTCATAGTAAGCGCAGGAATCGCCCTGATCGCGGTTTCAGCAGCGCTTTTTATCGCATCAATTATTTACCGCAATACTGCGGGTAAACGGATCAGGGAAGAACTGGACAGAGAATACAGATGATATCCGGATAGGCTATGCGGACAAAGACTTAGTCCGCAGGCGTTCCGGCATCCGAATCAAAAGGGATGTTATGCTGTTGCAGCAGGGATTTCAGATAGGCGTTCTGAGACGAAAGTTCTTCAATTTTCGGCAGATAGTATTCACTGTCTTCCTGTCTGGTGCGTTCGATGATCTCCTCAGAACTGGTGCCGAACAGATTTAATAAACCTTCACAAACCATGAGCGATTCTCCTTTCGTTTTCGTGTTGGCCTGGGTCAACTGGTGCAGATAGCGGATGTAAACTTCCTGTTCCTGATGCAGCCTGTAATCGTCTGCGAGCCGATCGGCTAGCCCTGTCTCCGCCAGTCTGTCGGTGAGACAGCGCAGATACAGACAGTCTTCTGGTGAGAGCTCGCTTGTAACGATAATCTGTGCAGGAAAAGTCTCTTTACTGATATGATATACTCCCGCGGCGATTTTTGCAACCGTTAAATGTCGGTCTCTGCGCAGATGAGATATCAGCTTGCGGGGAGAGCGGAGACTCAGGAAAGTCAGACTGATATCGAGGGCGGAATACTCATAAATGAGAAAAAGTAAATCCTCTTGCTGACGATTCTTCAAGATATAGATGTAAGAAAGTCGATGCGTGATAACAACTACAATATATAGTATTGTGCAGGATGATGAAAGTATTAATCACATAAAGCCAAAGGAACAAGGAGAACAGAAGCATGAGTAAAGAACAGAAATCTATGGAAAAGCCCACAAGTACAACATCAGACGGCAACAACGGCAGAAAGCGCGGCAGATTCATGGGAATCATCATCGCCGCCGTGGTACTGATTGCAGTCCTGATCGGTGTCAGCGTTTACAATGCGCCGTCTAACCGCATGAGCAGACACTTGGATCTGGGTGCCCGCTACTTGGAAGAGCAGAACTACGAGCAGGCAATCGTAGAGTTCGATCAGGTTATCGCTATCGATCCGATGAGTGTGGATGCATACCTGGGCAAGGCGCAGGCCTATGAGGGCATGGGCGATACGGAGAAGGCAATCGAGACTTTAGTGACCGGATATGAGAAGACAGGGGATGAGCAGATCCTGGGAACTGTCGGAGACTGCCTGACAGACTATATTGAACAGCTCATCGCAGAGGAGCGCTATGACGAGGCAAAAGCCCTGATTGAGAAGTATCGGGATAAAGTGCCCGGCGTGGACTTTCAGGCATATCTGGATGAGATTGAAGAATTGCAGACCGCGAAGGAGCGGGAGAAACTGCTGGCGGACATTCCGAAGCTTGATATAAGAGATATCAAAATTCTGGGATATGATCTGATGGAACCGCACTTTGAAGAGATCGTGGCAGCCTCCGGGTATTCCGGCGATAATTCCGACGGCCCCGTTAAGGTGAATGTCAATCCGGAAGCAGTCGTAAAGAAACGTTGCGAATACGATACTGGGCGTTATCTGGTTTGTTATTCGGAGGAGTCCTACAGTCCGGAGGATTACAGAAGATTGGTCGGTATACATGCAGACAAAGAAGTAGATTATGGAGATTATGATCTCGGAGCCGGAGGAACCTGGTGTGAAGTGCCCATATCGATAGGCGATACTTATGAGCAGTGGTGTGAAGTGGTGGGCGCCGATCTGATTAAAAGCTTTCCGGATGTGGAAAAAAGGGGAGATGATAATAATGCGCTCTATACAATAACAGATGACAGTGGCGAAGTAATCATCCGCTATTTGGAGTCTGGCAGTTGGAATGACATGACGATCAATTGTGAAGTGCCCGTGAAGGAGAACGATGTTGACACTTTTCGGATCGTAATCGGACTGCGTGATGGGATTATATGGGCTATTTCCTATGATGCCTGTCTATATCAGGGTTGACGGATGGCAATGAGAAAAAATCAGATAACAACAAAAAAATACCGCCTGTCTGCCGCCGCCTGTACACACGTCGGCAGGGTACGGCAGAGCAATGAAGACAATTATTATCTGTTTGGCCGATACCGCAGAGATATAAACCGAAATATGCAGACTGACAGAAAAAGGGCAGGGGCGAATAAAGCGCTGGCCGCCGTCTGCGACGGTATGGGCGGCGAGGCGCTGGGAGAATTGGCTTCGCTCAAGGCGGTCAGATGTCTGAAGGCTTTGCGTGGAGAGCCGCTCAGGGAACGTATATGCAGGCAGCTTTCGAGAGTAAATGAGGCGGTCTGCAGATTGAGGATAGATAACGGCAGGAAGCGGATCGGCACAACCTTTGTCGGCGTATATTTCGCGGACAACAGAGCGGTCTGCTGCAACGTGGGGGACAGCAGAGGGTATTTATACAGGGACGGCTGCCTGAAGCAGTTGTCGGTAGACCACACGGAGGCGCAATGGCAGATCCGGAACGGTGTGATGACGGAGGAGGAAGCGCGCGGCAGCAGGCAATGGCATTATCTGACACAGCATATCGGACTTTTCCCGGAGGAGCTGGTGATCGAACCGTTTGTGAGTGAGGCAGTTTTGCCAGAGAGGGGAGACGTCTTCCTCCTGTGTAGCGACGGGCTCAGCGATATGCTTACAGATGCTGATATGGCGGCGGTTATATCCGGGTGCGGCCGGCCGGAAACGGGAGTGACACGGCTGGTGGAAGCGGCGCTGCAGAGGGGAGGCAGGGACAATATCACGGCGGTGCTGGTATATGTGCAGTGAGGAAAAAGTGCATTTTGTCCCGATAGACAGGTAGTCTGTCAGATAATCGGAACATTGCCGCGATGTTATATTACAGTGATATCGATGGACGTGCGGATTTGAGGAGGAACAGCATGACAGCTTTGGAAAATATATGGCCGGAATGGCATATTATACGGGAGTTGGGCGAGGGCTCGTTTGGAAAAGTATATGAAATCCAGCGCAATGACATGGGCAGGGTATACAAGGCGGCGCTCAAGGTTGTCACCATCCCCTCGGACAAGGGGGAAGTGGATGAACTTTTGTCGGAAGGCATGGACGAGGCCGGCGCGACAAACTATTTTCATGGAATTGTCGAGGAATTTGTAGAAGAGTTTTCTCTGATGGAAAAGCTGAAAGGCAATACCAATATCGTTGCCTATGAAGATCATAAGGTGCTGCAGAAAGATGAGGGGGTCGGCTGGGAGATTCTGATCAGAATGGAACTCCTGACTCCGATGACAGAGTATCTCAAAGGCCGCCGCCTGAGCGAAAGAGAAGTATGCAAGGTGGGAACCGATATATGCAGAGCGCTGGAACTGTGCCGGAGATATCATGTGATTCACAGGGATATCAAACCTGAGAATATATTCGTATCGGAATTGGGCGATTACAAGCTGGGCGATTTCGGTGTTGCGAGAACGGTGGAGAAGACAATGTCGGGCTTGTCCAAAAAGGGCACTGTCAGTTATATGGCGCCGGAAATATACAGAGGAGAGCAGTATGATTCCACGGTGGATATCTATTCGCTGGGTGTTGTGCTCTACAGACTTTTAAATGATAACAGGGCGCCGTTCATGCCGCCGGCTCCGCAGGCCATCACCTTCAGCGATAAGGAGAATGCGCAGCGAAGAAGGCTGGACGGAGAGAAATTCCCGCGTCTGGCGGGAGTCAGTGATGCCATGAACGACGTGATCGGCCGGGCATGCGCGTTTGATCCGAAAGAGCGTTTCACGGACGCATCGCAGATGCGCGCCGCATTAGAACAGATAGAAGAGAGGAGAACAGAAATGAACGAGTCGGAAGATAAGACGCTTATCATCAACGAGACGGAGAACAACAGAACAAATCCGCAGCAGGCGCAGAGCGCCGTACAGGCGGAGAGCGCTGCCGCAAAGGAGCAGCAGGCGACCGGGCAGGAACAGACGCCGCCCGCGAAGAAATCCTCCGGACCGAAAGCCTTTTTCAGTAAAAAGCCCGTTCTGATCGGCGGAGGAATCGGCCTGGCAGTCATCATCATCGGAGTGGCCGTCGCCCTGTATATCAGGTCCACTTATCTGCTCATATTACCGGAGAATCCGGATATTGACATCGATGTGGCGGAGCTCTCGGGGGAAAGCGATGATGTGGAGCTGGAAGAGAATCCCGATATCGATATGGATGTGGCGCCTGTCGAGGACGTCGATGTGAACGACCTGATGAACGATACCGCAATAGAGTGGCAGGATCCCGCGCTTGAAAGTATGGTTCAGACATACCTGGGCAAGGAGGAAGGCGAGGCTGTCTCAATGAGCGAGGTGAGCGGTATGGAATCGCTCTGTATCGTCAACGGCCGCATAGAGTCTTCGCCGGAACTGGAATGGGACAGCGACTTTGGCGATGATGAATCGAGCGGCGCGAACAGGATAGGAACGCTGGAGGATCTGCAGTATTTTACAGGCTTAAAGGAACTGGTCATCAGAGAAAACGCGGATGAATACGGCCAGCCGTTGGACGTCGATGCGCTGAGCGGTCTGGGACAGCTTGAGAAGCTGGAACTGAGCGGCCTGGCTATCAGTGATCTCACGCCGCTGTGTGATATGGAGAGCCTGGAGGAACTGAAATTAGACAGTCTGCAGGTACAGACGGGACAAATTCCCGACGTGAAAGTGCTCAGACTGAATCACATGGGAATGGGCGCCATCGGCGCGGACACCGAGCGGGCTGATCTGGAGATTTTGGAAGTTACCGACGACTATCTGACAGATATCAGCGGCGTCTCCAGTATGCCGAATTTAAGAGAACTGGATCTGTCTGGCAATGATATTCATATGATAGAGAACCTGAGTGCGCTGGAGGATCTGTCAGGGCTCAAGGTACTTCGCCTGAACAACACCAATATGGACGATCTGTCTTTGATCAGCGGATTGACCGGTCTGGAAGTGCTGGAACTGCGGGACAATCCTCTGGGCGATATCAGCCCGCTGGAAGGTTTTGACCATCTGCGCGAGCTGGATCTGTCGGGCAATGACATTGCAAATTATGACGATCTCAGCGCGCTGGAAGAACTGCCGGAGCTTCAGGCGCTGCGCATGAACGGTTTCGGGATCGGAGACGAATTGTATATTCTCAGTGAGCTGAGCGGCCTGACGCACTTGGAATTACAGGATAATGATATCAGCGATATTGAGGATCTGAGCGGTCTGTCTGATCTGGAATATCTGGATCTGGGAGAAAACCATATTGTCGAGATTGCTCCGCTGCAGGACATGACGGGGTTAAAATATCTGGAACTCGGTTCCTACAGCGGCTCGGATGAGGAATCCTGGGATATCGGCGATATCGGCGGCTTGACGGGTCTGGAGCATCTCGGACTGGCCGGACACAGCATTGCCGGAGCGGAGTATTTGGCAGATATGAAGAATCTGGAGTATCTGAATCTGAATGACTGCGGTGAACTATTTGCAGCCGGAGACGTCGGCATATTGGATGATTTGACGAACCTGCGTGAGCTGTATCTGTCCGATATAGGAATCACGGATATCAGCGCGCTTGCGGGCATGTCCCATATGGAGATATTGAATCTGTACGCGAACGATATCAGTGATATCAGCGCTCTTGCCGGCATGGGCGACCTGAAGGTGGCAATGCTGAGCGACAATGAGATCGAGGATATCGGAGCCTTGCAGAATCTGAGCGGACTGGAGTATCTGTATCTGGATGACAACCAGGTCAGCGATATCTCGGCGCTGAGCGATCTGACGGCTTTGAAGGAACTGACGGCGGCCGGGAACAGCATTGATGATATCAGCGCTCTGAGCGGGCTGCGCGGACTCAAGGTGCTGGATCTGGACGGCAATCGTATTCAGGATATCAGCCCGCTGGGAAATCTGACCAATTTGACGACTCTGTATATAGAGGACAATGAAATTACGGACTATTCCCCGATTTCTTTCCTCGAAAATTATGAGGAGGATTACGGAGATCTGGAGGAGTAACAGGCATGATACTGGTTGACGTGTATGTGCCGGCAGTTGGCAATGTTTATGATTTTCAGCTGGATGAAGAGGAAAAGATCAGTGCGATCATAGAGGAGATCGGCGAGCTGATCGGACAGAAGGAACATTGCAAAATTGTGGGCAGAATAGAGGATTTAATGTTGTGTACCAGAGAAGATAAACGAATCTTAAGGAAGAATTTGTCTCTGGCGGCCGAGGGAATTCATAATGGAAACAGTCTGATTATGGTATAGATGGAGTGACCAATGTTTAACGTGATGGCGGAGCAGATGGTTCAGGAATGTAACCGTATGGAGAGGGAGACATCGGAATTGTCTGCACAGGGAATGGAACTGGACGGGGCGATCAGTGAACTGAAGAGTCTTTCCGCTATGGGTGAAGCGGTTACGAAGCTGGAACATCTGCGTGTGCAGCTGGATACCGAGGATATGATCCTGAGGCAGATGGCGCAGGCATTGAACAAAGCGTTATTGTACTATATGAGCTGTGAGAACAGAGTCTGCGGCAATGCAGAACAGAGTGTTGTCACATATGCGCAGCGAGAGACAGGGATGAATCGGTTCTCCGCCATAGCGGATATATTAGACGGTATATAGAAGGGAAGTGACATGGGATGGCGTTTAGAGAAATCGGGATCAATACGTCTACGCTGGCGAGCGATATAGACGGACTGCGATCTGTGCTTGCGGAGACGAAAACGCAGCTGGAAGAAATGTTCAGCCAGGTGGTCGAGCTGGACACGATGTGGGACGGACCGGCAAATGCCGAGTTTGTCCGGCAGTTTGGCAATGACTATGAGAATGCCAAAAGTATGTGCAGCACGGTGGCGTCGCTGATAGGGAGCATGGAGTATGCGAGGGATCAGTACAATATCTGCGAGAATGAAGTTCATGGTATTGTTTCGGCAATCAGTGTATAGGAGGAGATATCGTGGCGATTTTGGGGGAAGTGCAGATCAAGGTGAATCCGGCGGTGCTCAACAGCAAAGCGGAAACTGTCTCGGCCAGTATTCAGAAGATGGCGGAGTGCTTTGAACAGATGGAGGCTATCGTCGGCAGGACTTCTTATTATTGGATCGGTGAGGCGGGCGAACTTCACAGAAAGATCTATCAGGAGCAGAAGCCGCAGATTGACGATATGATGCGCCGGCTGAAAGAACATCCGCAGGATCTGATGTCGATGGCGCAGACTTACGAGACAGCGGAGGCGGCGGTGCAGTCTATGGCGGCGGAACTGCCGGGAGACATTATCAGTTAGGAGAAGAGTATGGCGACACGGGAACAGATTGAGTTTGATTTCAAGAAGGCGCTGGGGCAGGCGGATAAGATTGATGCCATAGCGGAAAAATTAAGTAAGCTGTCAACTGCGGAGTTTGGAGATATCATGCAGAATCTCTCGGTTGGCTGGAAAGGTGAAAATGCGGAGCTGTATTTGTCCAAGGGCAGTTCACTGCAGGACAAAATGAACGGAACCGCCAAGTCTCTGTATGCCGTGGCATCGGAAATCAGAACGATAGCGAAGCGTATGTACGACGCGGAGATGGCTGCGCTGGTGATAGCGCAGGAGAGAAAATACTGAGGATAATATTTTTATAAATATTTATCATACAATTTCAAAGGAGGAAGAAACATGGCAGCTTTTCAGGTAACATCATCGGAGTTAAAAGCAAAGTCGTCGGAGCTTCGCGAGCTTAACGCGCAGTTCAAGACGCAGGCGGGCAATCTGGAGACGCAGGAAGGCGCGCTGATCAGTATGTGGGAGGGGTCCGCGAGAAATGCCTTTGACACGGCGTTCAAGAACGACAAGGCGCAGATGGACAATTTCTACAATCTGATCGAGCAGTATTGCGTGGCATTGGAAAATATCGCTGCAAAGTACGATATGGCCGAGACGCAGAATGTGTCTACAGCCCAGAGCAGAACCTATTGATCGCAACCGGTATTTAACTATTTGATAAGAAAAGGAGAGAGGAATTATGGATGGCATCATTAAAGTGGATCCCCAGAAACTGATCAGTACGGCGGACGAGTTCAACGGAACGGGAAATCAGGTGAAGTCCCTGACGGACAATATGGTTTCTATCATTGACAGCCTGCGGTCTGTATGGGAAGGCGAGGCGGCGACTACATACAATACCAAGTTTCATCAGCTGCAGGATGATATGGACAAAATGTATCGCATGATACAGGAGCATGTCAAAGATCTGAACGAGATGGCGCAGCAGTATATCACCGCGGAGAATGCCAATATTGAAATCGGAAGCAGCCTGGCAGGGGATGTTATTTCATAAGATATCTGCTTATAGGCAGGCGCGCCGGCTTGTGCACGGTCAGATAATATATAAATGGATTGGATACGGTAAAAGAGATGGCACAATTTTCGATAAAAGCGAATCATGTCCAAACGGTTATCGACGCTGAAGCAAAACTGGTCGGAGATTTGCAGACGCTTGAAAATGAAACGCAGAAAATCGGTGATTCTTTGGGATTTCAAATTGCGGCGGCTGCCGGTCTGAAGAACCGTCTGAACCGGATTACCGGGCAGATATCGGCGTGTGGACACAGTATGAATGGTATGCGGTCTGCGCTTCAGAATGTATATCATACATATGAGCGGACTGAGCAGGCGATTCTGGGTGCGCCCTATGGTGGCGCGCCCGGGTTCCTGAGCACATTGGATCATTCGTCTCCGGCTTCAAAAACTTCTGATCTCAAAAAGCTGAGTACGTATCTGGACAAAATGCTGAACGGATACGATAACGATGCGTTCGGTGATTTATGGTACGCCCGCATGCAGGACATGTATTATTATGTGAAGATGATACATGAATACGACGATTTTTTTGAAACCCAGGGTCGGCTGCTTTGCGGGCTTCCCGCGATTTTCATGCAGAATGGGGAAGCGTGCGGGGAATTCCTGGATAATATTAAGAATTCCATCGCCGAAAAATCAGGGTTTAAAGCGCATGCCGAAGCGAAGGGCAGCTTATATGAGAATCAGATTTCCGGCGAGCACGGCTCTCTGGGAGTTCATGTGGGAGCCTATCAGGCATACGCGGATGCGTCGGGCGCTCTGTTCGAAAAAGATGAGGACGGGAACCCGGTATTTGCACCGCATATTGAGGCGAAGATGGGAGCCGGCTTCACGGCGGCGGAGGTTGTAGGAACGTATGCGGTCGGCAACGAATGGCTCGGCGCGAAAGCGGACGGCCATATCACGGCAGGCAAAGTGTCCGGAGAGGTTGACGCGTCCGCGGGTCTTATGGGAGACGACGGGAGTTTTGATCCTCATGCGTCAGTGAACGCGAGCGCGGAGGCGATTCTGGTTGATGCCAAAGCGCAGGGCGGCGTGACGGTGCTGGGAACGGAGGCGAAGGCGTCGGCAAGTGTCAATGTCGGCATCGGCGCACACGCCAACGTGTCTATCGGCGGAGGCAAGATAGAGTGTGACCTCGGAGCTTCGGTTGGACTGGGTTTGAGCTTCAGCGTTTCCATCGACTATGAGGGAACTTTGAAGGCAGTCAAAAAAGCGGCAAAGGGTATGGCAAAAAGTGTGTTGAGTAAGCTAAAAATATGGTAAGATTACAGTAAAACGGAAACAGGAGGAATGAGATCATGTTTACAGGTTTATTGCCGATCGGTTCAGTTGTGCTTTTAAAAAACAGCACAAAAAAGCTGATGATCACAGGCTTTGCGCAGGTGGCCGCAGATGATCCTGATAAGATTTATGACTATGTCGGCTGCGTATATCCGGAAGGCTTTTTGGGGCCCGATCAGACGTTTCTGTTCAATTCCGATCAGATAGCATCTATCTTTTTCGTCGGATATCAGGATCAGGAACAGATGGCTTTTAAGGTTCGCATAGATCAGGCGCTGGCAGACATCAGAGGCAAAGAAAAAACACAGGATGAAAACCAAAATCATGAATAAAATTT
The DNA here is from genome assembly GCA_947586255.1 of uncultured Lachnospiraceae bacterium. Taxonomy (GTDB): domain Bacteria; phylum Bacillota; class Clostridia; order Lachnospirales; family Lachnospiraceae; genus UBA3282. The sequence continues at coordinate 68,701 of CANPXP010000006.1, read as the reverse complement.
TAAAATGCACTATCTGTGTTCTGGCAGTCGGCCTCCGGCTTGGCGTTCCGGCTTTGGCCTCAGGTACGGCGGCCGTTCTGGAATCTCACACGTTGGATGAACAGATATCGCTCTACATCAGAGGCATGGATGCGGAGACGGAAGAACCGGCGGTGCAGATTGCGACCGCCGCGGTGGATCAATATGATATGGAGCCGATCTCCGCGCTGGATGTACCGATGAAGACGCTGGTGATGGTGGACAATTCCGTCTCCATATCGGAGGAGAACAGAGAGAAGACGGGGCGGCTTCTGCAGGATCTGATTGCGGACAGACTCAATCAGGAGGAGCTTTGTATCGCGACTTTTAGTGAAGAGCTCCATGTGGTAGCGGATTATACCGGCGACTACGCCACGCTGCGGCAGGCGATAGACAGCATCGCTTATGAAGATCAGGAGACTTATCTGACCGACGTATTATATGAAGTGATCAGAGAACAGTTTGTACAGCCTGAGGAGGATGTATACCAGAGGATCGTTATCATATCGGACGGAGTAGACAATAAGTCCCTCGGCTATACGAAGGACGAACTGTACTCTCTGCTCAAGGAGGTCGCGATTCCGGTCTATACAATCGGGAGCGCCGGCAAAAACAATAATGAAGAACTGGAAAATATGTTCGCGCTGAGCAGGATGACGTCGGCCGAAGCCTTCCTGCTGGACGAAACGGAAGATGTCCTGGAGATCTCGGAAGCGCTCAGACAGGACTGCGATATTGTGCGTCTGGTGATTACGCCTCCGGCGCCGCTTATGGACGGCAGCGTGAAGACGGTCAAGATTACGACGGCGGATTCTCAGACATTGACTGCGGAGGTAACTATGCCCCAGGTGGCAGCCGAGGAGGAAACGGACAGCGAACCCGTGCAGGAGGAAGAGACGGAGCCGGTCCTGCCGGAAGAAAGCGGAACGGCGGAACAGATCGAACCGGAGCTGCAGCCTGCACCGCAGAGCACACCGCCCCGAAAGCATAGTTATATGCCGTTTATTCTGGCGGCAGTCCTTCTGGCAGCGGCAGCGGGCGTGTCCGCCGTCGTATTTCTGATCAGGAGAAAAGGGAAGAAGGAAGATAAAGAAGAATTTAAATCCTTTGACGATCAGATCCTGAATCACTGGGGAGCGGAGACGGAAGATGCGGGGCAGCTTACCGAAATGCTTGACAGTGCGGGCGATGTCGGAGATGGCGAGACGCTGCTGATCCTGCCGACGGCAGCGGCATATCAGGTGAGCCTGACGGACATCCACAGCGCTGGCAGAAGCTATGCGGCGCCTCTGGATCGGACGGTTGTCGTAGGACGCAAGGCGGAAAGCTGTGACATTGTACTGGATTATGATAAATCGGTCTCCGGGCGGCACTGTGAGATTTCGGTGAGAGACGGCAGATTCTATATTAAAGATCTGCAGTCGTCCAACTATACATATCTCAATGGCGACAGGGTAGTGACGGAGGCGGAAATCTTTTCGGGGAACGTCATAAAGCTTGGCAGACTGGAAATGCGCGTTGAAATAAAACGGGTATAGAAGGTGTGGAAAATCGCATAGAACAGTGTTCCGAATATAAAACTGGTGGACTTTGTCTTCACCAGTTTTATTTTAAAATATGAGAGACGAGGAAGGAATTATGAAGGGAAAGGGAAAAGAAAAAGCATTTGACAAGAAGCCGTTCCAAAAGCGCGGCATCATAGCGGGCATCGCTGCCGCCGTGATTTTATTCGCCGTCCTGATCGGCATCGGTATCTATAACACTCCGGCCAATCGCACAAGCCGCCATCTGAATCTGGGTGAGCGGTACTTGGAGGAACAGAATTATGAGCAGGCGGTAGTAGAGTTCGACAAGGTCATCGCTATCGATCCGATGAGCGTGGAGGCATATCTGGGCAAGGCGCAGGCATATGAGGGCATGGGTGACTTGGACAAAGCATACGAGACATTGCAGATCGGATATGAGAAGACCGGAGATGAGAGATTGCTGGAAGGCATCGGCAAGTATGAGCCGATCGTGTGGCAGGACCCTGTTTTTGAAAGTATGATACGTGAATATCTGGGGAGGCCGACTGGTACTATACGGGCCAGTGATGTCGGCGAGATAGAAGAACTTATCGTTTATGCCGACTATATTCTGAAACCGGGTGAGGAAATAAAGGACTTCACTTACAGCGGCTCTTATGAAAACGGCAATGTGGATTATTACTTTGTGACGGGAACTGACACAGATGAAAAAGCACACACAGCGCATCAGGGTCAGTGGAGTTCTCTGGATGACATTGTGCATTTTAAGTCTTTAAAAACACTGGAAATAATCGGCACAGATCTTCTTGATATCAGCGGGCTGGCGGCACTGACAGATTTGACCCACTTACAGATAAGAATGACGCAGGTCAGTGATATCAGTGCATTGTCCGGTCTGACAAAATTGGAATACCTGCATCTTGAGCAGGAACCAATCAAAGATATCAGTGCGCTTGCCGGTTTAGAAAACTTACAGACTCTGTATCTGTATACCGTTCCGATCAGTGATCTTACGGCGCTATCGTCTTTGTCGCAGTTGAAAGAATTGTTGATGGCGTATAATGAGATCGATGACAGTGATATTGAGGCGATAGCAAACCTGTCCCAACTGGAATATTTGCATATTCAGGGGAATCAGATCAATGATCTTACTCCGTTGGCTGCCATGTCAAATTTGAAGGGGCTGGTCTTATGGGACGATTCAATCAGTGATATCAGTCCGCTGGCTGGTCTGAAAAATCTGAAACTGTTGTCTTTGACGGGCAATAATATCACTGATTATTCACCGGTTTCATTTGTGGAGGATCTGCGGTATTGATCAGAGGCGGAAGAAATATGATATCTTGTAAGGCTGACTTGCTGGTAAAGATATTGGATTACAGAGAGTAAATATTGCATAATGTCCATGAGCATTGGCTCCTTTTTGGGATGTGATTTTGGTCGATGACATTATACATTGTAGTAGGGAGGTCAATGCTCTTTTTATTTGCGATTCCCCTTAAAATCAAGGTTTTTATTAAAGTTTAGCAATAAAAAAGGGGTAGCTTTTGACACTGCCATGATATTATGGGAGGATATATAATGAATCAGGTACAAAAAAAGAAAAACTATTTATTAATAATCTTATTGCTAGTCATAGTGATTGCTATTATATGTGTTGTGTTATACAATAGGCCCATTAATCGTCTGCATAGAAATCTTGATCTTGGTCAGAGATATTTGGAGAACCAAGATTATGAAATGGCTATCGTAGTTTTTGATAAAGTAATTCAGATTGATGATAAATGTATTCCTGCATATGCAGGCACTATTAATGCATATTTAGCAATGGGGGACAAGCAGGATGAGTTGTTGGCTGTCTATGAAAAAACGTTGTCGGTACTGGAAACTTTAGAAGAATCAGAGTTGCATACAAATATAGATTATGCCGTAGATATTTATATGGCAGCTGCCCAGGTTTATCCGAATAATAGGGTTAAAGCGAGAGAAATTTTAGAAAAGGGTTATGCAATAACGGGCGATGAGAGAATACGGCATATGCTTGATGATATAAATGCTGTCAAAGATGTGGTGAGCGGTGGTGAAAGTGATATACAACCAATTACTGAGACAGAAGAATTAGTATATCCAACGCTGGTGTTAGATGAAAAAATCCAGGACGCATTTCGGGAAATTATCAATGATTGTTTGAGTGATAATTATATGGATGCAGTAAGCATTTTGTGGAGTGATGATTTTTATGAGTTGGCAAGGCAATGTGCTTCACAAAAAGGATTTTCTCCTGAGTTAAAGCAAGGAATACAAGAGGATAATAATTCGACGTCTTTATTTATAAAGACTGTGTATGAAGATTATCATGTATATATTGATTATAGTAGAATGAAGACAAGTGAGCTGGGAAGGATTACGTTTGTTTTTTTACCTGAAAACGGATTGGGAGGGATGGTTAGCAGTTTCAGCCATCAAATTGATTGTGAGATGTTTGGTACTGGAGAAGAAGTAGAATCGACTCGAGATGATGGAGTTATGCTTTGTGATACTATAAATTTTAATTTTAATGGGGATTATGCTCAGCACAGTGTTTGCAATTCGAAGGCTGTAGATCCGGCTGCTGACGGCCTGTGGACATTCGAGTTGAAACGTCAGGAAAATGGCCATTTGACGAATAATTTGTATGACGGGACAATAATGACGGAATATCAGTATGATAGTGGTACGTATAGAGCAATAAAAACGATATATAAAAATGGAATACGGCAACCCCAAATTACAGAAGATGGTTCTTATGAACAATTGGTTTATAGTAATTGGACTGGAGAATGGGAAGGCAGTGTTATACATAATAAGATGTCCAATGCTGAGCCATGTGGTATGCTTCAAGCTTGTGATGAATATAGTCATTTTATCGGACAAGCACCGTGGGAATAATGTTAGTTTAAAAATCCATATTCTTTGTGGAGTATTAGAAATCTAAAACTGATTAATTTTTGGGTTTGGATAGTCAGGTATTGATAGAGAGAGTATAGGAAAATGAACAGGAAGAGAAATATTATAGTTATTGGAGAATTTGTGGAGAAGAGCAGGGAATGATAAAAGAACAAAAACCCCAAAAACAGATGAAAGTAAATGAGAGTGAGATGGATCTGGTAGATTTTCCAGTATCAATAAAAAACTCTTCGGCAAAAGATTCGATTAGTAGGATTTCTGAAATTATTGGAAAAAAGCACGGCAAGCTTATTATGGTTGTAGCGGCAGTAGCGCTTTTGGCTGTTTTAAGTGGTGTTGGATTCTATAGTATGCCTGTTAATCGTGTGGGCAGACACTTGAATTTGGGTGCACGCTATTTGGAAGAGAAAAAATATGAACAGGCAATTATAGAGTTTGATAAGGCGATTGCAATAGATCCCATGAATGTAAGGGCCTATTTGGGAAAAGCGCGAGCATATCAGCAAAGCGATGACCTGTCGATGACATTGGCAACATTACAGGAAGGATATGGACTCACAGGAAATGCAGAATTGGAAGACTTTATCAAGCAACTTGTGCAATTAGATTTTTCACTGGCAGATATAAAGATTATGGAGTATGATTTGTTTATGCCTCATTGGGAAGAAATTATTGATGCATTAGGAATTTCAATAGAATCTTATGAATATAGCGATGTTGGACTTCATACTCCGATTTTTACATACGGGGATGGACACGTAAGTATATATGATATATATGATAGTACGACAAAAGCGGATGGTACAGTCTACAGATCAAGGTGGATAGATTATTGTGATTCAGAAGAAAATTGGCCCAGCACCTATCGTGATTGTCCAGAATTAGGAGAGGCGTCTTTTATTGTTAGGAATAATGTAGCAGCTATTGCGGATGGCATTCCTATTTTACCGCAAGATACTATAGAGACAATACATGAAACGATGCAATTTGATATGATAGAGAGTATATATGAGTTATCAGAAGATATGAATTGGAAAGACTATAATGGGGAAAACAGCGTAATAAAAATTACAACAAAAGATGACTGGGAGTTACAGAGTTATAGTGAAGACGTCGATGGCTGTATTAGCATTCATTTTAGACAAGAAAATGAAAAGGGGAATTTGTTTTTGACTATTACTTATAATTCGGCAGAGGTTCAATATGTAGTGGCGAGAGAGTGTGTGTGATTTGTGATGGTATTCTATAAGCAAATTTGCGCTGTTGCGCCTGCCTGTGATAAAATGATATAATACAGTGATATTGAGAGAAAAAAAAGCTGAAAAAAGCAGTACTACCGGCAATATAGCTGCGGGAAACAAAGGAGCGTTTCGAAAATGGAATTGTGCGACGGAAGACCGGACAACACAGAGGGCAGGCTGCCGCGGGAAATCAGAACCTATGATTTCCTGGACGCGCTGGGTATCCGCTATCAGCGGACCGACCATGAAACGGCGGACAACATGGAGGCCTGCAACGAGATTGACGCGGTGCTGGATGTGGTGATCTGCAAGAATCTTTTTCTCTGCAATCGGCAGAAGACACGGTTCTATCTTCTGATGATGCCGGGGGACAAAAAGTTTAAGACTAAAGAACTGTCGGCGCAGATTGATTCTTCCAGATTGTCTTTCGCCGATCCGGAGGATATGCTGAAATATCTGGATATCGAGCCCGGTGCGGTCAGTGTCATGGGACTGATGAACGACAGGGAAGGCGCGGTGCAGCTTTTGATCGACGAGGACGTCCTGGCGGGGGAATATCTGGGATGCCATCCGTGCGTGTGCACTTCCAGTCTGAAGCTGCGGACAAGGGACGTAACGGAAATATTTCTCCCGGCAGTGGGGCATGAGTACAGAACCGTTCATCTGATCGGCGAAGAGACGACGAAAGCGGGCGGAAAAGAAAAGGAGTAGGAGAAAAATTATGACAAAATTAATTTCAGCGCTTCCAAGATTCTATGCGGCGAATGAAAATCTGGTAAATACGCTTCGGGTCGGAGTTGAACTGGATAAGCCGATCGACGGAGAGATCCTGCGGCAGGCCGTGGACACATCGATGCGCCGCTATCCCTATTTTGCCGTCAAGACGGCGGTTGAGGATGAGGAGTATGTCCTCCTGCCGAATGACGCGCCTGTGGTGGTAAGCGGAGGCGGAAAGACGGTCTGCCTCGGCGCCGGGGAGGCGAATCATCACCTGGTCGCGTTTGCCTATTATGAAAACATTATATATCTGGACGCTTTTCACAGTCTGACGGACGGCGCGGGGATATTCCCGCTGCTCAAGACCGTTCTTTACTATTATCTGTGCGGGCGTGAGAAGATCACATTGGATCCGCAGGGTATCCGGCTTGCGGACAGCGAGATCGCGCCGGAGGAGTTCGAGGATCCGTATCCGGCGTCCGTGCCGGAATCCATCAAGCCGATGGGCGCCTTCAAGCCCGTGAAGCAGTTCTGTCTTCCGGAGAGGACGGGCCCGCACGCGGGGGAGCGCACCGTGTTCCAGATACGGGTCAGGGAGTCCGATTATATGAAATACACCAGCGCCCATGACGCGAGCCCGGCCGTGCTGACTTCCGTGCTGATGTACAGGACGGTGCAGAGTCTCTATCCGGATGCGGGGCTCCCGATTGTGTGCGGCATGGCGCACAATATGCGCAAGGAATTGGGGAAACCGCTGGCACATCAGAGCCTCTCGCCGATTTTGCACCTGAAATATTCGGAACGTCTGACGGGGGCGGATATGGCGAAACTCTGCACCTGCACCCGCGGCATGATCATGGTGCAGGGACTGGAGGAGAACATGCTTGCGCAGGTTCGGAAAGACCTGCAGACAATCGAGCGGCTTAAGGGGATGTCCCACGCCGAAAAGCTGCAGTTCATGCAGCGCGCGGCGCAGAGACTCGGCAGCGACACATTTAAGGTAAGCTATATGGGGCGTATCGGCTGGGGAGCGATGGAGCCGTATCTGAAGAAGCTGTACAGCAACGTGGACGTCCTGAATTCAGGCGTCATGATCGAGATGCAGGCGTGCAACGGTTATTTTGATTTCAGCTTCCTGCAGGAATTTTCGGAGGATCTCTACGTGAAGCGGTTTATGGAGCTTCTGAGGGAAGAGAACATCCCCGCGGAAGTTTCGGATCCGGCGCCGCTGGTGATCCCGGGACTGCGGCTGGAGTGCTGACTGCGGTCCGAGGCGGCGCGCCGCGGACGAAGAGACGCGGCGGGATAAAGACAGTGTCAAAAAAGAGCAGCGTTCGGAAAAACCGTTCGCTGCCCTTTTCATGTTCATGGATAGGAGTTCCTTATCTGGCCAGCCAGCCGCCGTCGACTGCGATCGTGAAGCCGTGCACGTAGGCTGCCGCATCGGAGGCGAGGAAGACGGCCGCGCCGGCGACGTCCGCGGGGGTGCCCCAGCGCCCGGCGGGAATCCGGCCCAGAATCTCCGCGCTGCGCTGATCGTCGCTCCGCAGATTGCTGGTGTTGTTGGTCGCCATATAACCCGGAGCGATGGCGTTCACATTGATGTTGTGGGAAGCCCATTCGTTGGCCAACGCCCTGGTGAGACCTAGAACGGCGCTCTTGCTGGACGTGTAGGCGGGAACTCTGATGCCGCCCTGATAGCTGAGCATGGAGGCGATGTTGATGATCTTGCCGCCCTTGCCGTCGGCGATCCACTTCTTGGCGAAGGTCTGTGAGAGGAAGAATACCATCCGCTCATTCAGATCGATCACGGCGTCCCAGTCCTCCTCGGTGACGTCCACCGCGTCGCATCTCTTGATGATGCCCGCGTTGTTCACGAGAATATCCACGCGGCCGAAGGCCTTTTCCGCCTCCTCAACGATGTGCGGGATCACGCCGCTGTCCGACAGATCGGCGATTACCTCTTTGAAGGAGCCGGAAAAAGCGGCGATCTTCTCCGCCGTCTCCGCGCAGCTTCTCCTCGCCACGCCGATCACGTTGGCGCCTGCCTGCGCAAACGCCACGCAGATCCCCTGGCCCAGGCCGGTGTTGGCGCCGGTCACGAGGGCGGTTTTGCCGACGAGAGAAAACATACTTAAATCTGGTTCAAACATTATGGTCACCTGTCTTTCTTAAAAGTATAGTGTAGCAATACGATATTCTCATTATACTAGAAAAGAAAACGGAAGGGAAGAGTCTGCCCGCGCAATTTTTGTATACGTTCTTGAAAAAAGCCGTGAAACAGTGTAGAATCGTAGCAGTAAAATAAAAGCGGTATGACCGAAAATCATAAGGACACAGGAGAGCGCTATGACACTGAGCAAGAAGCCCGTGACGGGCATGAAGGATATCCTTCCCGAGGAGATGGAGATCCGCGACTATGTGATCCGGATCATCAAGGAGACTTACGGGAAATTTGGCTTTACATCGATCGAGACGCCCTGCGTGGAGAATCTGGCGAATTTGAACTGCAAGGCGGGCGGCGAGAACGAGAAGCTGATCTTTAAGATTTTAAAGCGGGGCGAGAAGCTGCGCCTGGCGGAAGCGCAGTCGGAGGACGATCTGGCGGACGGCGGGCTTCGGTACGATCTGACGGTGCCGCTCGTGCGCTATTATTCCAATCACGCGTCGGAGCTGCCGTCGCCCTTCAAGGCGCTGCAGATGGGCAATGTGTGGCGCGCGGACAGGCCCCAGAGAGGGCGGTACCGGCAGTTTATGCAGTGCGACATCGATATCCTGGGCGAGGCCTCCAATCTGGCGGAGATCGAGCTGATTCTCGCTACGACGACGACGCTGGGCAAGCTGGGCTTCCGGGATTTTCAGATCCGCATCAACGACAGGCGGATCCTGAAGGCGACGGCGGCGCACTGCGGCTTCGCCGAGGAGGATTACGACATGGTTTTCATCGCGCTGGACAAGATGGACAAGATCGGCGCGGCGGGCGTGGAGGAGGAACTGCGGGAGGCCGGTTTCGCCGGGGACGCGATCGACAGGTTCCTCGCGCTGTTTGAGGAGATGAAGACGGCCGAAGAGCCGGTGCGCTGTCTGTTCGACAGGTTGGGAGACGGTCTGGACGGAGAGGTTAAGGAAGGCTTTCTGGAGATATTGAAGAGCGTGGAGGCCGTCAAGGGAGATTTCTTTTCGCTGGTGTTCGACCCGACGCTGGTGCGGGGCATGTCCTATTACACGGGCACGATTTTTGAGATCGCGATGCCGCAGTTCGGCGGAAGCTGCGGAGGCGGCGGCAGATACGACGGCATGGTGGGGCGCTTCACGGGACACGATGTGCCGGCCTGCGGTTTTTCCATCGGCTTCGAGCGCATTATCCTGCTTCTTATGGAGAGCGGGTTCAAGGTGCCCGCGTCCGGCGGGAAATGCGCCTATCTGATCGAGAAGGGTATCGACGGCGAGCGGCTGGCAGGGATCATGGCCGAGGCGCAGGCGCGGCGGGAGACGGGCGATCAGGTGCTCACGGCCCGCATGAACAAGAACAAGAAATTCCAGAAGGAGCAGCTTGCGGCGCAGGGGTATGAGGAATTCAGGGAGTTCTACAGGGAACCGCTGAAGGTTTGACGCATGACACTGTGAAATTCACACGACAGATAGACAGTAACTACGAGGAGGATATGAGAAATGGCGGAATCTATGAAAGGCTGGAAGAGAACCTGCCGCTGCGCGGAACTCTCCCTTGGCAACGCGGGGGAAGAAGTCACCGTGATGGGCTGGGTGCAGAAGCAGAGAAATAAAGGAGGAATCATCTTCGTGGATCTGCGCGACCGGTCCGGTATTCTGCAGATCATTTTCGAGGAGGCGGACTGCGGCGCGGAGGCTTTCGCCAAGGCGGAGCGGATGCGCAGCGAGTTTGTCATTGCCGTCGTCGGCAGAGTGGAGAAACGCTCGGGCGCGGTGAACGAGAACCTGAAGACAGGGGAGATCGAGGTGCGGGCCGCCCAGGTGCGCATTCTGGCCGAGGCGGAGACGCCGCCGTTCCCGGTGGAGAGCGACTCCAGGACGAAGGAGGAGATCCGCTTAAAATACCGCTATCTGGATCTGCGCAGGCCGGACCTGCAGGAAAAGCTGATGCTCAGGAGCAAAATCGCCTCCGAGATGCGCTCCTTTATGGCTAAGGAGGGCTTCCTGGAGATCGAGACGCCCATCCTGTGCAAATCCACGCCGGAGGGGGCGAGAGATTATCTCGTGCCGAGCCGCGTGCACCCGGGCAGCTTCTATGCGCTGCCGCAGTCGCCGCAGCTCTACAAGCAGCTGCTGATGTGCTCCGGCTACGACAGATATTTCCAGATCGCAAGATGTTTCCGTGACGAGGATCTGCGCGCGGACAGGCAGCCGGAATTCACGCAGGCGGACATGGAACTCTCCTTCGTGGATGTGGACGATGTGATCGACGTCAACGAGAGACTGATACAGCACATATGCAGGGAGGCCATCGGGCTGGAGGTACAGATACCGTTCCCGCGGCTTAAGTGGCAGGAGGCCATGGACCGGTACGGTTCCGACAAGCCGGACACGCGCTTCGGGATGGAGCTTACGGATGTGTCCGATGTGGTGGCGGGATGCGGCTTCGGCGTGTTTGCGTCGGCACTTGAGAACGGCGGCTCTGTGCGCGGTCTGAATGTAAAGGGCCAGGCGGCCATGCCGCGCAAGAAGATTGACGCCCTGGTGGACTTCGCCAAGGGGTACGGCGCGAAGGGGCTTGCCTACCTGAGCGTGCAGGAGGACGGCAGCTACAAGTCTTCTTTTGCCAAATTTATGACCGAGGAAGAGCTGGAGCGTCTGGTGCGGGCCATGCAGGGGGAGAAGGGAGATTTGCTCCTCTTTGCGGCCGATCAGAAGAATATCGTATACAGCGTGCTGGGCGCGCTGCGCGTGGAGCTGGGCAGACAGCTGGGCCTGATCGACGAGGCGAAGTTCCACTTCCTCTGGGTGGTGGAGTTCCCGCTGCTGGAGTGGAGCGACGAGGAGAACCGTTACATGGCGATGCATCATCCCTTCACGATGCCGATGGAGGAGGACTGGCAGTACATCGACTCCGACCCGGGACGCGTGCGCGCCAAGGCGTACGACATCGTGCTGAACGGCGTGGAGCTGGGCGGCGGTTCGGTCAGAATCCATCAGAACGACATTCAGGAGAAGATGTTCGAGGTGCTGGGTTTCACGAAGGAGCAGGCGTGGGAGCGCTTCGGCTTCCTGCTGAACGCTTTCCGGTACGGAGTACCGCCGCACGCAGGGCTGGCATACGGACTGGACCGCTTCGTGATGCTTCTCGTGGGAGCGGACAATATCAGGGAAGTCATCGCCTTCCCGAAGGTCAAGGACGCCTCCTGCCTCATGACGGAGGCGCCGGGTACGGTGGACAAGGAGCAGCTTGACGAGCTGCGCATCGCGGTCCTGCCGGAAGAAGGGACGGAATGAACCGGTTTGTGCTGCGCCAGTCGCTCCTGTTGTTTCTGACGGCGGTGATCTGGGGCGTCGCGTTTGTGGCGCAGAGTGCCGGTATGGATTACGTGGGACCCTTTACCTACAACGGCGTCCGGTGTATTCTGGGCGGGCTTGTGCTCATACCCTGCATCGCGCTGTTAGACAGGCTGCGGGCAGGCGGCGCCGATTCGGCCAAGAAAGAGTGCGCGGCGGACGAAGAGGGCGTGAAGCGGGAGCGCAGAAGGCTGCTTGCGGGCGGTCTGTGCTGCGGACTTCTCCTGTTTGCCGCGAGCAGCTTTCAGCAGGTGGGTATTCAGTATACGACGGTGGGAAAGGCAGGCTTTATCACGGCGATGTACATTCTGCTAGTGCCGATTCTCGGGCTGTTTGCGCACAAGAAGGTGGGCGCGCAGGTGTGGCTGGGCGTCGTCTTTGGCGTGTGCGGTCTGTACCTGCTGTGCATGAAAGAGGGACTGCGGCTGGAGAGAGGGGATGCGCTCGTGCTCGTGTGCGCCGTGATCTTCTCGCTGCATATTCTGGTGGTCGATTACTTCTCTCCGAGGGTGGACGGCGTCAGAATGTCATGCATTCAGTTCTGGGTCTGCGGGATCCTGTCGCTGCTCTGCAGTCTGGCGCTGGAGGATCCTGTGCCGGGTGACATTCTGGCGGCGTGGAAGCCGATCTGTTACGGCGGTATCATGTCCTGCGGCGTCGCGTATACGCTCCAGATCGTGGGGCAGAGAGACATGAATCCCACGGTGGCGTCCCTGATTCTGAGCCTGGAATCCGTGGTGAGCGCCGTGGCGGGCTTCCTGATTCTGCACCAGGCGATGAGCGTCAGGGAGCTGTCGGGCTGTGTCATGATGGCCGCGGCTATCGTGTCGGCGCAGCTGCCTGACCGGAACAGGGCATAATGGAGGACGTTATGGCGAAGGAATACTTTTTTATCTTTTACAGCGCGCTGGCGGTGATTCTGCTGACCGGCGTCCGCCCGACGGCGAGGGGACTGTGGCGCGAGGATGCGCTTTCTCTCAAGGCGTCCAAGGGACTCCTGGGCTTCTGCGCCGTGGCGATCATGCTGCACCATATGTCCCAGACGATTTATTTTGCGAACGAGGATCCGGGGATTCTGATCTTTATGGTGGACATCGGTGTCTGCTTTGTGGGCATGTTCTTTTTCTTTTCCGGCTACGGGCTGTACTGCAGTCTGCGGGACAAGCCGGATTATCTGAAGGGCTTCTTGAGGCGCAGGCTGCCGGCGATTCTGATTCCTTTTTATGTCTGCAATCTTGTGTTTATCGTCGGTTCCTGCCTGTGGGGCTATGAGCTGCAGGCGAAGGAACTGCTTTCCTATCTGACCGGCGTGGTCTTGATGAACAATCAGATGTGGTACGTCGTGGAGATTTTCTTCCTATATCTGCTGTTCTGGCTCGTGTTCCGGTTCGTGCGAAACCGCGATGCGGCGTGCCTTGTGTACACTGTCTGTGTCGTGCTTCTGATCGCGTTCAGCCTATGGCTCGGACACGATACGACGACGCCCACGCAGGGGCTGTGGTTTCACGGGGAGTGGTGGTACAACACGACGCTTTTGATGCCGGTCGGCATTCTGTTCGCTAGATGGGAGAAGCAGATTCTCGGATTGATCAGGAAGTTCTACGGGATATCGCTGATCGTCTCCGTGCTTCTGGTGGCGTTTTTCTACAGCAGGACGATGTATATGCTGCAGACCGCAGGCTACTGGCACGAGTGGGAAGGCTATCCCGGTTACAGGGAGAAATGGCAGACGCTTCTGGTGCAGACGCCCTTTGTTTTCTTCGTGGTGCTCACGGTCGTCATCGTGACGCAGAAGATCGGGCTCGGCAACAAGGTGATGGATTTCCTGGGCAGCATAGCGCTGGAGCTGTACCTGATCCACAATCTGTTCCTGCTCTACATGCCGGTGAAGAACAGAGTAGGTTATATTCTGGCGTGTTATGCGGCCTCCATCGCGCTGGCCGTGCCCCTGCATGTGATCGACGGAAAGCTGATCGGGCTGGCAGGGCGCATCGGCGCGGGAAAAGGACGGCGCGGGGCGGATGAAGCGAAGAAGGAGAAGGACTGAGTCATGGCGGATCAGAAATGGGACAACGCGCAGCTGGAGACGCTGGCGGAAGAGTTCGTGAAGGACAGACAGAAGGAAAAATATGCCGCGGTCATGGAGGTTCTGGAAAAAGCGACGGTTTTGATGCCGGTTATGCCTCCGCAGGGACTGGACGAGAAGACGCAGCGCAAGATGCGGGAAGGGGAGCCGGTGAAGCTTCCGAAGAATGCGGCGATCACGCCCTGCCTGCTGCGCAAGGAGTCGGGAGAACAGCTGTTTCCGGTTTTTTCGTCGGCGGCGCAGATACCGCCGGAGCGGAGAAGCCCGGCCGTGCTCGCCATGCCTTTTCAGGTATGTCTCTCCATGGTGATGTCGGAGCAGTCTCCGGCGAAGACGATGACGTTAAACCCTTTTACGCACAATATTGTGATGCCGAAGGAGATCCTGGAGGTGGCTCTCAAGCGTGCCACGGCGGCGAAGCAGACACGGACGGTCAGAGTGACGGAGAAGCAGTTCGCCAGAATGGTGCAGGACCGGGTGGCGTTCCAGCTGCTGCCGCAGTATCTGTTTGGGCACGGAGAGGAAGGGCTTAAGCGCCTGCAGAGCGAGGAGGGGGCCTTCTTGCGGGAATTGTGCGAGGAGTGTTACCCCGCGGAGCGCAGGTCGGCTGTCGCGGTCGCGGAGGAGGATTTCTCGGTGATGACGATGAATGTCACGGAAGACATGCAGATCACCCGGGTGGACATGCCGGAGGAGAAGGAGAAGGCGGGCGCCTGCCGCAGGATCTACGCGGTTCGTCTGCAGGCCGCGCAGGAGATTCGTTACTATACGTTAGAGCAGGTCGGAAAGGACAGCCGGATCGGCATGGTTGCGCCTGACGGCAGACATGAGACGGTCGGAGCGGCGCCGGACAACGGGGCCGAGATCGAGGCCGTGATGACGCTTGCCGCGCGGCCGCTGGAGTGATTGCCTATGAAAGAATTCCTATTTTGTCTGCTGTTCGGACTGGCCTGCGTCACCTATTTTGTCGGTCTGGGCTACGGCAGAAAAATTACCAGAAAGAGCGTGATCGATAAGCTGTATTTCCTCTCCACGCTTTTCGGCGCGGGCTGGGGGCTTTTCGGCGGGCTGGTGCTGATGCAGACGGACGAGGATATGGCGGCGCTGTTTCGCGCCGTCGGCATGCTGCATATTTTCGGACTGCTGATCTGCTTTACGCACATGATGATATTCTGGTCGAACGTACAGGGCAGGATGAAGCGGTGGACGGCCGGTTTTGTCTGGCTGGGCGTGCCGCTCTATCCCTTCGTGATACGGCGGGAGAACGTGGCGTTTGAGATGACGACCTACGGGATGTCCTACCGGATCAGGCCCGGCGCCGCCAGCACCGCCTACGCAGTGTTCTGCGCGGCGGTGGCGGTCAATCTGTTCTGCCTAAGCGTCTATATGGTGCGCAGGTGCGTCAGGAAAAGGGAAAAGGATATCGCCTATTCCCTGATGATGTGCGTCGTGATCGTCGGTTTCGGGTGCGCGCTGGATACGACCCTGCAGCTGCTCGGCTTCGCGGCGTTTCCGGCGAGCACGCTGGGACAGTTCGTGGCGCAGATGGTCCTGTGCAAGACCTATCTGTTCTACAACGGCTCCAGGGTGACGCTGGAGAACATGTCCAAGTTTGTGTATTATTCCGTGGATGAGCCGGTGTTTCTGTTCGACGAGACCGGGCGGCTCTGCATCGTGAACAACGGCGCCACGATCTTTCTGGGACTGAGCGCGGAGGAGTGCTGCAAGCTGCGTCTGGAGGATATCTTTGTGCTGAAGCGCGACGCGTTTAAGTTCCGCGGGAACAAAAACCGTGTGGAGGCGCGGTGCTGGCAGCGGAACAACATCTGCAGCATCTCGATCGACAAGATCTATGACGATTATCAGGATATCATCGGTTACATCGTGATTGTGCACGACGTGACGGAGAGAGTGCGCATGCTGGAGCGCCTGGAGCGGGAAAAACAGCGCGCGGACAGGGCGAATGAGGCGAAGAGTGCCTTTCTGGCGAACATGTCCCATGAGATCAGAACGCCCATCAACGCCGTCATGGGCATGAACGAGATGATTCTGCGGGAGAGCGCGGAGCCGGACACGCTGGAATATGCCAGAAACATTCAGAACGCCAGCAAGACGCTCCTGGTGATTATCAACGACATTCTGGATTTCTCGAAGATCGAGTCGGGGATGATGGAGCTGGTGGAGAAACCCTACGCGCTGGGAACGCTTCTGCAGGATCTGCAGACGGAGTGCAGCGTGCGCGCGGAGGAGAAAGGGCTTGCGCTCAGGTTTGTCGTGCCGGAGGATACGCCGGGGGCCCTGATCGGCGACGAGGTGCGGGTGCGCCAGGTGCTTCTCAATATCCTGACCAACGCGGTGAAGTATACCATGAAGGGGAGCGTGACGATGACCGTCTCCTATGAGAGACAGCCGCAGGATATGGTGAAGCTCTCCTTTGCGGTGGAGGACACCGGCATCGGTATCAAGCCGGAGAATATCGGCAGGCTGTTCGGCAAGTTTGACCGCATCAACGAGGAGCAGGTGCACGCCATAGAGGGAACGGGACTGGGGCTGAGCATTGTGGACAGGCTGGTGAGCCTGATGAACGGCTCGGTGACGGTCGAGAGCGAATACGGACACGGCTCCGTGTTCACCGTCGTGCTGCGGCAGAAGATTGCCGGGGACGAGACGGTCGGGGCGATGCAGGATCAGCCGAAGCGGCATGAGGGGAAGGCGGCGTCAGGACCGCTGTTTGTCGCGCCGCATGCCAGAATACTGGCTGTGGACGACAACAAGGTCAATCTCGCCGTCATCAGAGGGCTTCTGCGCAAGACGAAGGCGCAGGTCACCTGTGTCACGAGCGGCAGGGAATGTCTGGAGGCTGCGGCCGGAGAGCGGTATGACGTGATTCTGTTAGATCACATGATGCCGGTGATGGACGGG
This sequence comes from uncultured Lachnospiraceae bacterium, assembly GCA_947586255.1. Lineage (GTDB taxonomy): Bacteria > Bacillota > Clostridia > Lachnospirales > Lachnospiraceae > UBA3282. The sequence goes on along the minus strand of CANPXP010000006.1, from coordinate 51,716 downwards.
ATAGAGACGCTGGAAGAGTTCGGCAGGATGCCGGACAATAAGAGCGGAGACGCCAGAGTGATCGCGCTGACCGCCAATGCGATGGCGGGTGTGCGGGAAATGTATCTTGAGAAGGGATTTGACGATTATCTGTCCAAGCCCATCGAGGGGGCGGCATTAGAGAAGCTGCTGGTGAAGTATCTGCCGCCGGAGCTGGTGCAGCTGCAGCCCGGCGCGGAATAATAGGCATGTACATGTGACGGAAAAACTCCCGGGGAGCCTAGGCGGGTTCCACGGGAGTTGTCGTATCTTCCTCCGGCGTTTCTTCCGGCAGCGTGATGAGTACTTTCAGGATGCGGTTGTCCTGCACGCCCCTGGCCTGCAGCAGGATGCCGTTGTCCAGCGTGATCTGCTCTTCGTCCTGAGGCAGACGCTCCAGCTTCTCGATCATGAGTCCGCCCACGGAATCGTAGTCCTCGGAGGCAAGCTCGATGTCCAGCGCGTCGTTGATGTCGCTCAGCTTCATCTGCGCCTCCACGAGATACTGGCCGTCTTCGATTTCCTGGATCAGCTCCTCCTCGTCTTCGTCGTACTCGTCGCGGATCTCGCCCACCAGCTCCTCGATCATATCCTCCATGGTGATCATGCCCACCGTCGCGCCGTACTCGCTCAGCACGAAGGCGATGCTTAAGGATTTCTCGCGGATCTCCATCAGCAGATCGGACACACGCTTGTACTCGTAGGTGTAATACGCTTCGCGCAGGATTTTCTTGAGCTGAAATTTTTCCCTGTCCTTGACCAGAATAAAGTCCTTGATGTTGACCACGCCGATGATATGGTCGGGATCCTCGTCGTAGACGGGGATTCTGGTGAACATCGAATCCTGGAAGGTGGACAGCAGATCCTGATAGGTCGCGTCGATGGGCACCGTGGTCATCTGGATGCGCGGGATCATGATATCCTTGGCCACCGTGTCCCCGAAGTCAAACACGTTGTAGATAAACTCGCGCTCCTCGGATTCGATGACGCCGCCCTCGTGGCTGACGTCCACATAGGTTTTCAATTCTTTCTCGGTGATGCTGAACGTGTTGCCGTCCGAGCTGATATGTAAGAAGCGCAGGATCCAGTCGGACAGCTTGTCGATGAAGAAGATGACGGGCGTCAGCACGGTCATCAGCGCGTGGATCGGACCGCCGTACATCAGCGTGATTTTCTCGGACCGCTGCATCGCCCAGGTCTTCGGTATGATCTCGCCGAACATGAGCACGGCGAAAGTCAGAATGCCGGTGGCGATACCGACGGCGTAATTGCCCCATATTCTGATGACGAAGGTGGTCATGACGGAGGAGGCGGAGAGGTTCACGATGTTGTTGCCGATCAGGACGGCGCTGAGCATCTTGCCGTAGTGGTCCAGAATATTCTGTACCCTGACGGCCCTCTGTGAGCCCTCCTGGGCGAGCGTGCGCATCCGCACGCGGTTGACTGTCGAGAACGCCGTCTCGGCGGAAGAGAAGAATCCCGACAGAAAGACGAGAATTACCAGTGTTATGATTTGTATGACACCTGTGGTATCCAATTGAAAAGTTCACTCCTTGTATGTAAGATCGTGGATTGCCCTGTATCGCTCCGGTATGACAGGAGACGGACAGTTACAGAAATATTACTATGGAATATAAGAAGGTGTCAAGTTTTTCGGGACAGAGGAATATACATTCGTATAGGAGAAGATCTTACAGAGGAACGAAGAAGGAGGATGAAATGGGGAAAAAGGAAATCTGTCTGGAAAAAACAGTCTTTCTCACAAAGTGTATGCTGGCGGCGTATATTCTGACGGCGGGGCTGCTTCTGCTGCTCGCCTTTTTGCTGTACCGGTTCGGCCTGTCCGAGAAGACGGTGTCGTTGAGTATCATCGGCATCTACATAGCGGTCACCTTCGCGGCGGGATTCCTCGCCGGCAGACACGCGGGCAGGCGCAAATTTCTGTGGGGACTGGCGATGGGCGCGGCGTACTACGTGATTCTCGTGATTGTGTCCCTCATTGTCAACAGGGGCTTACAGGACGTCTCGGGCAGTCTGGCCACGGTGTTTTTCCTGTGCGCGGGAAGCGGTATGCTGGGCGGCATGGTGAGTTAGGGCACAAAAAATCAGAAAAACACTTTTCCTATTGAAAAAAGTGTGTTACAATAGGCGAAAAGCAAAGCAAATAAGCGACGAGCGATAAACGGAGGATGCGATATTATGAAACATATCAAGACACTGAACACGAGAGACCTGAAGGAGTCCATGAAGAAGGGCGGATGCGGCGAGTGTCAGACATCCTGCCAGTCTGCTTGCAAGACGTCCTGCACGGTGGGTAATCAGACCTGCGAGAAGGCGAGATAAGAGCCTGACGGGTCCAGCGAAAAAGAGAGGAATTGTATACGAAGCATAAGCAGCGATCAGGCGTCGCTGCTTATTATGCGTTTATCTATCGGGTTTGGGAGAACAGAAGTGATACATCAATACATCAATAACGGATATCATATCGTACTGGACGTCAACAGCGGCAGCGTACATGTGACGGACGAGACGGCTTACCGGGCGGTTCCCGTCGTGGAGAAAGCGCTGGCGGACGGACTCGGGACGCCGGAGGAGATCACGGCTTATGCGTCCGGGAAGCTGCCTGACGTGGCGGCTGCGGAGCTGGCGGAGACGGTGGAGGAGCTTCTCGCGCTGCGGGACGCCGGCACCCTGTACACGGAGGATATCTACGAGCGGTATATCGGCGATTTTAAGAGCCGGGAGACGGTGGTGAAAGCGCTGTGCCTCCATATCGCCCACGACTGCAACCTCGCCTGCAGATACTGTTTCGCGGGCAAGGGGGAGTACCACGGCGACCGGGCGCTCATGAGTTATGAGGTGGGGAAGAAGGCGCTGGACTTCCTGGTGGCGAACTCGGGGAACAGAGTCAATCTGGAAGTGGATTTCTTCGGCGGCGAGCCGTTGATGAACTGGCAGGTCGTGAAGGATCTGGTGGCCTACGGAAGAAGTCTGGAGGAGCCGCATCACAAGAAGTTCCGCTTTACCCTGACGACAAACGGCGTGCTGCTTGACGATGAGGTGATGGAGTTCGCGAACAGGGAGATGGCGAACATTGTCTTAAGCATCGACGGGCGAAAGGAAGTCCACGACCGGATGCGGCCCCACAGAGGCGGACAGGGCAGCTACGACGAGGTGGTGCCGAAGTATAAGAAGGTGGCCGAGAGCAGGAACCAGATGAATTATTATGTGCGCGGCACTTTCACGAGATACAATCTCGACTTTTCGGAGGATGTGAAGCACCTGGCGGACGAGGGCTTCGAGCAGATCTCCATGGAGCCGGTGGTGGCGCCTGCCGGGGAGGATTACGCGATCCGCGAGGAGGACGTTCCGGCGCTGCTTACGGAGTACGATAAGCTGGCGCTCGAGTATATCCGCAGAAAAAAAGAAGGAAAAGGTTTCCAATTTTTCCATTTTATGATAGATTTAGAAGGTGGCCCCTGCGTGGCCAAGAGACTGTCGGGCTGCGGGTCCGGAACGGAGTATCTGTCCGTCACCCCCTGGGGCGATCTGTATCCCTGCCACCAGTTCGTCGGGCAGGAGGAATTCCTGATGGGCAACGTGGACGACGGGATTGTGCGGACGGATATCAGAGACACCTTTAAGCAGTGCAATGTCTATGCCAAGGAGACGTGCAGGGACTGCTTCGCGAAGTATTACTGCAGCGGAGGCTGCGCGGCCAACGCGTACAATTTCAGCGGCAGCATTACGGGCGCTTACGATATCGGGTGTGAGCTGCAGAGGAAGCGCGTCGAGTGCGCGATCATGATAAAGGCGGCGCTGGCCGGCGAGGAAAAGGAGAATATATTATGAAAAAGAGCAGAGCGGTTATAGGTTTGATAGTGTATGTTCTGATACTTGGACTGCTTGGTTACACGGCGGTCTTCGGCGTCGGATCGGACAAGTCCGGCTCGGCCTCCAGCATCAAGCTGGGACTGGATCTGGCGGGCGGCGTCAGCATCACTTACCAGGTGGTGGGAGACGAAAATCCCAGCACGGAGGATATGAACGATACGATCTACAAGCTGCAGCAGCGTGTGCAGAATTACAGCACGGAGGCGCAGGTCTACCAGGAGGGCGACGACCGTATCAACATCGAGATCCCGGGTGTGACGGATGCCAACGCGATTCTGGAGGAGCTCGGCAAGCCCGGCAGCCTGTATTTTATCTCACAGACGGACAGCGAGGGCAACGAGAATTACACGGGCGGCCTCACCATCGACGCGGACGGCAATCTCGTTCCGCAGTATGTGCTCAATAAGACCATCGACGAGCTTCTGGCGGACGGCTCCGTGATCATCACCGGTACGGAAGTGGTGGACGCGCAGGCGAGAGCGCAGCAGGATCAGCAGATGGGCAATGTGGAGAATGTGGTGACCCTGACGCTGAACGACGCCGGCGCGGCGGCTTTTGCGGAGGCTACCGAGAAGGCGTACAACAACGGGGAGTCGATCGCGATCTACTATGACGACGCCATTGTCAGCGCACCCAGTGTCAACGCCGTCATCACGGACGGCAACGCCGTCATCACGATGGGACAGGGCGGCGCGGCGGAGGCCGAGAATCTGGCATCCACGATCCGCATCGGCGGCTTGAAGCTGGAGCTGGAGGAGCTTCGCTCCAACGTGGTCGGCGCACAGCTTGGTTCCGAGGCGATCCGCACGAGCCTGATCGCGGCGGCGGCAGGCTTCGCGCTGGTGGTTGTATTTATGATCGCGGTCTATTATGTGGCGGGCTTTGCGGCGTCCCTGGCGCTGTGCCTGTACGCGGAACTGATGGTGATTCTGCTGTATGCCTTCGAGGCGACGCTGACGCTGCCGGGTATCGCGGGTATCATCCTCTCCGTCGGTATGGCGGTGGACGCAAACGTCATCATCTTCGCGCGTATCAGAGAGGAACTGGCCACGGGCAAGACGGTGCAGTCCTCTATCAAGATTGGATTTAGCAAGGCGCTGTCCGCGATTCTGGACGGCAATATCACGACGCTGATCGCCGCCATCGTGCTCTACTTCATGGGCAGCGGCACGATCAGAGGTTTCTCCATCACGCTGATGCTGGGTATCATCATTTCCATGTTTACCGCGCTGTTTGTGACGAAGTTCCTGATCAACGCGCTGTACGCCGTGGGCGTCCAGAGCGAGAAGGCTTACGGTGTCGGCAAGGAGAAGAAGACCATCAATTTCCTCTCGAAGAAGTATCTGTTCTTTGGAATTTCCGCGGCGGTGATCGTGGCCGGTTTCGTGGTGATGGGCGTCAACAAGGCGCGGACGGGTATGCCCCTCAACTACAGTCTTGATTTTGTGGGCGGCACATCCACGACCCTGACGCTGAACGAGGATATGAGCATTGAGGAGATCGACGCGCAGATCGTCCCCTATGTCGAGGAGATCACCGGCGACGCCAACGTGCAGACCACCAAGGTGGCGGGCTCCAATCAGATTATCATCAAGACGCGGACCCTGAACGTGGAGGAGAGAGAGCAGTTCGCGGACACGATGGCGGCGAATTTCGGCGTGGATAAGAACAGCATCACCGCGGAGACGATCAGCGCGACGATCAGCTCCGAGATGCAGGCGGACGCGATTAAGGCGATCATCGTCTCCACGATTCTCATGCTGCTGTATATCTGGTTCAGGTTCAAGGATATCCGTTTCGGCGCGAGCTCCGTGCTGGCGCTGGTGCACGACGTGCTGGTGGTGCTGGCGTTCTACGCGGTGGTGCGGGTGTCCGTCGGCAATACCTTTATCGCGTGTATGCTGACCATCGTGGGCTATTCCATCAACGCGACCATCGTAATCTTCGACCGTATCCGTGAGAATCTGCGGGACAAACGGGGCAGGGAGGATCTGCAGGAGCTGGTGAACAGAAGCATCACGCAGACATTGTCGAGAAGTATCTTCACCTCTCTGACGACATTTTTTATGGTGGCGGCGCTGGAAGTGTTCGGCGTATCTTCCATCAGGGAGTTTGCGCTGCCGTTGATCGCGGGCATCATATGCGGTACGTACTCCTCGATCTGCCTGACCGGCGCGATGTGGTTTGTGTTCCGCACGAAGTTTGTGAAGAAGGCCGCCAAATAATCCGCGCCGCGCACAGCGCGTGCGGAGGCGGATGAGAGGCGATATGCGGGGAGGCGCTCTGGCTGTTGTGGCAGGGCGCCTTTCTGAAAATAGAAGGACATTGCGGGAGATTTCTATGGCGAAGTGGGTTGTGTACGGAAAGAGAGCGGATTTTGCCGCGATTGCCGAAAAATTTCATATCGATCAGGTGATTGCACGGATTATCCGTAACCGCGATATTGTGGGGGATGAAGCCATCGACCGGTTTCTGAACGGCACGCCGGCGGACATGTATGACCCGGGGCTTCTGAAGGACGCGCGCCGCGCCGTAGAGATACTGGCGGACGGGATCCGGGACGGAAAGAGGATGCGTGTGGTCGGCGACTATGACATCGACGGCGTCTGCGCCTCCTATATTCTGCTGCGCGGTCTGCGGTTTCTGGGCGCGGACGTCGACACGGTGATTCCGCATCGAATCTACGACGGCTACGGCATGAACGACCGCATCATCACGGAGGCGCACGAGGAGGGCGTCGATCTGCTCTTGACCTGTGACAACGGCATTGCCGCCGCAGCGCAGATCGATCTGGCCAAATCTCTCGGTATGACGGTGATCGTCACGGATCATCACGAAGTGCCCTATGAGGTGGGAGAGGACGGCGCAAGGAGAGAGCTTGTGCCCGCCGCGGACGCGGTCGTCGATCCGAAGCAGGAGGGCTGCGCTTATCCCTTTAAGGAAATCTGCGGGGCTGTGGTGGCTTACAAGCTGATGCAGCTGATGCTTGACGGCCGCCGGGACGGCGCGGCGGAGGCGCTCCGGAAGGAATTGTTTGCCTTCGCGGCTTTTGCCACGGTGGGCGATGTGATGGAACTTGTGGATGAAAACCGCATCATTGTCAAGTATGGGCTCAGACTGATTGCCGAGACTGCGAACAAGGGGATGCGGGCGCTGTTAAATGCGTGCGGGCGTCTGGAGAAACCGCTGACGGCCTACGATATCGGCTTTATCCTGGGGCCGTGTATCAACTCTACGGGCAGACTGGATACGGCGCGCAGGGCGCTGCGGATGTTTGACGCCGAGGATGAGGCGGAGGCCGCGGCGATTGCGGGTGAGCTGAAGGCGCTGAACGACAGCAGAAAAACCATGACGCTGCAGGGAACGCAGCGCGCCATACAGCTGATCGAGGAGAGCGACCTGCGAAACGACAGGGTTCTGGTCGTGTATCTGCCCGACTGCCATGAGAGTCTGGCAGGGATTATCGCGGGGCGCGTCAGAGAGCGGTACGGGAAACCCGCCTTCGTGCTGACGGATGCGGAGGACGGGATCAAGGGTTCGGGGCGCTCCATAGACGCGTATCATATGTTCGACAAGATGAGCGAGTGCAGAGAGCTGTATACGAAGTTCGGCGGCCACAAGATGGCGGCGGGCTTCTCCATGCCGGCAGAGAACATGGAGACATTTCGCCGGTATCTGAATGAACACTGCGGCCTGTCTGACGAGGATCTGACGGAAAAAATCCGGATCGATGTGCCTATGCCCATGTCCTATGTGACTGCAGACCTGGTGCGGCAGCTCGACTTGCTGGAGCCCTGCGGCATCGGCAACCGGAAACCGGTCTTCGCCCAGAAGAATGTCCGCCTCATAAGGGGCAGAGTGCTGGGAAGGAACGGCAATGTGGGAAAGTACACTGTGGAGAACGAGGAAGGCGGACAGTTCGAGATGATATATTTCGGCGATCTGGAGAGATGGCACGACTTCCTGCGGGAGAACTTCGGGCAGGATGCCTGCGACGGCCTGTACCGCGGCGTGCGCTGCGAGGGTCGTATCCATGTGGTGTACTATCCCAGGCTGGACGTCTATCAGGGCAGGGAACGGCTGCAGATGGTTATGGAGGATTATTGCAGAGGAGATTAGAATGATGCAGAAAATAGTGACCGTCACGCTGAATCCGGCGGTGGACAAGACTTACACGGCGCAGGGAGTTATGGTCGGCCATGTGAACAGGATGCGCACCGTCACGAAGATTGCGGGCGGCAAGGGCGTCAACGTGACGAAGATACTCAGACAGTACGGGTACGAGGTCGCGGCCACGGGCTTTCTGGGCGGTTACAGCGGAAAATTCATCGAGGAGGAGCTCACAAAGCGCGGCGCGCAGTGCCGCTTCGTCCATGTGGAGGGCGAGACCCGGAGCAATATGAACATTCTGGGGGACGACGGCTACGTCACGGAAATTCTGGAGCCGGGGCCCGTCGTCAGCGCCCGGGAGAAGGATGCGTTTCTTGTGCGGTACGACGAGCTGCTTGCGGAGTGCGGGCTGGCGATTCTGTCGGGGTCGGCTGCGCGGGGGATCGGCGACGATATCTACGCGGAACTGATCGTGCGCGCACGGCGCGCGGGCGTTCCGGTGTGGCTGGATTCCAGCGGGGAGGGACTGCGCTTCGGCATACAGGAGAAACCGCAGCTGATCAAACCCAACTGGAAAGAGCTGGAGTACGTGATCGGCCACAGGATCGCCGACAGGGAAGGGCTGGCGGAGGCGGCGCGTTTCCTGCTCGGCAGGGGGATCGGCCGGGTGATCGTCTCCATGGGAGCAAAGGGACTGATGAGCGTCACCGGGGAAGGAGTGCTGTACGCCAATGTGCGGGGGATATCGCCCGTCAATACGGTAGGCTGCGGCGACAGCGTGGTGGCTTCCTACGCCATGTCTTACATGATGGGTGAAGGGGATGAGGAGGCGCTTAAGCGCGCCTGTGCCATCGCGGCGGCCAATGCCACCACGGGCGAGAGCGCGAGCATACCGATGGAAACTGCGGAAGAACTGATGAATAGAATAGTGGTGGAGAAGCCGGACGGCAGATAGAGACATACAAAAAAGCCCGGTCAACCCGGACTTTTCTGCATTTCTTATGAGGGGGGGGAGATAGTGAGCATTCAACTATCTTGATTTTTACTTTAAAAGTAAATTGTGTCCAAAATGTGTTTACTTTCTTTAATATTTATAAAATAATCTTGAACAACTTGTGAAAACGGCCTGAAATATAGTACAAAAGTACCGCACAAGTTGAAAAACGGCGGCTTTCGTGCTATGGTAATCACAGATAAGAGAGGTCGTCGAAAAGAAATCGCAGGGGGTAATGATGGCAGCGCTGAGAAATTTGTTGGAACAAGTGGATTACGAGTGTGTCCGGGGGACGCTGGACAGAGAAATCACGGATATTGTGTACGATTCCAGAAAGGTCGTGCCGGGCTGTATGTTCATCTGCATACCGGGCGCGGTGACGGACGGCCATGCCTTCGCGGCGGACGCGGTCAGGGCGGGAGCGTCCGTGATTGTGGAGGAGCGGGACACAGAACTGCCCGAGACGGACGGGGTGACGGTGCTCAGAGTGCCGGACGCGCACTATGCGATGGCTTTTCTGTCGGCGAACTTCTTCGGCAATCCGGCCCGGGAGATGAAGATCATCGGTATCACGGGCACGAAGGGCAAGACGACCACGACCTACCTCGTGAAATCGATTCTGGAGCACGCCGGGCATAAGGTCGGTCTGATCGGCACGATCGAGATCATCATCGGCGATGTGCATATCCATGCGGACCACACCACGCCGGAGTCCTATCTGGTTCAGAAATATTTCAGGCAGATGGCGGACGCCGGCTGCGATACGGTGGTGATGGAGGTGTCCTCCCAAGGGCTGATGCTTCACAGGACCCAGGGGTTTGTCTTCGATTACGGCATCTTCACCAATCTGGAGCCGGATCACATCGGCAAGGGCGAACACAGGGATTTCGACGATTATCTGCACTGCAAGAGCCTGCTTTTCAGACAGTGTCTGGTCGGCATTGTCAACCATGACGACGCGCACTGGGAGGCGGTCACGGAGGGACACACCTGTGAGCTGGAGACTTACGGCATCGACACGGCGGCGGATCTGCGGGCGGAGAATATCACCTTTCTGCGGGAGGCGGGCAGCCTCGGCATGGCCTTCGACGTGACGGGGCTTGTGAACATGCATGTGCAGATCGCGACGCCCGGCAAATTCAGCGTCTACAATGCGCTGACGGCGATCGCCATCTGCAGGCATTTCGGCGTCGGCGGAGAGGATGTAAAGGCGGCGCTTCTCGCCGCCAGAGTGAAGGGCAGGATCGAGCCCGTGAAGGTGTCCGACGAGTTCACGCTGTTGATCGATTACGCCCACAACGCGATGGCCCTGAAAAGTCTGCTCACCACCCTGCGGGAGTACCGGCCCCACAGCCTGGTATGTCTCTTCGGCTGCGGCGGCAACCGCGCGAAATCCAGAAGGTACGAGATGGGAGAGGTGAGCGGCAGACTGGCGGATTTCACGATCATCACATCCGACAATCCGCGCACCGAAGAGCCCCAGGCGATCATAGACGACATCAAGATCGGCATCGGCAGGACGGACGGTAGATACGTGGAGATCTGCGACAGGAAGGAAGCTATCGCCTATGCCATTGCCCACGGGGAGCCGGGAGATATCATCGTGCTGGCCGGCAAGGGGCATGAAGACTATCAGGAGATCAACGGCGTGAAGTATCCGATGGACGAGAGAGAGCTGATCCGGGAGATTCTGGAAGGAAGGTAGAGACGGCATGGCGGAGAGATATGCGGATATCATCGTGGATATTTCTCATGAGAAGGTGGACCGGCCGTTTCAGTACAGAATTCCGCAGGAGCTTTCCGAAGATATATATCCGGGCGTGCGCGTGCATGTGCCCTTCGGAAACGGCAACCGGGACAAGATCGGGTACGTGGTGGACATTTCGGACCGGCCGGCATATCCGGTGGAGAGAATCAAGGATATCGCCTCGGTGGACGTTAAGGGCGTCACGGTGCAGAGCAGGCAGATTCAGATCGCCTGGTGGCTGAAGCGGCAGTACGGTTCTACCATGATCGCGGCGCTCAAGACCGTTCTGCCGGTGAAACAGAAGCTGCGCCAGCTGGAGCAGAAGAAAGTCACCGCCAGTCTCGCGGTGGACGGGCTGCGCAGGGCTGCCGGGGAGTGCGAGGAGAAGCGCCAGACGGCGAAGGCGCGGGTGCTGCGGGCGCTGGCGGAGGACGGAACGCTTCCCTATGAGCTGATCCGCCGCAAGCTGAATGTGGCGCCGGCGACATTGCAGGCGCTGGAGAAGCAGGGCTTTCTGCGGATCGAGTCGGAGAGCATCTACAGGAATCCCGTGAAGCCCATGGCGGGGGAGGAGAAGAAGCTTACACTGAGCGAGGCGCAGCGCACCGTCATCGAGGACGTCCTGCGCGATTATCGGGCGGGAAAGCCGCAGATCTATCTTCTGCACGGTGTCACCGGCAGCGGCAAGACGGAGGTGTACCTGGGCGTTATCGAGCAGATGATCGCCCTGGGAAAACAGGCCATTGTGCTGATTCCGGAGATCGCTCTCACCTACCAGACGCTGCTTCGCTTCTACAGGCGGTTCGGCGACAGGGTATCCGTGATGAACTCCACCCTGTCCCAGGGGGAGAAGTACGATCAGATGCGGCGGGCGGCGGCGGGCGACATCGATGTGATCATCGGTCCGCGCTCGGCGCTTTTTACACCTTTCCCGGCACTGGGGGTCATTGTGGTGGACGAGGAGCACGAGGGAAGCTACAAGAGCGAAAACGCGCCGAAATACCACGCCAGGGAGACCGCCGTACAGATCGCGTCCATGCACGGGGCGGCCGTGGTGCTCGGCTCGGCGACGCCTTCTCTCGAGGCGTACTACCGCGCGAGGAAGGGCGAGTACCGGCTGTATGAGATGAACGCCAGACACGGAGGCAGCACGCTGCCGGATGTGCACATCGTCGATCTGCGGGAAGAGCTGAGGCGGGGCAACCGCTCCATGTTCAGCGGTATGCTGCGGACGCTGATCGAAGGAAGACTGGCTGCGGGCGAGCAGACCATGCTGTTCTTAAACAGGCGGGGCTATGCGGGCTTTGTCTCCTGCAGAGCCTGCGGACACGTGATGAAGTGTCCTCACTGCGACGTGTCGCTCTCCGAGCACACAAACGGTATGCTGGTATGCCACTATTGCGGCTATGAGGAGAGGCGTCCCGCGAACTGTCCGGCCTGCGGCTCCAAATATCTGCTGGGATTTAAGGCGGGCACGGAGCAGATCGTGGAGGCTCTTCACAGGGAGTTCCCCGCGGCGCGGGTGCTGCGCATGGATGCGGATACCACCCGTACCAGGGACAGCTATGAGAAAATTCTGGCGGCCTTCGCGGACGAGAAGGCGGACATTCTGGTGGGTACGCAGATGATCGTCAAGGGGCACGACTTCCCGAACGTCACCCTGGTGGGAATCCTGGCGGCGGATCTGTCGTTAAACCGAAACGATTACCGCGCGGGCGAGCGGACCTTCCAGCTTCTGACCCAGGCGGCGGGCCGGGCCGGCAGGGGCGGGAAGGCCGGCGAGGTGGTGATCCAGACCTACCAGCCGGAGCACTACAGCATTGTGCACGCGGCCCGGCAGGATTACAGGGGCTTCTATGAGGAGGAGATCCTGTACCGGGAGCTGATGCAGTATCCGCCCGCGTCCCACATGCTGGCGGTGCTGGCGGTCTCCGCCGACGAGGAGGCGGGAAGAGAGCTGTGCGCGCAGCTGGCGGAGCAGGCGCGCGGCCGCATGGAGGCGTGCAAAAAAGAGAGGCCGCCGCAGGTGATCGGCCCCGCCCGGGCGGCGATCGGCAAGATCAGCGATCTGTACCGGCATGTGCTGTATGTGAAGCATGAGGACTATGAGACGCTGGTGGAGATCAAGGATGCGCTGGAACTTTTCTGCAGGGAAAAAGAGGTAAAAAACGTGACGGTACAGTATGATTTCGACCCGATGAATACATATTAACAGAGAGGGAAAAAGGAGAGGACAGATATGGCGATCAGAAAGATCAGAGAGATGGGAGACCCGGTTCTGGAAAAAAAGTGCAAGGAAGTGAAGGAGATCACGCCGAGAACCCAGGAGCTGATAGACGATATGTTTGAGACGCTGTACGAGGCGCAGGGCGTCGGACTCGCCGCGCCGCAGGTGGGCATTCTGAAGCGCATCGTCGTGATCGATGTCACCGGTGAAGATCCGATGCTGCTCATCAACCCGAAGATCATGGAGACGAGCGGAGAACAGACGGGGTATGAGGGCTGCCTGAGCGTGCCGGGCAAGAGCGGCATGGTGACACGGCCCAACTACGTCAAGGTGCTTGCCTACGACGAAAACCTGCAGCCCTTTGAGCTGGAGGGAACGGAGCTTCTGGCGAGAGCGCTCTGCCACGAGCTGGAGCATCTGGACGGCCATCTGTATGTGGAGAAGGTGGACGGTCCGCTGGTGAACACGGCGGATTTGGCGGAGTCGGAGGAAGCGTAGCGGAAACGCTGCGGGACGGAGGAAAGTATGAGAATTGTATTTATGGGGACGCCCGATTTCGCGGTCAGCGCGCTGCGGGCGATCATAGACGCGGGGCACGAGGTGGCGGCCGTGGTGACGCAGCCGGATAAGCCGCAGGGGAGAGGCAAGAAGCTGCAGATGACGCCGGTGAAGGCCTGCGCCGTCGCGCATGGCATACCGGTGTTCCAGCCTGTGAAGATCCGGGAGCCCGAGGCTGTGGAGACGCTGCGCGCTTACGGGGCGGATATTTTCGTGGTGGCTGCCTTCGGACAGATTCTGACGGAGGAGATTCTGGAGATGCCGCGGTACGGCTGTGTGAACATTCACGCCTCTCTGCTGCCGAAGTACAGAGGAGCGGGGCCGATCCAGAGGGCTATCATAGACGGCGAGAAGGTGAGCGGCGTCACTATCATGCAGATGGACCGGGGAATCGATACGGGAGACATGCTCATGAAGACGGAGGTGCCGATCGACGCGCGGGACACGGGCGACAGTCTGCATGACAAGCTGGCTGCGGCCGGGGCAGGACTGATCGTGGAGGCGCTTACCGCGATCGAGCGGGGCGAGGTGACGCCGGTGAAGCAGGATGAGAGCGCGTCATCCTACGCCAAGATGCTGCAGAAAACCATGAGCAGGATCGACTGGCAGCGGGACGCCGTCACGCTGGACCGCCTGATCCGCGGCCTGATCTCCTGGCCGGGCGCCTTCACCGTTCGCGGCGGCAGGATGCTCAAGATCTGGGAGGAGGAGCCGGTGACGGCGGAGCAGATGGAGGCCAAAGGTGCGGACTGGCTGAAAGGCGCGGAGCCGGGCACGGTGGTTCTCGTGGAGCGGGACGCCTTCTATGTGCGGGCGGGGGACGGCTTTCTCAGAATCCTGGCCGTGCAGCCGGAGGGAAAGAAGCGCATGGCGGCGCGGGACTTTCTGCGCGGCTATCCGATGACCGCGGGGGAGCGTCTGGGCGCGTAAGAGAAAAGGATAAGAGGGAAATACCCGGAATTGGAGGGAAAGAAGTATGGGTTACTATGGCGGTTATTACGGTATGTATCACAATCCGTTCTATTTTGATCCGACTTATCTGCTGGTGCTGATCGGAGCGGTATTGTGCATCTGGGCGCAGGCGCGCGTCAGCTCCACCTACGGAAAGTATTCCCGCGTCAGGAGCAGAAGCGGTATGACGGGCGCGCAGGCGGCGCAGCGGATCCTGCAGATGTCGGGGATTTATGACGTGCGCATCGAGCACGTGAGCGGTAACCTGACCGATCACTATGACCCGTCGAACAAGGTTCTTCGGCTGTCGGACACGGTGTACGCCTCCGATTCCGTGGCGGCCATCGGGGTGGCGGCGCACGAGTGCGGGCACGCGCTGCAGCACCACAGGGGCTATGCGCCGCTGACCATCCGTACGGCGCTCGTCCCGGCGGCCAATATCGGCTCGATGGCGGGGGTGCCGCTCATTCTCCTGGGCGTGTTTCTCGGCATGAGCCAGACGCTGATCCAGATCGGCATCTGGGTCTTCGCGCTGTCGGTGCTCTTCCAGATCGTGACGCTCCCCGTGGAGTTTAACGCCTCCTCCAGGGCGCTCGCGATGCTGGGCGACTACGGCATGATGGAGCAGAGCGAGGTGAAGGGCTGCCGCAAGGTATTGTCCGCCGCCGCGCTCACCTATGTGGCTGCCGCCGCCACGGCGATTCTGCAGCTTCTCAGGCTGATTCTGCTGTTCGGAGGCAGAGGACGGCGGGACGACTGAGAGGAAGAGACGCGGCAGCAGGGCGGGGTCCTGCGGTGAGAATGTGGTGAAGAGATGAATGTAAGGGAACTTGTTCTGGATATTCTGCTGGAACTGTCCAGGGGAAAGGAATACAGCAGCGTCCTGATCGCCGCCGTTCTGGAGAAGTACGACTATCTGGACGGCAGGGAGAAGGCGTTTCTCAAGCGGGTCGCGGCGGGAACCATCGAGAGAAGGATTCAGATCGACTACGTGCTCGGACAGTTTTCCAAAGTGCCTGTTGAGAAGATGAAGCCGCTTATCCGCGAGCTGCTTCGCATGAGCTGTTACCAGATCCTCTTCATGGACAATATCCCTGACGCGGCGGTCTGCAACGAGGCGGTGAAATTGGCGAAAAAGCGGCATTTTCAGTCTCTGCAGGGCTATGTCAACGGCGTGCTGCGCGCGGTGGCAAGAGGCCGGGAGCAGATCGATTATCCCGACAGACGGACGGCGTATCGGGAATATCTGTCGGTGTGCTATTCCATGCCGCCGTGGCTGGTGGATCATTTCTGCGGCGCCTATGGGGAGGAGCGGTGCGAGGAGATACTGAAGGCCTATCTGCAGAGCGGTGCGGTCGGCATCCGGTTTCAGGACGCGGTCGGCGAAGCGCAGCGGGAGCGTCTGATGGAGGCGTGGCGCGGGCAGGGAGTCAGCGTGCGAAAAAGCCCGTATCTCTCCTACGCGGCGATTGTGGAGAACGCGGAGGGCATCCGCAGTCTCGCGGGGTATGCGGAGGGCGCCTTTGCGGTGCAGGATGTGAGCTCCATGCTGGTGGTCGAGGCGGCGGGAATCAAAGCCGGGGATACGGTGATCGACGTCTGCGCTTCCCCCGGCGGCAAGGCGCTGCACGCGGCTTCCAGACTGGCGGGAACGGGGCGGGTCATCGCCTGTGATCTGACGCCCCGCAAGACCGGGAGAATAGAGGAGAACATGCGCAGGCTGCACATGGAGAATGTGTCCGTCAGAGTGCGCGACGCCCGCGTCTCCGATGAGGAACTGATCGGGCGGGCGGATGTGCTTCTCGCGGATGTGCCCTGTTCGGGACTCGGTGTGATCGGCCGGAAACAGGATATCAAGTACCGCGTGACGCCGGAGTCTCTGCGGGAAGTGCAGGAGTTGCAGAGGGAGATACTGCGAAATGTGGTGTCATACCTGAAGCCGTCGGGGACAATGATGTACAGCACGTGCACGTTAAATCCGGCGGAGAACGAGGAGACGGTCCGTTGGCTCTGTGAAGAGCTCGGCCTGGAGACGGTGAGCATGGCGCGGGAGCTGTCGGAGGCCCTGGGGGAGACGGCGGACAGAGGATACGTGCAGCTTCTGCCGGGCATACACGGCACGGACGGCTTTTTTATCGCAAAGCTGCGCAGGAGAGGACAGGTATGACGGATCTCAAATCACTCACACGGAACGAACTTGCCGAAGAGATGCAGTCTATGGGCGAGAAACCCTTCCGCGCCGGACAGCTGTATGAGTGGATGCATCGGAAACTTGCCGTCCGTTATGAGGAGATGACGAATCTCCCGAAAACGTTTGCGGCCAAATGCGCGGAGCGGTATGACTACACCGTGCTGAACGCGGTGCGCGTGCAGGAGTCCGCCGTCGACGGCACGAGGAAATATCTCTTCGGCCTGCCGGACGGCAATACGGTGGAGAGCGTTCTGATGCGCTACAGGCACGGCAACTGCGTCTGTGTCTCCTCCCAGGTTGGCTGCCGCATGGGCTGTAAGTTCTGCGCCTCCACGCTGGATGGTCTGGAGCGGAACCTTCTGCCGTCGGAGATGCTGGAGCAGGTGTACGCCGTCATGCGCCACACGGGAGAGCGCGTCTCCAACGTGGTGGTCATGGGGAGCGGAGAGCCGTTGGACAACTACGACAATCTGCTGCGTTTCATCGAGCTGCTCACGGATGAAAACGGGCTGCATATCAGTCAGAGAAACGTCACGGTGTCCACCTGCGGGCTGGTTCCCCGTATGCGGCAGCTGGCGGAGGAGAAGCTGCAGATCACGCTGGCGCTGTCTCTCCACGCGGCGACGGACGCAAAGCGAAAAGAGCTGATGCCGGTTGCGGAGAGATATTCCCTGCGGGAGCTGATCGATGCGTGCGCGTATTATTTCGAGCAGACGGGCAGAAGGATCACCTTTGAGTACAGTCTGGTGCGGGGCGTCAACGATTCGGAGGAGGACGCCGCGCTTTTGACTTCCCTCATCGGGCACCGCAACTGTCATGTGAACCTGATTCCCGTGAATCCGATCAGAGAGCGGGACTACGTGCAGTCCGAGAGACGGGCGGTGGAGGCTTTTCAGAGGAAGCTTCAGAACAGAGGAATTAACGTGACGGTCAGAAGAGAGATGGGCAGAGATATCGACGGCGCCTGCGGACAGCTCAGGCGCAGATATCAGAGCGAACAGTAGGCCGTTTTATATTTTTTGACCTTTTTGACACAGTGTGGTAAAATATTGAAAGTTATGGATATATTTGGTAACGAGGCGATAACAGGAGGAAGCTGCGGTGCTTAAATCCTATGCGGTAACGGATATCGGACGGAGAAGACAACTGAATCAGGACTTTATCTATCTGTCGGAGACGCCTGTGGGCAATCTGCCGAATCTGTTTATCGTGGCGGACGGCATGGGCGGACACAAGGCCGGAGACTACGCCTCCCGCTATGCGGTGGAGACCGTGGTGGAGGAGATCGGCGCATCCTTTGAGAAGAATCCCATCCGGATCATGGGGGCGGCGATCGGCAAGGCGAACGCGCTCATACGCAGGCAGGCGCAGGAAAATATCGCTTACAGTGGCATGGGGACCACGATGGTGGCCGCCACATGCATTGGAAAGTATCTGGAAGTGGCCAATGTGGGAGACAGCAGGCTGTATGTCGTAGGCGACGGGATAGAGCAGATCACGGAGGATCATTCGCTGGTGGCGGAGATGGTGCGCATGGGCGGTATCGACCGCACGGCGGCCAGAAACCATCCGGACAAAAATATCATCACGCGGGCGATCGGCGCGCGGGATTATATTGACGCAGATTTTTTCAGCAGGGAGATGAAGCCGGGCGAGCTGGTGCTTCTTTGCTCCGACGGCCTGACCAATATGGTGGAGGACGAGGACATACGGAAGATCCTGACAGGCGCGGGGAGCCTGAAGGACAGAGTGGAAAAACTGGTGGAGACAGCCAACCGAAACGGCGGTAAGGATAATATTTCCGTGATTGTTATCGAGCCGTTGGCTGATGAGGTGGAACATGATTAAGATAGGAATGATGATAGGAGAACGGTACGAGATTCTGGAAAAAATCGGTACCGGCGGCATGTCAGATGTATATAAAGCCAAAGATCACAAGCTGAATCGTTTTGTTGCGGTCAAGGTGCTGAAGCAGGAGTTCGGGGAGAACGCGAATTTTGTGTCCAAGTTCCGGATCGAGGCGCAGGCGGCGGCGGGACTGATGCACCCCAATATCGTCAACGTGTACGACGTCGGCGAGGAGAGCGGAATCCACTATATCGTGATGGAGCTGGTGGAAGGCATTACCCTGAAGAAATATATCGAGAAGAAGGCGAGACTGTCCGTCAAGGAGGCGGTCAGCATCGCGATTCAGGTGTCCATGGGGATTGAGGCGGCGCACAACAACCATATCATACACCGGGATATCAAGCCGCAGAATATCATTATCTCCAAAGAGGGCAAGGTGAAGGTGACGGATTTCGGCATCGCCAAGGCGGCCACCAGCAACACGATCACCTCCAACGTCATGGGTTCTGTGCACTACACTTCGCCGGAGCAGGCCAGAGGCGGTTACAGCGACGAGAAGAGCGATATCTATTCGCTGGGCGTCACCATGTTTGAGATGCTGACGGGCAGAGTGCCCTTCAACGGCGAGACAACGGTGGCGATCGCCATCAAGCATATCCAGGAGGAGATGCCATCCCCGCGGGAGTATGTGTCCGAGATCCCGATCAGTGTGGAGCAGATTGTGTTAAAGTGCTGCCAGAAGAGCCCGGACAGAAGATATCAGTCGATGGGCGAGCTGATCGCCGATCTGAAGCAGTCTCTGATCAGTCCCGACGAGGATTTCGTCAAGGTGGTCGATCCCGATGAGGAGGCGTCCACGCGCATGATCACCGACCGTGACATGGCGCGCATCAAGAAGCAGTCCGACAGACGGGATTCGATGGACGAGGCGATGCGCCTGAACAAGGATCGCGGCCGCGTCTATGAGGACGACGACGAGGAGGAAGATATCGACGACGATGACGAGGACTGGGAGGATGAGGACGACGAGGACTACGATCCCAAGATGGAGAAGATCACCACGATTCTCGCCGTTGTGGCGGCGCTGTTAGTCGGGTGCATTGTGATTTTCTTCGTGGGAAGAACCTTCGGCGTGTTCCATTTCGGAGAGGATGCGGAAGGCGACGGGCAGGAGGCGGAGTCCGAGCAGGTAGAGATGATCCGGGTGGTCGGCATGAACGTGGAGGATGCGAAGCGCGCCCTGCTGGAGCTGGGACTGACGCCGGAGATTCAGTATGAGGTGAACACCAATTATGACGAGGGAACGGTTCTGCGGGCAAGTGTGCAGGACGGTCTGATGATAGACAGGAACACGGTGGTCGTGATGACCGTGGCGCAGGGAGAGGACGGCGTGACGGTCCCGGCGGTGACGGGGAAATCCAGGGAGGAGGCTGTCTCCCTGTTGGAGAAAGAGGGTTTTGTGGTCAGCGTGACCGAGAGCTACGACGCCTCCGTGGAGAGCGGCTATGTGATTTCCCAGTCGCCCGATGCGGACACGACGGCGCCTCAGGGGTCTTCCGTGACGCTGCGCGTCAGCCAGGGAGCGGAGGACAATAAGATCCGCGTGCCGAACGTCGTCGGCCTGACGGAGGAGGACGCCACCGTCAGTCTGGTGGAGAGCGGTCTGAGCGTGGGTACGGTCACGACCGTCAGCAACGAGGACGCGTCCCTGACCGACAAGGTGTGTTACCAGAGCTACTCCGTCGGTTCCTATGTGGATAAGGGCACGGCGGTGGACTTAAAGGTGAGCACGGGCCCGGAGGATGTAACCTACCGCTATTCCGAGGGCATCGAGGCGCCCACGGAGGATCCCGAATACCGCGGCGGTATGCCGGTGAACGTCACGGTGACGACGGCGGACGGCACACAGCTTCTCAGCACGCAGACGTCCACGTTCCCGGTGGTGGTCAACTATACGGGGATCAAGTCTCCGAACGGTACGATCACCTTCCGCTTTACGGTGGAGCGCGAGGCGGAGACCACGACGGACGAAGAAGGGAACGTGGTTGTCGGTGAGGCTTCCACTGAGGAGAAGACCGTGACGCGGGAAGTTAATTTTACACAGGAATAGAATCAAACCGATACGGAGGGCAGATGACAGGGAAGATTATCAAGGGCATTGCGGGCTTCTACTATGTCCATGTGGAAGGCAGGGGCGTCTATTCGTGCCGCGCCAAGGGCATTTTCCGAAATGAGAAGATCAAGCCTCTGGTGGGAGATGATGTGGAGCTGGAGGTGCTTGACGAGAAGGATCGGGAGGGCAGTATCCGGCGTATTCTTCCGCGTAAAAGCGCGCTGGTCCGTCCGGCGGTGGCGAATGTGGATCAGGCGCTGCTCATCTTTGCGATCGTGAAGCCCAATCCCAATTTTAATCTGCTGGACCGCTTTCTGATCCGCATGGAACGGCAGAATCTGCCCACCGTCATCTGTTTCAACAAGCAGGATATTGCCTCGGACGAGGAGAAGGAAGCGCTGCGGACCGCCTATGAGACGTGCGGGTACCGGGTGCTTTTTGTCAGCGCCCTGGAGAACGAGGGACTGGAGCGGGTGCGGGAGGTCCTGGAGGGCAGGACCACCACCGTGGCGGGGCCCAGCGGCGTGGGCAAATCGTCCCTGATCAACCGTCTCGCGCCCGCGGCGCACATGGAGACGGGCGAGATCAGCAGGAAGATCGAGCGTGGCAGGCACACCACCCGGCACTCGGAGATCATCGCTCTCGGAAACGGTACATACATCGTGGACACGCCGGGCTTTACGTCCCTGGACATCTCCGAGATCACGAAAGAGGAGCTGGGGCGGTATTATCCGGAGTTCGCGCAGTATGAGCCGCACTGCAGGTTCAGCGGGTGCGCGCACATAAGTGAGCCCTCCTGCGGCGTCAAGGAGGCCGTGGAGGAGGGCAGGATCAGCAGGGTGCGATATGAGAACTATAAGGTGCTGTACCGGGAATTAAAGGAAGTCAGAAGGTATTAGGAGCCGGGCGGGAGGAACCGGCGTCCGCATCGAACAGTTCCCTGAAAAGCGACATCATCCTGTCAGGCTCGATGGGCTTGGCCAGATGGCCGTTCATACCTGCAGCCAGAGCCTGTTCCCTGTCCTCCTCAAAGGCGTTGGCGGTCATGGCGATGATGGGGATATTGGCGTAAGCCGGATCCTCCATACTGCGGATGGCGCGGGTGGCGGCATAACCGTCCATGACGGGCATCTGAATGTCCATCAGAATCAGATCATAGTATCCCGGCTGGGATTCGCAGAGCATATCGCAGGCCATTTGGCCGTTCTCGGCGCACGCCACTGTGAAGCCAGACTCCTTGAGAAGTTCTTCGGCGATTTCGCGGTTGAGCTCGTTGTCCTCGGCGAGAAGGATACGCCTGCCCGCGAAGCTGTCGGCCGACGCAAGCGAACTTGCCTGCAGAGACACCTCGGGTTCGGCCGGCGCGGCGGGCTGCCCCAGACTGCGCTTCAGCGTGTGATGAAGATCGGAGGCGAAGAGGGGCTTGCTGATGAAGCCGGTGACGCCTGCACGGCGGGCCTCCGCTTCGATATCCGACCAGTCATAGGCGGACATGAGGATGATGGGGGAGTCTGCGCCGGCCGTTTTGCGAATTTCACGGACCGTCTCGATACCGCTCAGTTCGGGCATGGACCAGTCCACGATGTAGACCTCGAAGGGATCCGACAGCTCCACCGCCTCCGCGGCGCGGGCGATCGCCTCACGGCCGGACAGCGCCCATTCCGCCCGCATGCCGATCTGCCGGAGCATCTTGGACACGCTCTGACAGCAGACCATATCATCGTCGATCACCAGTCCACGGAATCCTTTTAATTCCGCGATGGGACTGATCTCCCTGTGCGCGGCGCTGAAGCGGAACTCCAGCGTTACAGTGAAGGTGGTTCCCTTGCCGTGCTCGCTCTCCACCCCAATCGTTCCACCCATCATGTCCACAATGTTTTTGGTGATGGCCATGCCCAGGCCGGTTCCCTGGATGCCGCTGACCGTGGAGGACTGTTCTCTGGTGAAGGGGTCAAACACAGTTCGCATAAACTCCGGACTCATGCCGATGCCGGTGTCGCTGACCTTAAATTCATAGAGTCCGTAGCCCTCGGAAGAGGAGGACTTCTGGGTGACGCGGAGGGCTACCGTGCCGCCCACGGGGGTGAACTTGATCGCGTTGGAGGTCAGATTCAGCAGAATCTGGTTCAGCCGCAGCTTGTCGCAGCAGATTTCCTCGTCCGTCACGTCCACGGTATCGATGAACAGCTCCTGTTTCTTGGCGTGAATGTCGGACTGTATGATGTTGCGCAGCCGCTGCAGGATATCCGCCAGATTTTCCGGATGCTCGTTGATTGTGACCTTGCCCGACTCGATGCGGCTCATGTCCAGCACGTCATTGATCAGAGAGAGCAGATGCTCGGAGGCCTGTGAAATCTTGGACAGATAGTCCTGCGCACGCTCCCTGTTGTCCAAGTGCGCGGTGGTCAGAGCGGTGTAGCCGATGATGGCGTTCATGGGCGTACGGATATCGTGGGACATGTTGTTGAGGAAGGTGGTCTTGGCCCGGCTGGCGGCGTCGGCGGCCTGCAGGGCTTCCGTCAGCTCCTGCGTCTTCTGTTCCAGCTCTCCCGTGGCCAGCGCGATTTTCTGCTGCAGCCGCTTCTGATTGCGGGTTCGCACAACCAGCATGATCATGGTGAAGAGCAGCAGCAGGATGAGGGCGACCCCGATGACGCTGTAAATCGGGTTTCTGTAGAGAAAGTCGACCAGACTGATGTCCTGCTCCAGCCCCTCCTCAATCTCCCGCGCCATGACGGCATCCAGCTCCGCGTCTGTTAAGCTGTCCGCGCCCTTGTCCAGAAGAGAGAGCAGATAACGGCCGCCTGGAACATTGTTGCCCACCGCATAGGACATGGAGGTGTCGCCGAAGACGGTGGAGGCGAGCCGGTTGCGGGAATCCTGACGGATATAGATCTCCGCGTTGTAGGAGTAGAGAATGGCGGCGTCGGCCTGTCCGTCCAGAACAGCCTGCACGCAGGCGCCCGTATTGGGGTATCGGGTGACGGAAGCATCCGGATACCGGGCGGTTACCAGACTGTCAATGGCGTCGGCGCGTTCGGGTATCGCCAGACGCTCTGCCGTCCCGGAGAAGCCGTCCAGTGTCAGGCGGGCGAAGTTGGTCCGGAAATAGGGGACGGTGATCTTGTAGCCTTCCTCCTCCGCGAGATAGTAGTCGCCCGCGAAGTCGAGCACGATGTCCGCTGCGCCTGACGAGCGCAGGGCGTAGTATTCTTCGCGGTTTTTAACCGGAATATACTCATAATTCAGTCCGATGCGGTCGGCCAGAAGCTCGAAGAGAGAAGGCAGGATGCCCTGCGCCTGCCCGTCGCGGAAGTAGCAGTAGGGACTCCGCTCCGGATTGACGAGCAGTTTCAACGGGACGCCGGAGGCGCGGTGCTCCTCGAGGAAGGCACGCTCGCCCGCGTTCAGGATAATGGCTCCTTCCTGATCGGTGGAATAGTATGTCTCATGCAGCGTATCCCGCCAGTTGGGATCGTGCAGATCCATCTCGTTGATCGCAGCGTTGATCTGGCTCATCAGATCGGCGCGGTCCTTGCGGGTGCAGATATAGAACGGGCTGGCGTCGAAGGATTCCAGCAGCCACTCGTTCTCGAGAAGACGCAGGCTGCCTGTGACGGCGGCGTCCACCCGGCCCTCCTGCAGGGCGGCGGTCAGCTCGTCCTGTACGGAGAAGTACACCGGCTGGAAGGTGAAGCCGTGATTCTCGGCGAAGCGTTCGAAGTTGACATTCTTGGAATTGCCCTCCAGCATGCCGACGCGAATGCCGTCGTAGGTGGTATAGTCGCCTTCTACAATGTCCTGATTCCCGGATTTTACAGTGAAGATGGTGGAGTTGACGCCGATGTCCTGATCGGAGAACAGAAATTCTTCTTCCCGCTCCGGCGTTTTGGAGACGGAAGTGACGATGTCCACGCTGCCGTCGCGCAGCATATCCAGGGCGTCGGCGTAGGAGCCGTCGTAGCCTATATACTCGTAGGACCAGCCGCCGTGGATGGCAAGCCTCTGCAGAAATTCATAGCCGTAGCCGCTTCGGCGGCCCTGCTCATCGATCACGTGGTAACCCGAGAAGGCGAAGAAGCCGACCCGGAGGATCTCCGGCTGACCCGCCGCGGGATTCGCCGCGCACACGGGCAGATGGGACGACAGCAGAAGCAGCGCAGCTAAAAGAAAGGACAGCGGGCGTATTTTTCTCATGACGGGTTCTCCTTTGCGGTGAGGTCTTGAATCGGAATCTATTATAAGGGAAAAGGGGACGGGATTCAAGTTTACTTTTTCCGTCCGGTGTGCTATACTATTCAAGATTTTGTGAGCTTTCAAAAAATGTAAGTCAAGAACATCCAAAGGAGATTGCAATACAATGAAATTAGGCATCGTCGGCCTTCCCAATGTGGGGAAGAGCACACTGTTCAATTCACTGACCAAAGCGGGCGCGGAGTCCGCCAACTATCCGTTCTGCACCATCGATCCGAACATCGGTATCGTGTCCGTGCCGGACGAGCGTCTGAAACTCCTCGGCGATATGTACCACTCTAAGAAGGTGACGCCCGCGACGATCGAGTTCGTGGACATCGCAGGACTGGTGAAGGGCGCGTCAAAGGGCGAGGGCCTGGGCAACCAGTTTTTGAGCAATATCCGCGAAGTGGACGCCGTCGTGCATGTGGTGCGCTGCTTCGAGGACAGCAACATCGTGCATGTGGACGGTTCTATTGATCCCATGCGGGACATTGAGACGATCAATCTGGAACTGATCTTTTCCGATATCGAGATTCTGGAGCGGCGTATCGCCAAGACGGGCAAGGCGGCTAAGATGGACAAGAGTCTGGCGAAGGAAGCGGCGCTTCTGGAGCGTCTGAAGGCGCATCTGGAGGAGGGAAAGCTGGCGCGGAGTTTTGCCGCGTCGGATGAAGATGAGGAAGCGCTTCTTGCGTCCTACAATCTGCTCACCTACAAGCCGGTGATCTTTGCGGCGAACGTGGCGGAAGGGGATCTGGCGGACGACGGCGCCTCCAATGAGGGCGTGGCGAAGGTGAGAGCCTTTGCGGCCGAGAATGACAGCGAAGTGTTCGTGATCTGCGCGCAGATCGAGGAGGAGATCGCGGAGCTGGACGAGGAGGAGACGGCCATGTTCCTGGAGGATCTGGGATTAAAGGAATCAGGCTTACAGAAGCTGATCAGGGCGAGCTACCGCATCCTCGGCCTTATGAGTTTCCTGACGGCGGGCGAGGACGAGACGAGGGCCTGGACCATTAAGATCGGCACGAAGGCGCCCCAGGCGGCGGGCAAGATCCACACCGATTTCGAGAGAGGCTTTATCAAGGCGGAAGTGGTTAATTACAGGGATCTGCTGGAGCAGGGGTCCCTCGCGGCGGCCAGAGAGAAGGGGCTGGTCGGCATGGAGGGCAAGGACTACGTGGTGCAGGACGGCGATGTAATTCTTTTCCGGTTTAACGTATAGCGCGGACGGCACGGAGGGAACATCATGCAGGAAATCATGAATGCGGGCGACATAGCGTTCCCGCATCTGGGAATTTATCTGAATAATGTGCCGAAGGGCTTCAGCGTATTCGGCTTTCAGATCGCCTTCTACGGCGTGATCATCGGGATCGGCGTGCTGTGCGGCGTGCTGATGGCGGCGCATGTGGCGAAGCGGGAGGGCATGGATCCGGACGTCATATGGGATTTCGCGATCTACGCCATCATCTTTTCCATCATAGGCGCGAGACTCTACTATGTGGTATTCCGGTGGGATGTCTACCGGGATCATCTGCTGGAGGTGTTCAATCTGCGAAACGGCGGGCTGGCCATCTACGGCGGAGTTATCGCGGCATTTCTCACATTGTATGTCTACACGCGGGTCAAGAAGCAGAGCTTCCTGCAGATGGTGGACGTCTGCGTGCCGGGACTGATTCTGGGACAGGCGATCGGCAGGTGGGGCAATTTCATGAACCGTGAGGTGTTCGGCGGCTATACCGACAATCTCGTGGCGATGCGGCTTCCCATCGACGCGGTCAGAAGCAGGGATATCACGGAGAGCGTGGCGGCGCACATCGCGGAGGGCGCCAATTATATTCAGGTGCACCCGACGTTTCTGTACGAGAGTCTCTGGAATCTGTTCATTCTCGCGCTGATGCTGCTCTACAGGAAGCACAGGAAATTCCGGGGTGAGATCTGGCTGCTCTATCTGGGTGGCTACGGGCTTGGCAGATTCTGGATCGAGGGGATCCGCACGGATCAGCTCTACCTGACGGGAACGACGATTCCGGTGTCCCAGCTTCTCGCGGCAGTCTGCGTGGCTGTGGCCGTGGCTGCGGATATCGTTGTCAGGGTGCGGCTTCGCGGGAAGTCAGAAGAGCCGGCATAGACAATTTTGGCAGATTTTGTTATAATATAATATTATTGATAAAGACGGAAAACGCGATCGGACATTTGCGGAGGAAAGACGAAGAGAGATGAATCTGTATACTTGCGTACTTTTGTTCTCGGTCAGTTTCCTTGTTCTGATACAGGGAATCCAGGTAAAATGGTTCAACAACAGACACAGCAAGCACAACAGCGCCTATTTCGGCATGTGCCTTTCCACCTATGTGTGGGCGAGCTCGCTTGCGATTATGATGTTCTGTCCCAGGCAGCACAGCTTTTTCTATGCGAATGTCAGCGTTCTGGGGGCGGTCAGCTTCGTCATGTTTGTCCTGGTGTTCATGCTGACCTTCTATGAGGAGTCCAGGACATACAGGCTGCTCCACATACTCTGTCCGGTTCTGGGTGTGGCGATCTGGCTGCTGCGTCTGGCGGGCAACGGATATATCATGGTCGAGACGGAGTTCGGCCTGTTTTATAAGGACCGCGTCTGTGCGGCCAACTATCTGTTTTATATCTGCATCTTTGTCATGTGCTTTATCGGCATTATTCTGCTTGCTTACCACAGAACAAAAACACAGCTCAAGCGGGAGCGGATCTGCCTGGATCTCTGGATTATTCTGATCGTCGTCTACAGCGTCGCCGTCAACGGCCTCAGCATGATCAACATGGGGAAGGGCATCGCGACGACGCCCTACGAGGGCGCGGTCGGCTGTTTCGCGAACCTGAGCTTCTATTTTATCGCCAGCTACCTGGATATGCTGGAGCTGCCGAAGGCGAAGGTGGATTCCTACATCACCACCTATCTGACCACGCCGGTGGTGTTCGTGGACTATACCGGGCGGATCATCTATTACAACGAGAGCTTCCGCAGGTTCTTTCATCTGGAGGACAGAGAGATCCTCGGCACGAGGCAGTTCTACAGCAACATTCTCACGGAGCGCACGGTGGACGAGGCCATCGATCTGGTCAATTCCGAGAAAATGTATGAGGGAGCCTTCCCGGCCAAGACGCTGGACGGCTCGCGGGTGCTAGATATCCGGTATACGGTGATACTGGATCACTTCGGCGAGACGCGCTGCGTCATGAACGTCATCAATGATGTGACGGAGGCGCAGAAGCTTCTGGTGAATCTGGAAGAGCAGACGGCGCTGGCGGAGGAGAACCGTCTGGAGGCGGAGCGCGCCAATCAGGCAAAGGGCGATTTCCTCGCTAATATGAGTCACGAGATCAGGACGCCGATGAACGCCATCATCGGCATGAACGAGATGGTCATGCGGGAGGAGATCTCGCCCAAGGCAGCGCAGTACTCGCAGGATATCTACAATGCCGGGCAGACGCTTCTGGCCATCATCAACGACATTCTGGATTTCTCGAAGATCGAATCGGGCAAGATGGAGATCGTGCCCGTGAGCTACGAGCTGGGCTCGCTGCTCAACGACGTGCTGAACATGGTCAATAAGAAGGTGCACGACAAAGGGCTGGAGCTCGTGGCGGACATCTCGCCGGATGTTCCGCACCAGCTGTTCGGCGACGAGATCCGCATCCGCCAGATTATCCTGAATCTGGTCAACAACGCGGTCAAGTACACGGATCAGGGAAAGGTCACGCTCAAGGTGGAGCACCGAAAGCGCGAGGACGGGGATATCGATCTGTTGGTCTCTGTCGCGGACACGGGCATCGGCATCCGCGAGGAGGATCTGGATAAGCTGTTCAACAGCTTCCAGCGTGTGGACATGTCGGTCAACCGCAAAGTGGAGGGGACGGGCCTGGGACTCTCCATCGCCAAACAGCTCGTGGAGCAGATGAACGGCACAATACGGGTGGACAGCACTTACGGACAGGGTTCCACGTTCGCCATCTGTCTGCCGCAGAAAGTGGAGGATGCCGCGCCGATCGGCGATTTCGCCGGCGCGGTGGCCAGAATGTATAAGGACAGAAGAGCGGAGGAGATCGCGTTCACGGCGCCGGAGGCGAGAATTCTCGTCGTGGACGACAACAAGGTCAACCTCGTGGTGGCCAAGGGGCTGATCAGAGAGACGAAGATTCAGGTGGATTCCGTGCTGAGCGGCGCGGAGGCTCTCGAGAAGATCAAGACGGAGAAGTATCACATCATTCTGCTCGATCACATGATGCCCGTGATGGACGGCATGGAGACCATCAAGAAGATGCGCGAGCAGGAGGAGAACGCGAGCAGGGAGGCCGCGGTGATCGCCCTCACGGCGAACGCCATCTCCGGGTCGAGAGAGATGTATCTTGCCGCCGGGTTTGACGACTATCTCTCCAAGCCGATCAACGCGGCGCGTTACAAGGAGATGATCTGCAAATATCTCCCGCCGGAATTGATTCATATGCAGGAAGACTGAACGGAACAGACAGACGTGATGAAGAAGAGCGCTGCTATCGATGGATAGCGGCGCTCTTGGCGTTTCACTGCTTTTTAGCCAAACTGAGAAAAGGCAAAAAAAGCTTCGATTTGGCTTGCAATATCCCTCATCTTAGTATAAAATAGGTATCAGAGTGGTGGAAAGTGGAGGCAAATGGTTCAAAGTGGTAACTTTGAGGCGGATGCGGGCGCTGACCGTGGCAGACCACTTGTGTCAGAGAGTGCACGAAGGATGCGGAGGCGGACGGACTGCTGGCGGGGTGATTGATGATGTTTATGGGAGAGTACAATCACACGATCGACACTAAGGGCAGGCTGATCATTCCCTCGAAGTTCCGTGAGGCGTTGGGAGATACCTTCGTGGTGACTAAGGGACTGGATGGCTGCCTGTTCGTCTATGACAACGAAGAGTGGAAGGCGTTTGAGGAGAAGCTGAAATCTCTGCCGATCACCAACAGGGAAGCCAGAAAGTTCGTGCGTTTTTTCCTGGCGGGAGCTACGGAAGCGGAAGTGGACAAACAGGGAAGAATACTGGTGCCGGGTGTGCTCAGAGAATTTGCGGATCTGCAGAAGGATGTGGCGCTGATCGGCGTTGCCAGCAGGATAGAAATCTGGAGCAGGGAGCGGCTGGACGGCATTACATCCTATGACGACATGGACGACATCGCGGCGCATATGGAGGAGCTGGGGCTGAGCATATAGCGCGGCCTGCCGGGACCGAGAGGGATACGGAAACCGAAATGGAATTTAGACATATATCGGTTCTTTTGGATGAGACGATAGAGGCTCTGCGGGTCAGGCCCGAGGGAATCTATGTGGACGGTACGCTGGGCGGCGGCGGACATTCATACCATATCGCCGCCGGCCTGACAGGAAAGGGCAGACTGATCGGCATCGATCAGGATGAGGCGGCCATTGAGGCCGCGCGAGAGAGACTGAAGCCTTACGGCGACAGGATTGTATTGATTCGTGACAATTATCGCAACGCTGCGCAGGCGGTGCGTGAACTCGGGATAGAGCGAGTAGACGGCATTCTGCTGGATTTGGGGGTGTCCTCCTACCAGCTGGACAACGTGGAGAGAGGATTTTCTTATAAGTATGACACGCCGTTGGATATGCGTATGGATACGAGGCAGTCGATCACGGCGGCGGATATTCTGAACGGTTATGACGAGGCGGAACTGTACCGCGTCATCAGAGATTATGGGGAGGAAAAGTTCGCGAAGAATATCGCCAGACATATCGTGAAGGCGAGAACGGACAAGCCGATCGAGACGACGGGAGAGCTGAACGAAATCATCAGGGCGGCGATTCCGGCGAAGATGAGGGCCGAGGGAGGACATCCCTCCAAGCGGACTTTTCAGGCGATCAGAATAGAGTGCAACAGGGAGCTGGAGGTGTTACAGGATTCTCTGGACGGATTCATAGACATGCTGCAGCCAGGCGGGAGACTCTGTGTGATCACCTTTCACTCCCTTGAGGATCGAATCGTCAAGACCGCTTTTCG
The DNA here is from genome assembly GCA_947586255.1 of uncultured Lachnospiraceae bacterium. Classification (GTDB taxonomy): domain Bacteria; phylum Bacillota; class Clostridia; order Lachnospirales; family Lachnospiraceae; genus UBA3282. The sequence goes on along the minus strand of CANPXP010000006.1, from coordinate 20,812 downwards.
CAGGAATGAGAATCCCTGTACCTGTCCGCCGGATTTTCCAGTGTGCGTGTGCGGAAAAGTCTCCAAGGGCAGGGTGGTCACCAGAAAGCCGATCCTGCCGACAGATGAGGAGATCGCGGGTAACAAGAGGGCAAAGAGCGCAAAACTGAGAGTATTTGAGAGGGGAATGTAGGAAGCTATGGCAGCACAGGGGGGAACAAGAAGACGGCCGCAGGACAACAGGGCGCAGATCTACGTGTACGGCAACGCTGCGCCGCAGTATGACGTGACGGAGGAGATCAGGAAAAGACCGGCCAGAAAACTCAGCAATTCGGCGCGCAGAAACAGAGAGATAGCCAAGCATATGAGCCCGGGCTTTCTCTTGTACTTATCGGCGGCGCTGGCGGTGACGGGTTTCATTCTGACAGGCTATATCGGTCTGCAGTCCGATATCACGAACAGCGTGCAGCATATTTCCGTGCTGGAGAAGCAGCTGAATGATTTAAAGCTTGCAAATGATGAGGAATATAGTAGAATAACAAGTAGTGTGAACTTGGAAGAGATCAAAAGAATCGCGATTCAGGAGCTCGGTATGCAGTACGCGGGGGAGGGACAGATCGTTCCCTTTTCGAGCGAGGACAACGACTATGTGAAGCAGATGGCGGAGATTCCCCGCTAGAGCGGCCTGGAGCGGTGTGAGCGGGTGAAGCGTTGAGCGGTCGTACGAAAACCAGAAATGGCATAATGAAATTTACGGTCAGGATGCAGAAGAAGCTGTTGTTTCTGTTCTTAATTATGATGGCGGCTTTTGCGGGGCTCAGCGTCCGCCTGTACCTGATTACGAGAGATAATGGCGAAGAGTACAAAAAACAGGTATTGTCGCAGCAGGAATATGATTCTGTGACAATACCTTTTAAGCGTGGAGAAATCGTCGACGCCAACGGGACGATTCTGGCGGTCAGCAACAAGGTCTACAATGTCATACTGGACACGAAGCGCCTGACGCGGAATGAGGAGAGTGTGGAGCCCACGCTGAGCGCGCTCAGAAAGTGTTTCAATATAGACACGAATGAAGTGAGAAACTATATGGCGGCGCATCCGGAATCCGCCTACTACGTGATGGCCAAGCGTCAGGATTACGAGAAAGTCAGCGCTTTCCAGGAGATGGACACCGACCCGGAGACCGGCAGTTCCATCAGCGCCGGGGGCGTGTGGTTTGAGAGCGAATACAAGCGGGAGTATCCCAACAATACGATGGCCTGCGACGTGATCGGCTTCACGACCAACGACAATCAGGGTACATACGGGCTGGAGGAATTCTATAACGATACGCTCAGCGGCATCAACGGCAGGGAATACGGCTATCTGAACGACGATTCCAATCTGGAGAGAACCACCATAGCGGCGCAGGACGGCTGCAATCTGCAGCTCAGCATCGACGCCAATATCCAGAGCATCGTGGAGAAATATCTGCAGGAATTCAATGAGGAATACAAGGATAATGTCAGACCGGGCAACGGCGCGGAGAACGTGGGTTGTATCATTATGGAGGCGAACACCGGCAGGATTCTGGCGATGGCGAGTTATCCGAGCTTTGACCTGAACGATCCGAGAAATACGGACTGTCTGCTCGGTATGCCGCTCGTGGACGACAAGGGAAGCCGGACGGGGGAGAGCGTGACGCAGGAACTCCTGGACGACATGGACGACGCGGCCATGTACCAGCAGCTCAACGCGCTGTGGAAGAACTACTGTATCGTGGAGCCCTACGAGCCGGGTTCCGTGGCGAAGCCCTTCACGGTGGCGGCGGCGATCGACAGCGGCGCGATCAACGGCGACGAGTCCTACTACTGCGACGGCGGTCTGGTGGTGGTGGAGGGCGAGAAGCCGATCAAGTGCCACCAGACGTACGGCGACGGTATGCTCACCGTGCAGCAGGGCATAGAGCGCTCCTGCAACGTGGTGCTGATGAATGTGGCCTTTAAGCTCGGCAAAAATAATATGGTGGACTATCAGCATCTGTTCAATTTCGGCCTGAAGACGAACATCGATCTGGCGGGCGAGGCGCGGACGGCCACCATGGTCTATAACAAGGACAGTATGCGGATCACGGAGCTGGCGACCAATTCCTTCGGTCAGGGCTTCAACGCGACGATGATTCAGATGATCACGGGCTTCTGTTCCCTGATCAACGGCGGTTATTATTACGAGCCGCACATTGTCGACAAGATCACCACGGCGGACGGCGCGACGCTGGAGAATATTCAGCCGAGAATCTTAAAACAGACGATCTCCCAGTCCACCAGCGAGATGATTAAAGAATTCTGTAACACGGTTGTGACCGGTGAGAAGGGAACAGGTAAGACGGCCAGACCGGCCGGCTACATGATCGGCGGCAAGACGGGGACAGCCGAGACACTGCCCCGCGGCAACAACGAATACGTGGTGTCCTTCATGGGCTACGCGCCGGCGGACGATCCGCAGATCGTCATCTATGTGGTGGTGGACAGGCCCAACGTGTGGCCGCAGGATGACGCAAAACATGCCACCAGAATCGTCAAGAAGGTACTTACGGAGGTGCTCCCGTATCTGAATATCTTCATGACGGAGGAACTCAGCGACGAAGAGCGGGCAGAACTGGAGGAACTGCAGATCCAGATGAAGATGCCGGAGAAGGCGGACGAAGAACAGCTTCTGGACGAGGAAGGCAATCCGATCGACCCCGAAACCGTCGGAGAAGATGCGGAGGAGAACCCGGAGGAAGAAGAGGGAGAGAGCGAGGAAGAGCGGGAACAGCGCGAGGTCTGGAAAACTTTCCCCGTCGATCCCGAGACCGGCTATCTGAAAGATCCGAACACGGGTTATCTGTACGATCCCGATACGGGAACGCAGGTGTACGGCGGCAGTATGCTGGAGGACGAGGAGGAAGAGAACGGGGAAGACGGCGATGCGGAGGACGGCTCCGGGGAGGACAGCGCCGATAAAACGGAATAGAGAGAATGAAGAATAACCTCATCAAAACGGTAATAGATTATACCAATACCTTTTGATGAGGTTTTTTGTATGGTGGAAGAGATGCCGCGGCAGCACAAGACGTACCACAGGAACAAAACCGTGGCGGCTATGTTTCTCATTTTGCTCGTGTTTGCCGTGCTGATGGGGCGGCTTGTGTACCTGATGGTTTTCCGGTCGGAGTACTACACGATGAAGGCCAGGGAGCTGCACGAGAGGGAGCGGCGTATCAAGGCGGCCAGAGGACGGATCATAGACGCCAACGGGAAGATACTGGCCGACAACAAGACGGTGTGCACGATCTCGGTGATTCACAGTCAGATCACGGATCAGGAGGAAGTGATCCGCGTGCTGTGCAGAGAACTGGGGCTGTCGGAGGAGTATGTCAGGAAGAGAGTGGAGAAATATTCCTCCATTGAAAAGATTAAGAGCAACGTGGACAAGAGCGTCGGCGATGCTGTCAGGGCATATGACCTGGCCGGCGTCAAGGTGGATGAGGATTATAAGCGGTACTATCCGTACGACTCGCTGGGCTCCAAGGTGCTGGGCTTCACCGGCGGCGACAACCAGGGTATCATAGGGCTGGAAGTGGTTTACGAGGATGCGCTGCAGGGGGAGGCAGGGACGATCCTGACGGTCACGGACGCAAAGGGCGTAGAGGTGCCCGAGGCGGGGGAGGAGCGCGTCGAGCCGGTTGCGGGGAGAGACCTGTATATCAGCATGGACATGAATATTCAGAGCTATGCGACGCAGCTGGCCCTGCAGACGATGGAGACGAAGGAGGCGGACAGCGTCTCCATCCTCGTGATGAACCCGCAGAATGGGGAGATTCTGGCGATGGTGAATGTGCCGGAATTCGATCTGAACGATCCCTATGCGCTGCCGGAGGACGAGACGGGCGTGGAACTGAGCGGGGAGCGCAGACAGGAGCTTCTCAACGGCGTCTGGCGCAACGGCTGCATCAACGATACCTATGAGCCCGGCTCCACCTTCAAGATTGTCACGGCCGCGGCGGGACTGGAATCCGGCGCAGTCACGCCGGAGGATACCTTCCATTGTCCGGGCTATATTATGGTGGAGGACAGAAGAATCCGTTGCCACAAGGTGGGAGGCCACGGCGCGGAGACCTTCGTGCAGGGGACGATGAATTCCTGCAAGCAGGAATTTATGTAACGTAGAGTTGTTTCACCGGAAATGGATTCGCGAAAAGACGTTCGGAGAACAACTGTTTTGTGCAATTTTTCATACAAGTCATAGTTGACGGGAGCATGTCGTTCCGTATATAATGTAAAAATCAAACATATATAGTTTCTATCCTGATATCGTTATCAGTCGGCCCGTATCGGGCAAAGCTTCCACAGTGTTTGCGGTTTTGAATTGGATTTGGGGAAGTTGCAGCTGTTTTGAGAAAATGAGTGGAAATCTGCTGGCGATGTCGCGCTGTCATCTGTTGTATGCGCGCGGCATTGCAGGCGCATACGGAGGGGTATCTGTGCCGGTGTCGGATGGAGGCGGAAGGAGGACGAAATATGAAAAAGAAAAGGGGAAGCGGAACGCTTGCGCTTGCCGGCGCGGTCTGCGCATTGGGGATTTCGCTCGGCGCGAAAGGCAGCGTTCTGGCGGAGGAGGAAGCGATTCACAGCAAGGGAAACCTTGTGTTTCGCGAGGGACAGGAAGTGGCGGTGTACGCCTCGGACATTCACTATCTGCAGGAAGAGGTGGACAGGCTGTATGCGGAGTTTGCACAGTAAGGAGGAAAGAACGGCATGAATCAGAAAAAGAGAAGCATATTGTTGGGAGCGGGAGCGGTGATCCTGGCGATTCTGGTCACGGCGCTGATGGCGTCCGGAAGCGTCCTGGCAGAGGAGGGCGGCGGGCGCGCCGGCAAAATCCAATCGAAGGGAATCGTGAACTATGGAGGCGGCTCGGTGGTGATCGATACGGGAGACCTCGCTTATCTTGCGGGCGAGATTGACACGCTGGAGCAGAGCTATAAGTCCGGGATGCTGGATGCGTTGACTGCGTTAAACGGGATCGGCGTCTATCTGCGGGGAGACGGAAGCGTCACGCGCGAGAAAGACGCGCAGGCGTCACAGCCCGCGCAGCCGACGTTCCGCATGCTGACGCCGGCTATCACGTACAGTCAGTCGTCGGCGGCGGGGATCGCCGAGCTGTCGGGGGATACCTATTATAAGACGAAGGACGGCAAGTTGATCACGGCTTCCTCCGGGGAAGATACTTCCGGCGCGGAAGAGATCGGTCTGGCGGCAGCTACGGCGGATGATTTGAGCGCCGGAAAGGTCGCCTATGTGGACGGGCAGCTGTTGTTGGGAACAGGTGAGGATAATCGCACTTATTACAAGACTGCCGGTGATACGATAGTTCAATCTTTCGCAAACTCGGGTACCACCATAAGGAATAGTAACGATATGTCCAACTACAGACATGTCATTATATATGCACCCGCCGGATATACATACCAAACACATACTATTAGCGTCTCTGTCGATCATCCAAGTGACTTTTGGGTTACTCCAAGTGTGACTGGTGGAGGAAATGCACTTGATATTCAGACTTACAGTTCCTATGACAGAAAATACTCATACAACGGTACTGTTACCTGGGTAAGAAAAGAATAAAAAGGAAGTTTCAAAAGGGCATTTGGGAGCGATCCCGAGTGCCCTTTTGTTACGGAAGAAAAGTATTTTGTGCGACGAAAGTAATATTGCCGATTCTCTCAGAATAGAATGGAGCAAGAACTTGTACATGGGAACAGGCAGTATGAAAGAGAGAAGTATGGAAAGAGCCAAGGAACAGCTGCTGCTCAACATTTCTGAAATTCTGGCGCAGAGGGGACTGATCAGCGAGGAGGAGAAACTGCGGATGCGGGAGCAGATCTTAAGTCCCGCGCAGGACAGAACGTGAGGTGCGGCATGGGGCAGAACTCTCATGCGCGATCGTTGCCGCGGCAGCGCGTCGGTATCTATAACCGCTGTTCCACAGAGGAGGAGGCGCAGAAGAACGCGCTGGAGGTCCAGGCGGAGGAGAGCCGGGAGATCGCGGCACGGAAGGGCTGGCTGATCACCGCGCAGTATATCGAGAGCGAGTCGGGAACGTCCGTGAAGAATCGGACGGAGTACCGACGGCTTTTGGAGGACATGGAGAAGGACTGTTTCGATATCGTGATGATCAAGTCCATCGACCGGCTCATGCGTTCGGCGAAGGACTGGTACCTGTTCCTGAACCGACTCACGGAGACCGGCAAGCGTCTCTACATCTATATTGATGACAGGTTCTATACGCCGGATGACGGGCTGATCTCCGGTATCAAGGCGATTCTGGCGGAGGAGTTCAGCAGAGAGCTCTCCAAGAAGATCAAAAACTCCCACAGCCGCAGACAGGAGCAGCACAGACAGGGCAGGAGCGCCGGCCTGAATATCACCAGACCGATGTTCGGCTGGGACAGGGTAGAGAAGGACGTGTATGTCGTCAACGAGGCGGAGGCCGCGGCCTACAGAGAGGCTTTTGCCATGGCGCGCTCCGGAGCAGGATTCTACACCATCGCCAACGTCATGTATGAGCGGGGCATCCGCGGCAAGAGCGGGAAACGGATCTCGAACGTGCAGTGGCGCAAGATGCTGTATTCGCCCCGGGCGCACGGCACGATGGTCATCCACACCAGAGAGTACGATTTCGAGGCGCACAGGTTCGTCAATCTGCCGCCGGAGGAGTGGATCTATATAGAGAACGCGCTGCCGGCGATCGTCACGAAGGAGTGCCAGGAGGAGGCGCTGCGGGCGCTGGAAGGCAGGCGGATCGGGAACCGGTACGGGGATTACCGGAGGGATCTGTCCAAGGCGGGCATGTATGACCTGTCGCAGAAGCTCTACTGCGCGGAGTGCGGACAGGTGTATTACAGGTCCTCCTTCCGGTCGGGGAAGGCGGGGCGCAGGATCGCGGAGTGGAAATGTTCGACGGCGCTGACGGCCGGGCGGAAGGCGAAGAATCCGCTGGGCTGTGACAATATCAATCTTCTGGATGAGGAGCTCCATCAGCTGCTTGAGGCGGTATGCGCGGAGCAGTGCGAGAATATTTTCGGCGCGCAGCAGAGCGTTGTCGGCGAGGCGCTTGCCGCCGCGCGGAGAGCGATGCGGGACAATCCGGCGAAAGAGGAGCTGAGCCGGTGCAGGCGGGAATATGGGAAGCTTTCCGGGAAAAAGGACGTCCTGTTTGACAAGCTGATGAACGAAACGATTGCAGACGGGGAGTTCGCGCGGTATAATCGACAGTTGGAAGAGCAGATGGCGCCGCTTGCCGCGCGGATCAGCGATCTGGAACAGACAGGCGCTTCCCGCGCCGACTGTGAGAGGCGGCTGGAAAAAATCAGGGAGTCTTTGGCCGACGGGGATATTATCCGGCAGGCCAGGGCGCGGGGATTCATTGCCGGAATCAAAAGGATCATGGTATATTCGGACGGAAGACTGGAGATATTCTTTGACAGGAACGCGCTGCCCGGTATGCCGCAGATCCGGGAGGCAGATATTTCCCCGCAGGACGGGACGGCCGGTGAAAATCTGTTTCGGATCACGGCGCGGTATGTGCACAGGAGTGGGACTCTATAATACGCAGCTTCCTGCAACCCGGTGTTCATCACGGTGGGACTCCGGATCGGCGCGGAGCGGTTTTACTCTTATTTCAGGCAGTTCGGGCTGTTGGATAAGACGGGCATCGATCTGCCGGGGGAGGCGGGGACGATCATGCACGATGTGGACAATATCGGTCCGGTGGAGCTTGCGACGATCTCCTTCGGACAGTCCTTCCAGATCACGCCGATCCAGCTGGCGGTGACGGCCTCCTCGATCATCAACGGCGGCAGGCGGGTGACGCCGCATTTCGGCGTACGGACGGCGGATGCGGATGGCGGAAACAGCGAGACATTCTCCTATCCGGTCAGGGATCATGTGGTGTCCGAGGAGACCTCCGCGACGATGCGGTACATATTGGAGCAGGTGGTGGCGGAGGGCAGCGGCAAAAACGGCGCGGTGGAGGGATACCGCATCGGCGGTAAGACGGCCACCAGTCAGACGCTGCCGAGAGGGAGCGGCAGATACATCGCTTCGTTCCTCGGCTTCGCACCGGCGGACGACCCGCAGGTGCTGGCGGTTGCGATTATCAATAATCCGCAGGGAACTTATTACGGCGGCCAGATTGCGGCGCCGGTCGTGCGGCAGCTTTTTGAAAACATTCTTCCATATTTGGAGGAGATGGACTATAATAAAACTTAGGTTTTTACCATATATCTTTTTTGGAGGGGTGTATGAATTCGACGATTTTAATGTCTGTGTTGATATCGTTTGCGGTCAGCGTGGCGCTTGGGCCCTTTGTGATTCCTTTTCTCAGGCGTCTCAAGGTCGGACAGACAGTGCGGGAGGAGGGCCCGCAGAGTCATCTGAAGAAGAACGGAACGCCGACGATGGGCGGGATTCTGATTCTTGTGAGTGTAGTGGTCACATCCCTTGTCTTTGTCAGAGATTATCCGAGGATCATCCCGGTTCTGTTTCTCACGCTGGGCTTTGGTCTGATCGGATTTATGGACGATTACATCAAGGTTGTGCTGAAGCGTTCGATGGGTCTTCGCCCGTGGCAGAAGTTCGCGCTGCAGATCGTGGTGACGGGTGTCTTCGTCTATTATCTGATGCGGTATACGGATGTGTCGCTGGCGATGAAGGTGCCGTTTCTGGACGGCGTGGTTCTCGATTTTGGGATATGGAACATACCGATCCTGTTTTTTATCGTGATCGGCACGGTCAACGGCGTCAATTTTACCGACGGTCTGGACGGCCTGGCAAGCTCCGTCACGGTGCTGGTGGCGACTTTCTTCAGCGTCGTGGCCATCGGGACGGGCAGCGGCATTGAGCCGATCACCTGCGCGGTGGCCGGTGCGCTTTTGGGATTCCTGCTGTTTAACGTATATCCGGCCAGCGTGTTCATGGGAGACACCGGCTCGCTGGCTTTGGGCGGTTTTGTGGCGGCTGCGGCTTACATGATGCAGATGCCGCTTTTTATTGTGATTGTGGGCTTTATCTACATGATCGAGGTGCTGTCGGTGATCATGCAGGTGACATACTTCAAGCTGACCGGAGGTAAGCGCATCTTTAAGATGGCGCCGATTCACCATCATTTTGAACTGTGCGGCTGGTCGGAAACCCGAGTGGTCGCAGTGTTCTCCATCGTGACGGCGCTTCTGTGCCTGGCAGCGCTGATGGGCGTATAGACGGTTTGATATGAGGGGACGAAGAGAAAATGCGGACGGCAGCCCGAATGCGGGAGGAAGACTGATGAGAAGAAAAACTGCAATATTGGACAGCCGAAGAGGGAAAATAAAGCTTGTACTGTTGATTCAGGTGCTGGCTGTTATTGTCATGGCAGTCGTGTCGCTGGCGCAGCTGCAGCGTCGTAACAGGGAAATGCCGGATCTGTCCGTTTCAGATTGGAGCTCCGATTATGTTGTGTATGACGTCAGGAACGGCTGGCAGATCGATGAGAGTAAATATTCCGGGGATCAGCCGATTGAGCTGATTTACGGACCAGATATCAGCCTGAAATCCGGAACCTATCGAATCGAAGTCGAGTATTTCTGCGATCATGACCAAGAATGCGGAGTCTACGATCAAGAGGACTCCTTTCATCTGAAAGGAGAAGAGGCACGCCTGAGCAGAAACAGCAATACATTGCGGTATGACTTTGCCGTCAGCGACAAGGTCGATCATTTTGAGTTCAAGGTCATCTATGACGGAACAGGGTATCTGCAGGTTACCGGCATCAGTATTGCACCGACTTTTTTCGGCATTCTGAAGAGAATGTGTGTTATTCTGACACTGTTTTTGAGCCTGGATATCTGTCTGCTTCTGTCGGACAGCATCAAAAAGCACAGGGATGTCCTGACGGCTCTGGCGGGGATTGCGCTGCTCTCATCGCTTCCACTGTTCATGGACGACATAGTCGCGGGAGATGATCTGTGGTTCCATCTGATGCGGATCGGGGGCATTGCGCGGGAACTGCGGCTGGGGCATATTCCGGTGAGGCTGTCATCGGAGTGGATGGACGGCTACGGGTACCCGGTATCTGTCTGTTACGGTGATCTGCTGTTGTATCTGCCGGCGCTCATGAATCTGCTCGGATTTTCTGTCACGACGTCTTACAAGTTTTATGTATTTCTGATCAATGTCGGAACTACGGCGATTTCTTATTACAGTATGAAGCGCATATGCAGGGATACGAGAATTGCTTTGATCGCGACGTTAGCGTACTGTACAGCCTCCTATCGGATGATCAACATATATGCGCGGGCAGCGGTGGGAGAATACAGCGCCATGATGTTTATGCCGCTTATGGCTGCGGCAGTCTGGCGGATCTATATGGATGACGTGCGGGATTACAGGCAATACAGAAAAAACGCGCTGTTGTTGGCTGTAGGAATGAGCGGCCTGTTTATGACACATATGTTGAGTGCGGAGATGGTTGCCTTTGCCATGCTGTTCGTCTGCATAGCTTTGTTCCGAAAAACCCTCCGCAGGGAGACTGTGAAGGTATATCTGCTGGCGGTGGCCGGGACATGTGCCCTGAGCGCATATTTTCTTGTGCCCTTTCTGGACTATGCATTCAACGTGCCACTTCACTTGAGGGAGGATATGGTAAATATCGCCGTGCAGGAATATGGGATGACGGTTGGCGAATATTTTACATTTTTTAGGAAGTTAACGCTGAATCACGAGATGCTTGACCAGACTGTGGGGAGAAGATTTCTGTCTCCGGGGCTGATTCTGATGACGGCGTTTCTGGTTGCGGTGCCGCTGTGTACAAAGACGAAGGATAAGATGCTGCGCTTTCTCACCGTCGCTGCAGGTCTGACCATGTGCATTACGCTGAATGTTTTTCCCTGGGATTACCTGGCGGATCACTGTATTCTTTTTGAGATCATGTCGCAGGTGCAGTTTCCCTACAGATATATCGGTATAGCGATCATATTTCTGTGTCTTCTGCTTATGCAGCTTTTGCGCGGGATTAGGATGGACAGCGGGAGAATAACGCGGGCTGGATGGATCATCGCCGGGGTCGCTATGGTGATGATGGGTTACTTCGCCTCGGAGTATGCGGACAATTACGGATTTATCGCGCCGTATAGCTACGCCGAACTGGACACTTATCACATTGAGAAGGGAGAGTATCTGCGGAATGAAATCAACGACGGTATGCTGCAGAACCTTTCCTCCGACGTCTCTGCGGAACATATGAAGGAGGCGGTGATTGTGGAGCGCAGAGGCAGCAGCATGCGGCTTCACTGCGTTGCCTCTGATGAGGAGAAGGGCTTGGTGGACGCGCCTATGTTTTATTATAAGGGATATCACGTGACGGATGACAGCGGGCGGGAATATGCGATCAGCGACGGTTATGCGAAACGAATTGAATTTTCTCTCCCGCCGGGATTCGACGGTTATATCAATATCGAATACAGAGAACCGTGGTACTGGCGGGTGGCGGAAGCGATATCGCTCGTCTCGGCGCTCGGCCTGGCGGCGGTTGTATTTCGGTGGAAAGGTATGGAAAAGAAGCAGTATGGACAGAAAAGCTTGGCAGGGTAAGAAGGTGCTGGTGGTCGGCTCGGGCATCAGCGGGATCGGCGCTGTGACGGCGCTGAGCCGCGTCGGGGCGCTGCCTGTGTTATATGACTCGAACGCGGCGTTGGACAGAGAGGAGCTTGGCCGGAAACTGGCGTCGGATGTGCAGGCAGAGATCGTGTTGGGCGAACTGCCGGAGGAAGTGGCCGCTGAGGTAGCGCTGGCCGTGTTGAGTCCGGGCGTGCCGACAGATACGGAGTTTGTGAACGCGCTTCGCGACCGCGGTCTTCCGATCTGGGGAGAGATCGAGCTGGCCTATAGACTCGGCAGAGGGCGTGTGGTCGGCATTACCGGTACCAACGGCAAGACGACGACCACCTCGCTGGTGGGAGAGATTATGGCGGCGCACTGTAAAGACGTGGCCGTGGTGGGCAATATCGGCAATCCGTATACGCTCATGGCGCTCGAGGCTACGGAGGAGACGGTCACGGTGGCGGAGATCAGCAGCTTTCAGCTGGAGACGATCGAGGAGTTCGCGCCGCAGGTATCAGCGATTCTCAACGTCACGCCGGATCATTTGAACAGGCACCATACGATGGAGAATTACGCGGCAGCCAAGGAGGCGATCGCGAAGAACCAGACGAGGGCGCAGGTCTGTGTGCTCAACTATGAGAACGCGTACACGCGCGATTTCGGGGAGAAGAGGTGCCCCGCGAGAGTCATGTGGTTCTCCTCCGCGCGCCGGCTGGAGGACGGACTCTATCTGGACGGTGAGGAGATCTGGCAGGCGTCGGCCGGCCGGAAGGAACGCCTGATGAATATTCACGAGATGAATCTGGTGGGAGTCTGCAATGTGGAGAATGTGATGGCGGCGATTGCGATCGCGCAGGCCATGGGCGTGCCGACAGAGACAATTCTCTCTGTGGTGCGGCAGTTCAAGGCGGTGGAGCACCGGATCGAGTTCGTGGCCACCAAGCGCGGTGTGGATTATTACAATGACTCCAAGGGGACGAATCCCGACGCGGCGATTCAGGGCATCCGAGCGATGAGTAAGCCCACGGTGCTGATCGGCGGCGGCTACGATAAGCAGAGTGAGTACGACGAGTGGATAGAAGCCTTTGACGGCAAGGTGAAATGTCTGGTGCTCATCGGGCAGACCAGGGACAAAATCGCCGCCTGCGCCAGGAGGCACGGCGTGCAGAATATCATTCTGGCGGACAGTTTCGAGGAGGCCTTCGAGATCTGCGTCAGGGAAGCCGTAAGCGGCGACGCGGTGCTTCTGTCTCCCGCCTGCGCGAGCTGGGGCATGTTCCCGAACTATGAGGTCAGAGGGAAACTTTTCAAAGAACTTGTAAACCGACTGGAGGATACGAAATAGGTGGCACAGAGAAATTCTTCACGGAGAAGAGGAAGATCGAACGGCGAAAATTTCATGGATTACAGTCTGCTTTTCATCGTGCTGTTCCTGCTGGGATTCGGAATGATTATGGTGTATTCCACCAGCTCCTATGAGGCCAATCTGGATTTCGGCGACTCGGCCTATTACCTGAAAAAGCAGATGTTTGCGACGGTGCTGGGCCTGATCGCGATGATCATCGTGGCGAACGTGCCGTACCATTTCTGGGAGCGCTTCGCGGTACTCGGTTATATTGTGTCGGTGGTGCTGATCTTCCTGATCATTCCTTTCGGGCATGCCTCCCACGGCGCGAAGCGGTGGCTGTACATAGGGCCGATCTCCCTGCAGCCGGCGGAGGTGGCAAAGCTAGGCATGATTCTGTTTCTGGCGAGCATGATCTGTACGATGGGCAAGCAGATACGAAGCCGCAAGGGTTTCTGGTCGGTGCTGGGCGTGCCGGTGCCGATTGCGCTGATGCTCTGGCTGATCACGAACAATTTAAGTTCCGCGATTATTGTCATGGGCATCGCGGTGCTGATGCTGTTCGTCTCCTGTCCGGACTATAAGCGCTTTATTCTGCTGGGCCTTGCGGGCGCGGCGGCCGTTGCTCTGATGGTGTTCGTCATCGTGCAGATGGCGGCGGCGCAGCCGGCTGCGGAGGAGGGCAGTGTGGGCGGCTTCCGCGGGGAGCGCATTCTGGCCTGGCTCGATCCGGAGGCGTACGCGAGCGGCAAGGGGTTCCAGACAATTCAGGCGCTCTACGCCATCGGCTCCGGCGGCGTGCTGGGTAAGGGACTGGGCGCGAGCATGCAGAAGCTCGGCTTTCTGCCCGAGGCGCAGAACGATATGATCTTCTCCATTATCTGCGAGGAGCTGGGACTGTTCGGCGGATTCGCCGTGATCATCATGTTCGTCATGCTGATCTGGCGTTTCATGGTGATTGCGAACAACGCGCCCGATCTGTTCGGGGCGCTTCTGGTCGTAGGGGTTTTGGGACACATCTCCATCCAGGTGATCCTGAACATCGGGGTTGTCACCAACACGATCCCCAACACCGGCATTTCGCTTCCGTTTATCAGCTACGGGGGATCGTCGGTGGTGATCCTGTTAAGTGAGATCGGGCTGGTCTTAAGTGTGGCCAGAGGAATCAGACTCAAAGATCTGTCTTAGGGACAAGATAACTTTCGGGGCAAAAGCCATATAGATAGAATAGGTCATATTTTTGGATTCGAGGTAAGGAATATGGACGCTATTCGTATCTATGGCGGCAGGTGTCTGAACGGACAGACTGTGATACAAGGGTCAAAGAACGCGTCGCTGCCGATTCTGGCGGCGACACTGTTGATAGACGGTGTCTGCGAGATAGAGAATTGCCCGGATATTTCCGACGTCTACCATATGCTGAGACTGTTGGAAAGTCTGGGGTGCAGGGTTGAGAGAGAGGAGTCGCTTGTGCGGGTAGACACGCAGGGCTTTTCCGCGTGTGACATGCCCTCTGATTCCGTGTGCGTCATGCGCTCCTCGGTCATGCTTGTGGGGGCCCTTTTGGCCAGGACGGGACAGATCTGCATGGAGTATCCGGGCGGCTGTGTGATCGGCGCAAGACCCATCGATCTGCATCTGCAGGCTATGCGCCTGATGGGCGCCTCTGTGGAGGAGCGGGAGAACGGATTCTGCGTCGAAGCGGCGAGACTGAAGGGAGCCGTGCTGCGGCTGCCCTTTATCAGCGTCGGGGCGACCGAGAATCTGATTCTGGCGGCGGTGCTGGCGGACGGCGTGACAGTGATCGAGCCGGCGGCCAGAGAGCCGGAGATACAGGCGCTGTGCGAATTTCTGCAAAGCGCGGGAGCAAGGATTGAAGGAAGCGGCACCGGCCGGCTGGTGATTCGCGGGGTGGAAAAGCTTATGCCGGTGCGGTATCGCATCCCGGCAGACCGCATTGTGGCGGGAACGTACCTGTGCGCGTGCATGTGCGCCGGGGGCCGCATTTTTCTGCGGGACGCGCCGGTGCGCCACATGGAGAGTGTGCTTGCCTGTGCGGAGCGCATGGGTGCGGCGGTTCTGTGCGAGGCGGACGGGATTCTGGTGACGGGTAAGGATCACGAAAACTGCTGCGACGTTGTTACGACTGCGTGCTATCCCGGATTTCCCACGGATATGCAGTCCCTCTTTATGGCGGTCATGGCGCTTTCCGGGCGGGCGGGCCGCATCGAGGAGACGGTGTTTGAAAACCGCTTCCGCATTGTGTCCGAGCTGTGCAAGATGGGCGCGGATATCACCGTGTGTGGGAATACGGCCCATATCGCCCCAGTCGCCCGGCTTCGCGGCGCGATTGTGCAGGCGCAGGAGCTTCGCGGCGGAGCGGCGCTCGTCATTGCCGCTCTCGCGGCGGACGGAACGAGCATTGTGACGAACCGTCATTATATCGACAGAGGATATGAGGATATTGTGCTTCACCTGAGAGCGCTGGGCGCTGATCTGGAGCTTGCCTGAACGACGGCGCCGGGACGGTGATTGTGCGAGGTTGACAGATGGCTGACAGGAAAAAGGTAAAAAAAGTAAAGAAGGCTCACCCGAATCTGCGGCTGGTCAAAAACGGCGATATCGAACAGGAAAGGCACGGGAAAGGACCGGAAGAAAAGCTGCGCTTTGGCAGGAGAAGGAGAATGGCGATTCTGGGCTCTGTGCTTTTCCTCGTCCTGGCGGTTCTGGCCGCGGGATATTGGTATATCATACACAATTACACTGTCACTACAATATATGTGGAGGGAAATGTCCATTATACCAACGAAGAGATTATCGACATGGTAATGGATGGAAAATTCGGCAACAATTCCCTGTTCTTAGCGATGAAGTATAAGGATAAGGGAATGGAGGACATACCGTTCATTCAGACGATGGACGTGACGATCGAGGCGAAGGACACGATACGCATCACGGTGTATGAGAAAGCGCTGGCAGGCTGCGTGGCTTATCTGGACCAATATGTCTATTTCGACAAGGACGGCATTGTCGTGGAGACTTCCCCGGAGAAGACGTCGGGGATACCGCAGGTGACGGGACTGCAGTTCGATCACGTCATCCTGCACGAGCCGCTGCCGGTGGAAAAACCCGAGATTTTTCAGGAGGTGCTCAACATCACGCAGCAGCTGGACAAGTACTCCATGAAGGCGGACAAGATCTACTTCGACAAGGATTATCAGGTCACGCTCATATTCGGCGACGCCAAGGTGGCCATGGGGGACGACGGGTTTATCGACGAGAAGATCATGAAGCTGCAGTACATGCTGCCCAGTCTGGAGGGCAAAAAGGGGACGCTGGACATGCGGGAGTACAGCGAGGATCTGAAGTCTTACAGCTTCGAGCTGGAGTGAGACAGCTCCCGGCGGTGGATAATTATGGTATTTTGGCCTGTTTTCGGGCGGATGTCCACAAAAAGCAAAAAAATGGGTTGCGAATTTTGAAAAATAATTATATGATAATCTATGAGAGTTTTTTGGTAAACAAAAGGAGGTATCACCTTGCTTGAGCTTAAGTTAAATGATGCGGAGTTTGCCGCCAAGATCATTGTGGTCGGTATCGGCGGCGCGGGTAACAATGCTGTAAATAGAATGATAGATGAAGAGATCACCGGTGTGGAGTTTATCGGTATCAATACGGACAAGCAGGCGCTGCAGCTGTGCAAGGCGCCAACGCTTCTGCAGATCGGCGAGAAGCTGACCAAGGGGCTGGGAGCCGGCGCGAAGCCGGAAATTGGCGAGAAGGCCGCGGAGGAGAGCTCGGATGAGGTGGCCGCCGCGCTCAAGGGCGCGGATATGGTGTTTGTCACCTGCGGCATGGGCGGCGGAACAGGTACGGGAGCCGCGCCGGTGGTGGCGAAGCTGGCCAAGGATATGGGAATATTGACGGTGGGCGTCGTGACGAAGCCCTTCAGCTTTGAGGCGAAGGCGCGCATGACCAATGCGCTCGCCGGTATCGATAAGATCAAGGGCAATGTAGATACCCTGATTGTCATTCCGAACGACAAACTGTTGGAGATTGTGGACAGACGGACGACAATGCCGGATGCGCTGAAGAAGGCGGATGAGGTGTTGCAGCAGGCGGTGCAAGGCATCACGGATCTGATCAACGTTCCGGCTGATATCAATCTGGATTTCGCCGATGTGCAGACTGTCATGAAGGATCAGGGCATCGCCCATATCGGTATCGGTACGGGCAAGGGCGACGACAAGGCCAGCGAGGCGGTCAAGATGGCTGTGGAGAGCCCGCTTCTGGAGACGACGATCTCCGGCGCGAAGCATATTCTCCTCAATGTGACCGGCGATATCGCGCTGGCGGACGCCAACGATACGGCAAGCTACGTGCAGAGTCTGACAGGCGCCGACGTCAATATCATCTTCGGTTCCAGATACGACGCGAGTATGACGGATACCTGTAATGTCACGCTCATCGCGACGGGCATCGAGGAGAAGGCGAAGCAGGCGGGACTCGGGTTCAAGGCCGGATACATAACTCCCACGTCTCTGCAGAGCAAGACCACGCTGGGAACCGTGCCCAGTTCGGGACTCGGCAATTTCGCCGCGCCGGGCGCCGGCTCAAAGACAGGCAGCGCCGCGGGCGGACAGGCTGTGACGCCGCAGTTTAAGCAGCAGGTGGGCGGCATCAACAAGACGCCGGATATCAAGAGTTCCGTGGAGGAGAAATCCCTGGATATTCCGAGTTTCTTAAAAGTAAAGAAAAGTTAGGGCAATTGGCATTTTGGACCGCAGGATAGCATATCCTGCGGTTTTTTGTTGTTATCTGTCTGCAAAAAAAGCAAAACCACGCCGTGATTATGACAAAATATTTGTCCCGCTTTGCATATAATAAAGCCGGAACACGGAGGTGGGCTGTGTATTACAAACTGTATATCGACAGTGTTTTCATCCTGCAGATGACGGGGAATGTCTATCTGCTGTCTCTCGCGGGACAGATTCTCGAGTGTACTGCCACGCACAGAAGAATCTGGGCGGGAGCTGCGATGGGAGCGCTGTTTAGCTGTATCGCGGTCACGCTGCCCCTCGGTACGGCGGGGATGCGAAGCGCCCTGAGCGCCGTGCCGGTCAGCCTGGGTATGCTGTGGGCGGTTTACCGGATCGGGCGGCTGCGAAGATTGCTGCGCGCAAGCCTTGTACTGGCGGGCTGCGGCTTTTTTTTGGGCAGCGGTATGATATGGATCCTGAATTGCCTGAGAACGGTTCTGAGAGGAAACGTGAGCCTGATTGTCACGCTGGCGGCGGAATATGCCGCGTATCGCATTCTGGCGGCGATTCTGAGGCGCATGAAGCGCGAGAGGGACAACTGCCTGAGAACGGTGGAGATCTGTGTGCCGGGGGAGAGGCTGCGCGTGCAGGCACTCGTGGATACGGGCAATCATCTGTCCGATCCGGTAAGCGGTGCGCCCGTGAATCTGATTGGCAGGAAGCTTGCAAAAAGGCTGAAGCCGGCTTTCAGACCGGAGAAATATCATGCGGTGCCTTTTCAAAGCGTCGGGAAGGACAGAGGAATCCTGCCGGCGTATGAGATTCCGGAGATCGTGATCGAAGCGCAGGCGCAGGCGATCAGAAGGGAGCATGTTATCGTCGCGGTTTGTAATACGGGAATCTCTGAGGACGGCGTCTATCAGATGATACTGAACCCACGGTTATTAGAAGGCTAGGAGGAGTAAAAATGGTTCTGAAAGTGGCAATTCCCGGAAAAGTGCAGTTTAAGATGGTGCGTAAGGACACGAGATTCCTTATGAACAGACAGGGAGACATTCATTACATAGGCGGTGCGGAGGTGCTTCCGCCGCCCCTTGAGAGCGAGAAGGAGAATGAGATTATCGGCGACCTCGGGACGGAGTATGAGGATGAGGCCAAGGCGCTTCTGATAGAACACAATCTGCGTCTGGTGGTATATATCGCCAAAAAATTTGACAATACGGGCGTTGGCGTGGAGGATCTGATCTCGATTGGGACGATCGGTCTGATCAAATCCATCAACACCTTTAACCCGGACAAAAATATTAAGCTGGCGACCTACGCGTCCCGCTGCATTGAGAACGAGATTCTGATGTATCTGAGAAGAAACAGCAAGCACAAGTTGGAGGTGTCCATCGACGAGCCGCTCAATGTCGACTGGGACGGCAACGAGCTTTTGCTGTCGGATATTCTCGGGACGGACGAGGACGTCATCTATAAGGATCTGGAGAACGAGGCGGAGCGCAAGCTGCTTGTCAGGGCGATCGCGAAGCTGTCAGAGCGGGAGCAGACCATCATCCGTCTGCGTTTCGGGCTGGGAAACGCGGACGGCAAGGAGCTGACGCAGAAGGAGGTGGCGGAGATGCTGGGCATCTCGCAGTCCTATATTTCCAGGCTGGAAAAAAAGATTATGCGGCGGCTGAAAAAGGAGATGAGCAAAGACAATTGATTTTTACGGTACAGAGTGATACACTATAATGGAATATAAGCAAAAACAGGCGATGCTGCAGACGGTATAGACAAATGTGTATGTGAGGGGCAAATGAAGAAAATAATTTTGATCGTTGACGATGACAGACTGACGTTGTCAACAGCACAGAACCTGCTGGGCGATACCTATAAGGTCGTCGCCGTCAATTCCGGAAGACAGGCTTACAAATACCTGGAAAGGCACACGCCGGATCTCATCCTTCTCGACATCAACATGCCGGAGATCGGCGGTTTTGAAGTGATGCAGACATTACAGGCGGATCCGCGCTGGCGCAAGATATCCGTCATCTTCCTGACGGCGGACAGAAGCGCGGAGACGGAGGTGGAGTGTTTCCGCGTGGGAGCGTGCGATTTTATCTCCAAGCCGTTTGAACCGCAGATCATGCTGAGCCGTATCAAGAGCACGCTGGAGCTGGACGGCTACCGCAAGGACCTGCAGCGCCGTCTGGACGAGAAGACGAGAGAGATGGAGCGCATCACCATCCAGGCGATCATGACTGTCGCGAACACGGTGGATGCGAAGGACGATTACACGAAGGGGCATTCCATGCGCGTGGCGGCCTACGCCGAGCTGATGGCGCAGAGACTCGGCTGGTCCGAGGAGGACGTGCAGAATACATACTATGTGGCGATGTTGCACGACGTAGGTAAGATCGGCGTGCCGGACGCGGTGCTCAACAAGCCCTTTAAGCTGACGGACCTGGAGTTTCGGCTGATCAAGAATCACACGATCATGGGCTCGGAGATCCTGAAGGACTTCAAGATGTTTCCGAACGTGGCCGTGGGCGCGAAGTATCATCACGAGCGCTACGACGGCAAGGGATATCCGGAAGGGCTCAAGGCGGAATCCATTCCGCTGATCGCGAGAATCATCGCGCTGGTGGATTCCTATGACGCCATGACGAGCAACCGTGTGTACCGCCGCAGGCTGAGCGACGACATTGTGATGCAGGAGCTGGAGAAGGGCAAGGGAAGCCAGTGGGATCCCGATCTGGTAGATATCTTTATCGAGCTGATCAAAGAGGGAGCGCTGGAGCAGCAGTGGATGCACGAGGAGGATATGGCCTCCCCGATCTTTGACAGCGAGAAGAT
The DNA here is from genome assembly GCA_947586255.1 of uncultured Lachnospiraceae bacterium. Taxonomy (GTDB): domain Bacteria; phylum Bacillota; class Clostridia; order Lachnospirales; family Lachnospiraceae; genus UBA3282. Next base: position 224 of record CANPXP010000006.1, on the reverse strand, counting down.
CCTGGGGACGACGATGGGAGACGAGAGTATTCTGGACGCGCCCACGGATTATCTGACCGGTGTGATCAGCAAGCGCAAGGGCGAGCATGAGATAGCCGCGGGCCTTCGCGCCGCGGGCGGCTGTCTGATGATTCTTGACCTGGATCACTTCAAGAAAATCAATCAGGTACACGGGCACCTGGCGGGCGATTACGCCCTGAAAATGACGGCGGATGTGGTGCGGG
>CANPXP010000005.1 GCA_947586255.1 uncultured Lachnospiraceae bacterium | reverse complement strand
ACATTTTAACCATGAAAAAATGCGGGGAATCCTTGGAATTATCAAGCTTCCCCGCATTTTAACTGTCAAAGATGGGATTATATTTTCTGTGAGAATGCAAGTACTTTTTGAAATTTATTTGCCAAACCTGTTTATTTCTTATGAAAAAGAATCGATTCACTCCTCCTCTTCCTGTCGATCTTCCCCGCCGGCATGCCGTTTCCTGAGGATCAGCAGAATAAGGATAAGGAGCGCGGGCAGAAGCGCAAGCGGCAGGAAACGCCATAAACGGCTGCCCCCGTGAGCGCTGTCTGATACATCTGTCAGTCCGTCGTCTTCCCCATTTTGCATCATTCCGCCGTCTTTTGCCGCATCTGTCTCCGCGGCCGCGTCGACTCTGCCGCTCTCTTCGATCCCGTTACCGCTGACCGTGACAGACTCTCCCGCTCCGGTCCCTTTCTCTGTCTTGCTGCCCTTAACGGCGGAGATTTCTTCCGCCCCCGCGGGAACGGTTCCCGCCTGCTCCGGCCCGCTGCCGTCTGCCGAGGCGCTGCGCACTGCCGCAGCGATACCGCTCTCCTGTTCCGGCTCCGCCGAAACCGCTACGCCCGCAATGGGCGTCTCCGTATTCTCGTCTTCGTCCCGTGAAGACTCCGGCGGCGCTGTCCAGACGACGCAGAAGGGCGACAGGCTCTTCACCGTAAAGCTGATGCTCTCCGCGCCGTTGATGACCGCTAACCTCTCCGTCTGCCCGGCGTCGGAACCGTTTGAAATCATGTGGATCACGGTAAAGGCATAGCGGGCGTTCGTTCCGGCAGGATAGGGCAGTCTGACGGTAATCCCCTCCTCAGGGAAATTCTCCTCCGTCACTTCCTCCCAGTCCGCGCCGCCGCTTTCCCTGCTCTGGAGTTTCACGTCATAGATGGCGCTGTTGTCCGCCGCGGCCGTGACGCCCGCCTTCCCGGCCTCCCGGCGCAGCGCGGCGGCGATCTGAGCCACGCTGTCCAGTCCGTCTTTATCTTTCAGGCCTTCCGGCACCTCGGTCAGTCCGCTCTCCAGCAGGCGCAGCTCGGTACTGCAGGAACAGTCGTGACGATACCCGTCCGCATCTTTCTGCCAGCCGCCGTCGAAACGGTGGGTGACGGTAAAGTCCGCCGTCGCTGTAACCTCCTTGTAATTGCCCGTCTCCGCAAACACCGCCCGGACCGTATAGCTGCCTGCCGTGACAGGCTTGTTTTCGCTGTACGCCGTGTCGGGCTGCCCCTCTTCCTTATAGAAGAAGGTCACATCCCCCGTGCCGTTGGTCGGGGAGTCCGCTTCGGGTTCCACGCTGTCGTCATTGCAGGAATAGCCCTTCATGGAGACGCTGCCTTCCCCCTCCGCCTTGCCGATGGTGACGGTGACATATGAAGCGGCGCTGTCTTTATAGTTCTTGCTGCCCACAATATAATACCAGACCGTGTAGGTCCCGGCATTCCTGCCCGTGACCTCCGCGCTCTCTGTCTTCCAGGCCGCGCTGCCTCCCGCCGGGGCTGCCTGACCCACATAGTAACGCAGGCTGCCTCCCGCCGCCGTTCCCGGCGTCACCAGTGCCTGATCCGTGCCGTCATAAGTCAATGCATCCGGCACGGGCGCGGGCGCGACAGACAGAACGGGCTCTGCCCGATCGATCGTGACGGTTAGGGACACAGGGACTGTGTCTGTGTGGTTGGCGTCGCCGTCCACATAGTACCAGACCGTATAATCCCCGGCGTCCAGTCCCGTAAGGGTGGAGACGTCCTCCTGCCAGTCGGCGCTGCCCGCGGCCGGCGCTTCTGCGCCCGCATAATATTTCATGACGCCGCCCTCGGCCTTTCCGGCAGTCACCAGCGTCTGCCGTGAGCCGTTATAGGTCAGCGTATTCTCCCTGGGAGCGGCCGCGGCCTGCGCCTTTGCCATGCCGATATTGACGGGCTGTGTAAGCGTCACGTCGGACGCGGAAACGGCAGCCGTATAATATTTCCCGTCCGTACCGCCTGCCCGGATGTCGGACAGACGAACCGTCGTATATGTTCCGACGTCCCCCGCCTTCTTCCCGGCCGCGCCTGCTGTCATAGTTACGCTGGCTGCCGCCGTGAGGGACACGGCGTCGCCCTGCAAAACTCCCTCCGGCTGCAGCGTGACCTCTACCGCCGCGCTCCCGTCGTATGTCTTATCCGCGGCGGTGACCGTGTAACGCAGCTCCCGCTTTGCCACCTTCATGACCACAGTTCCGCTCTTCTGCGCAAACTTCCCATTCCCGCTGTATACGGCGGTGACAGAGGGACTCCCGCTCTCCCCAAACAGCCTGTGCCGCAGATCCAGGGGCGAACCGTCTATCTCCAGGGACGCCGTGCCCCGTCCGGCCGTTCCCCCTCCGGTAAGCGGCACGGGAGCGCCCAGCTGTGTGCCGTCGACATAAAAAGTCACCTTGCTGTCCGCATTGACCAGATCGCCCTCCTTGATATTCCCCGACGCGCTCACCGTGGCGGTGAGGGTGATGTCGTCTCCGTAGGTCAGCGTCCCGCCGTCCTTTCTGGCAGCCGTTGCCGTGACCGCGGGCTCCGCCTTCGTGACAGTAAAGGACAGTTCCGCCGTGGAGGTTCTGTCAGTGCCGGCGCTCTTATAAGTGGCGGTGACCTCCGCCTGATATGTTCCGACGTCCAAACCCGCTTTGGGCCGGATCACCCAGGATGTGTCGACGGCGCCCACGGCCAGACTTTTGTTCGCGCTGCCCGTAGTCTCGAACGCAAAGCTGTCCTTATCTTTCCCCGAAATCTCCACCTTGGAGATCGTGACCGCGTTCCTGTTGTTATTCGTCATCGTAACCGGCTGCGCGGACGGCTGCGAACCGTAGGGCGCATCCGCGAAGATCGGCGCGGCAATGTCCAGATTGAGATGATAGATGATCTGACCGCCGTTTTGGTTGTTGATCCTCGTCTCGCCATAGGTGAGCGGTCCCCAGACGTCGATGGTTCCCTCATTGACGACCGACCCGTCACTTGTGAGCTCACCGTCATAGTCATCCTCGCTGCCGACACGGATGACGCCCCTGTTGGTCAGCGTTACGCCGCCTGCGATGTGCAGAGGATGACCTTTCTGCACGTTCAGCGTCTCCCCGCTCTTTACCTCAAAATTAAAGTCGGGCGTCGGCGTGCCGTACACCTGACCCTCATTTTTCACAAAAATAATGCCGCTCCAACTGCTTTTATTGCTCTCATCCGAAATACTGTCGGAAATATGGAGCACTGCCTTTCCGCCTGTGCCGGTGGAGAAAGTTCCTCTAGTGGTTTCAATCTTCTTTGCGGTGACAGAGCCCCCGCTGATCGTGACCGTGCAGCCCTTTGAATTATCCTTAGCCCAGTCTCCTCCAATAAATGAATCGGTACTGACGATGCCTCCCTTGATCGTAATGTTCGAGACTAGATTTGATCTGGTAGCTGCATAGCCTGCGCTGCCGATCCCGGCATCGACGTCAGAGGTTACTTTTGCGGTGACGGAACCCCCGCTGATCGTGATGGTACCGCCAGCGGCATAATCTCCGCCGCCGATCCCGGCGGCACCGTGGCCTGTTGCGGTGACGGAACCCCCATTGATCGTAATGGTACCCGCCGCAGTCTCATAGCCGCTGCCGATCCCGGCGCCGTCGTCGCCTCCCGTTGCGGTGACGACACCCCCGTTGATCGTAATGCTGCCCGGCTCAGCATAGTCGTTCGTTGAATAGAATCCACCGCCGATTCCGGCGGCGCTATCGCCTCCCGTTGCGGTGACGGCGCCCCCGTTGATCGTGATGTCGCCCGCATAATTCCAAACGTTGCCGCCGCCGATCCCGGCGAAATCTTCATCACTAGGCCCCGCCTTCAGCGCCCCCATTGTCCCCGCATCCGCAGACTGGGCATAAATTGTCAGGCTGTTATTCTGTTTCACACCAATGCCTTTGCTCGCCGTCAGGGTGCAGCCGTTCTCCAAAATCAGATTGACGTCGCCCTTTACCTCAATCCGGTCGGAGATGTCAACGTTCCACTCCAGGACATACCAGCCGCCGTTCCATTCGGTCTGATTCGAGATCGTCGTATAGGCAGAGCAGGTCTGCGTCCTGCCGCTTGCGTCCAGATACGACACAGAGCCGTTCCTCGCCGCGCTCTGTCTCCGCCTCGGCCTGTGCACGGCGGACAGCGCCGCGGCGGCGGCATCGTAGCGGGCAAGGTCCAGCATAGCCTTATCCTCGTCGGTCAGCTCCTCCAGAGCCGCCTCTATGGCCTCCAACTGTTCCTGCACTTCCGCGCGGTTCTCCTCCGTGATCTCCTCCGCGGCCGGAAGGGCGTCGATCAGCTCCTGCATCTGCGCCAGAATTTCCTCATTCGCGCCCGGATCCGTGACGCTGTCCGGATCCGCGATACTGTCCGGATCTATGGTGTTATCCGGGTCCGTACCGGAGCCGCCGTCCAAGCCCATATCACTGTCGGGATCCGTGCCCAGATCGCCGTCAGCGGAGTCTGTGCCTATATCGCCGTCAGCGGGGTCTGTGCCCCCCCCCACCGTCCGCATCTTCGTCCGCATCGTTTCCCGAACCGTCGTCCGGGTTCGTCTCCGTGCCGCCCGGCTCTCCCTCACCGTTCGTATCAGACAGATCAGACAGGGACGCGGACGCCGCCTCATATCTGGCGGTGTCCAGCGTCGCCTTTTCCTCCTCCGTCATTTCTTCCATCGCCGCCTCTATGGCGTCCAGCTGCCCCTGCACTTCGCTCCGGTTCTCCTCCGTGATCTCCTCCGCAGCCGGAAGGGCGTCGATCCACTCCTGCACCTGTGCCGGGGCGTCTTTCCCCGCGCCGTCCTCCGCAAATGCCGCCGCAGGCAGCATGGCGATCATCAGCGCTGCGGCAAGTAAGCCCGCAAGATATTGTCTGATCCGATACCGCATGGTAAGAGCCTCCTTTACAGATCCGGCGGTTCTTCCTGCCCGCCGAATCTACTTATCACAAAATAATCATTCTGTCGCAGCCGCAGAGGGCTGCGATACACGAATAGATTCACATCTAAAAAAGTTTATCACCGCCGCCCCCCCCAAGTCAATATCCATATTCGGGAAAATTGGCCGGTGGGTGTAATTTCCAACATCCTATACCTCTAAATCAGCAAAAAGAGCCGATGCACTGCTGTATCTTCTTCCTGTTCCGTTTGCCAACATATCGTCACCCTCTTGAAAAGCTGAAATTGTTTCACTGTTTGGGATTTCGGCAAAGCACGTTAAATTCTCTAAAATATTGAGAACATAAACCATTTTTTCATCATCAATTACATTTAATAATTGCATTACCTTTTCTCTGCTGCTCATAGTCTGTCACCTCTTTTAACAACATATCATCTGCTCCATTATATAGGCTGCAGATATTGTTATTCATAGTATATCATGTTTTAAGTCAAACTCAACGGCATTTTTATAACCGTAACAGCGGGAAATTTTTTCCTGCAAATTTCTTTTACGCGCCCACGAAATCAAACAGACTGATCTGGTTGGACTCGGGCAGATTCCCGAGAAGCCCCAGACTGTCCATCAGATCCACGATCGTCTTGGAAGCCTTGGTGCGCTCCCTGAAATCGTCCTTCGACAGAAACGGTCCGTCCTTCGCCGCCTCCACGATGGAGTCCGCGGCCTGCTGTCCGACGCCGTCGATGCTGTCGATGGAGGGCATCAGCCTGCCGTCCACAATCTGAAAGGTGCGTGCCTGCGCCCTAAAGATGTCGATCGGCACGAAATCGTACCCTCTGGCGTACATCTCCTGCACGATCTTCATGTCCCTGTAAGAGTCCTGCTCCTTCTTGGAGAGTTCCTTCCTCGCACTGTAATCCGCCATCAGCCTCTCCAGATGCTCCTGCCCCCGGCACATCAGCTCATAGGAAAAGGCCGAGGCGCGGATGCTGAAATAAGCCGCGTAGTAGGCGAGCGGATAGTTGATCTTGAAGTAGGCGATGCGCCAGGCCATCATGACATACGCAGCCGCGTGCGCCTTCGGGAACATGTACTTGATCTTCTTACAGGACCAGATATACCAGTCCGGCACGCCGGCAGCCGTCATGGCCTCCTCCCACTCCGGCTTCAGCCCCTTGCCCTTGCGCACGCTCTCCATGATCGTGAAGGAGAGCGCGGGTTCCACGCCCATCCGGATCAGGGAAATCATAATGTCGTCGCGGCAGCAGATCGCCGAGGACAGCGTCGCCTTGCCCTCCTCGATCAGCGTCTGCGCGTTGCCTTTCCACACATCCGTCCCGTGGGACAGACCCGAGATGCGCACCAGATCCGCGAAGCACGTGGGCTTCGCGTCGATGACCATCTGAATGGCAAAATCCGTGCCGAACTCCGGTATTCCCAGGCAGCCCAGCTTACAGCCGCCAATCTGTTCCGGCGTGATGCCAAGCGCCTCCGTGGAGGCAAAGAGCGACATGACCTTCTTGTCGTCCAGCGGGATCGTGACGGGATCGATGCCCGTCAGGTCCTGCAGCATACGGATCATGGTCGGATCATCATGCCCGAGAATATCGAGCTTTAACAGGTTGTGATCGATCGAGTGATAGTCGAAGTGTGTGGTGACAATGTCCGTCGTCATATCGTTGGCCGGGTGCTGCACCGGCGTGAAGGAGTTGATATCCTCCCCCACGGGAAGCACCACAATGCCGCCGGGATGCTGTCCCGTGCTGCGCCTGACGCCCGTACAGCCCGCGACAATGCGGTTGATCTCACAGGCCCGCTTGTGTTCGCCGTGCTCCTCATAATACTTTTTCACATAGCCGAAGGCCGTCTTGTCCGCCAGCGTGGCGATCGTTCCCGCGCGGTAGGTCTGCCCGCTGCCGAAGATCACCTCCGTGTACTTGTGGGCCTTACTCTGGTATTCGCCCGAGAAATTCAGGTCGATATCCGGCTCCTTGTCTCCCTTGAAGCCCAGGAAGGTCTCGAAGGGAATGTCAAAGCCCTCTTTGCTGAGGGGCGCGCCGCACTTCGGGCAGAGTCTGTCCGGCATATCGCAGCCCGCGCCGCCGCTGTACGCCTTCACCTCCTCGGAGTCGAAGTCATAGTAATGACACTTGGGGCACCGATAGTGCGGGCTTAAGGAATTCACCTCCGTAATTCCCGCCATATTCGCCACGAAAGAGCTTCCCACGGAGCCTCGGGACCCCACCAGATAGCCGTCCTCCACCGACTTCCACACCAGCTTCTGGGCGATGATGTACATCACCGCGAAGCCGTTGGATATGATGGAGTGCAGTTCTTTCTCCAGTCTCTCCTCCACGATCTGAGGCAGCTCCTCGCCGTAGAGTTCATGGGCCCTGTTGTAGCAGATCTCGGTGAGCTGCCTGTCGCTGTCCTCGATGACGGGCGGGCACTTGTCCGGCCGCACCGGCGACATGCACTCGATCATGTCCGCGATGAGATTCGTGTTGGTGATCACCACCTCCTCGGCCTTGTCGCTCCCGAGATAGTCGAACTCCTGCAGCATCTCCTCCGTCGTCCGCAGATAGAGGGGCGCCTGCTCGTCCGCGTCGCCGAAGCCCTGTCCGGCCATGATGATGCGGCGGTAGATCTCGTCCTCCGGATTCAGGAAATGCACATCGCAGGTCGCCACGACGGGCTTGTGGAACTTCTCGCCCAGGCGCACGATCTTCCTGTTAATCTCCTTGATATCCTCCATGGAGCGAATGTTGGGCGTCCTGTCGGAGGCGATCATGTACCGGTTATTGCCGAGAGGCTGAATCTCCAGATAGTCATAGAAATTGACCAGACGCGCGATCTCCGCGTCCGGCTTGCCCTCCAGGAGCGCGCGGTACAGCTCTCCCGCCTCACAGGCGCTCCCCACGATCAGCCCTTCCCTGTACTCGCTCAGAAGGCTCTTGGGAATGCGCGGCCTCCTGGCATAATAGGTGATGTGGGACATGGAGACCAAACGGTACAGGTTCATGCGCCCCACGTTGTTTTTGGCCAGAATGATGCCGTGGTAAGTAGGCAGACGCTTGATGATGTCGGGACTCGCCTTGCCCTTCTCGTTGATCTGCCGGAGTGTCGTGATCCCATCCTGCGCCATCATCGCAATCAGCTTCACGAAAATCTCCGCGGTCGCCTCCGCGTCGTCCACGGCCCTGTGGTGATTCAGAAGCGATACGCCCAGCGTCTTGGCCACCGCGTCCAGCGTGTGCTTCGACTGCGCGGGCAGCATCACCCGGGACAGATTCATCGTGTCCACATAGGTAAAATCGTGTTCGATTCCCTGCCTGTCGCAGTTCTCCCGGATAAAGCTCATGTCGAACTCGGCGTTGTGCGCCACCAGCATACAGCCCTCGCTGAAAGCCAGAAACTGCGGCAAAACGCTCTCAATGGTCTCGGCGCCGATCACCATATCGTCCTGTATGCCCGTCAGCTTTTCAATCTCATAGGGAATCGGCACTTTGGGGTTGACAAACACGGAGAAGCGGTCCGTGATCTTTCCGCCCTGTACCTTCACGGCGCCGATCTCTATGATGCGGTTCTCCACAGGGGAAAAACCCGTCGTCTCTATGTCGAACACCACGAAATCCTGATCGAAGGTCTGCCCTTTTTCGTTGACGGCAATCTCGTGCGTATCGTCCACGAAATATGCCTCCACACCGTAGATCACCTTGAAGAAATCCTGCTTGTCGGGGTCGGGATCTCCCGCTTCCCTGCGTCTTTCCTGCTCCGCCTGCCAGAAATTTTCCCAGACGTGGTTGGCGTCGGGAAAAGACTGCACCACGCCGTGGTCCGTGATGGCAATGGCGGGATGCCCCCACTCGTAGGCGCACTTCACGATATCGCTGACCTCGGAGACGCCGTCCATGTCGCTCATCTTCGTGTGGCAGTGCAGCTCCACGCGCTTGCGCGCGCTCCTGTCCACGCGCGGCACCGTGAAATCCGGTATCTTCTTAATCCCCGTGATGGAGGCTATGGACAGCTCATTGTCGTATCTGTCTATAGTCGCAACGCCTTTGATCTTCACAAAATCCTTCATTTTAATAGCGGATGTTATTTCATCCTTCTGCTCGATGGACACGAAAATCTTGATCCTGATGGTATCGGTAAAGTCCGTCACATCATAGAACAGAATCCTCATATCGCTCCTGTTCTTGATCTCCTTCTCTTCTATGTGGATGACCTTGCCGCGCACAACGATTTCACCCATCTCGCCGATCACATCGCTCATAGGGATCGCCTCGCCCTCAAAATCCCTGCCGTACACGACGTCCGGATTGTCGGAGCGCTTCAGCGGGCGCCTGGTCTCGGCGGCGCGTGATTTCGCACCGCCTGACGGCGCGTGCTGTCTCCCCGCGGTCTGCCGCTCCGGTTTCGCATTTCTCTCCGGCTCCGCGCTTTCCGCTTTTTGTATATCAACCGTTATTATATTGTCGTTCTCACCGTCCGGCGCGGCGTTCTCCGTCCGGCGCGCCCGATATCCCGCCCGCGCCGCGATCTCCTCCACCTGCATGGCAATCCTGCGCTCGTCCGCTTCCCGGTGCCTGCTCTTCCTGCTTTCCTTGTAGGCTATCCTGATATCCACAGACACCCCGCAGCGCTCGTGATAGATCTTTTCCAGAATGCGCTGGAGTTCCCCCGCCCTGCTTCTGCTGCACATCGTATCCTCGACGGTCACAAGCAGGCTGTCCTCCTCAAAAGTGAGATCGGCGTTCTTGAACATGCTGTACTCCACCGGGGAGTACGCCCGAAGCTCCGTCAGGATGCTGTCGCGGTAGACCTCCGTCAGCCGCTCGGGCGTATACTGCGCGGACAGATGGAAATTCTCGTAGAACTTGACCACAATCGGGGCGTCCGGAAAGAACTGCTTCTTGATCTCCCCCTCCGCGCGAAAGACGTCCTCCTTCTGGATCAGTCTGTCCGAAGATATGTAGACGCGCAGAAAATCCTTGCGGTTCGTGGCGGATATCCGGTCCACCGTGACCTGCTCGTAGAGATCGTTCAGCCCTGTGTCCAGCTTTAATGTCGGAAATACGTCAAAAAACTTCTTGCTCATCTCTGCAATGTACCTTTCCCGTGCCTACGCCTGCTCCCAGTGCAGAAGCTCCTCCCGCAGCGTCTCGAGAAGCCTCTCCTCCGGCACCTTCTTCACAATCTCGCCGTGTTTGATCAGAAGGCCCTCGCCGTCGCCGCCCGCGATGCCGATGTCCGCCTCCTTCGCCTCCCCCGGCCCGTTGACGGCGCAGCCCATCACGGCCACCTTGATGTCCAACGGAATATCCGCCACCATCTCCTCCACCCGGTTTGCCAGGCCGATCAGATCGATGCGCGTCCTGCCGCAGGTCGGACAGGACACCACCTCGATGCCGCCCTTTCGCAGTCCCAGCGTGCGCAGGATCAGCCTGGCGGACTTGATCTCCTCCGCGGGGTCGCCTGTCAGCGACACGCGGATCGTATCGCCGATGCCCTGGTGCAGAATCAAGCCCAGGCCGATCGCCGACTTGATGTTGCCGCTCGTCACCGTGCCGGACTCGGTAATCCCCACATGCAGCGGATGGTTCGTCTTCTCCGCCAGAATCTCGTGGGCGCGGACGCACATGAGCACGTCGGAGGACTTGATGCTGATCACCAGGTTGTCATAGCCCAGATCCTCTATGATCCCCACCTTGTCCAGGGCGCTCTCGACGATGCCCTCCGCGGTCACGCCGTGATACTTCTCCACCAGCTCCCGCTCCAGGGAACCGCTGTTGACGCCGACCCGGATCGGAATTTCCCGCTCCCTCGCCGCCGCGACAACCGCCGCCACCTTGTCCCGGTCCCCGATATTGCCCGGATTGATGCGGATCTTGTCCGCCCCGTTCTCGATGGCCGCAATCGCCATCTTGTAGTCGAAATGTATGTCCGCCACCAGCGGAATATGGATTCTCGGCCTGATCTCTCCGATGGCTTTTGCCGCCTCCGCCGTGGGTACCGTGCAGCGTATGATCTCGCAGCCCGCCCGCTCGAGACGCAGGATCTGCGACACCGTCGCCTCCACATCCTCCGTCCTCGTATTCGTCATGGACTGGATCAGAATGGGATTGCCTCCCCCGATCACCCTGTCCCCGATCCGCACTGTCTTCGTATGTTCCCGATGCATGGCTGCCCCTCGCTTTACCCAAGATTTTGTTGCCGCATAAAAGTATTATACCATATCTTTTCCTTTCTTCAACTGATAGCGCATGTTATCCTTCTGTCAGCCACACCTGCTTCTCGATCATCCTGACGAAGGGCCGGCGGCGCAGGCGGCTCTTCCTCCTGCCCGCCCTGTCCAGTTCCCTGGCGGTCTCCGCCGCCGTCCTGTAGCGCTCGGACGGCTCCTCCCTGATGCACCTGCGAATCACTCTCTCCAATCCGTCGGAGAGCATCGGCTGATAATCCCGTATGGAGCGCGACGTGTAGGGCGGCCCGGCCGGGTCGGATCCCGTGACGATGTAGTACAGCACCTTGCCGAAGGCGTAGAGATCGCTTCTCTCGTCCGCGTACGCCTCCCGCCCGGCCGTCTCCGGCTCTGCCTCCTCCGCCGGACGCTCCGGCAGCCCGCGCCGCCCCAGCTGCTCCGGCGCGGCATAACCGGGCGTCGCCGCCATCACGTTCCCGCCGTGTCCGCCGAAGCTCCTGCGGCAGGCCGCGCCGAAATCCACCAGCTTCAGCCGCCCGTCCGGGCATACCATGATGTTGTCCGGCTTCAGATCCCGATATATAACAGGTGTTTTTCTCGTGTGCAGATACCCCAGAATATCGAGCAGCTGCGCCGCCCAGTCTCTCGCGCGCTCCTCCGGCACACAGCCGTAGCGCGCAATATAGCCGCTCAGCGTCATACCCTGCACATATTCCATCACGATATACCAGCCCTCCTCCCACAGCAGATCATAGACGACCGGGAGCATCGGATGTCTGAGCTGCTGCAGGAAATCCGCCTCCCGCATAAGCTCCTTCTCACTCTCTCTGTCCCGCGCCGCGCTTCGCACTTCCTTGATCGCCACAAGCCGCTGCAGGCCCTCGTCCCTCGCCAGGTACACGCAGCCCTCTCCGCCCCGCCCCAGTGTGCGGAGAACGACATATTTGCCGATCAGCCGTTTTGTGTCTTCCATATGTTCCATCGCTCTCTACCTCCTCGCCTGCACATACACGGCGGAGAGGTTGTCCCGCTCTCCGCGCCGCATACAGGCGTCGCCGATCTCCCGCAGCCCGCGCGCGGCCCGCGCCTCGTCGCACAGCCTGTCCGCCCGCAGAACCTCGGCCAGCTCCGTCTCCTCCATGCGGTTTCTGAACCCGTCGCTGCACAGCAGAATCCCCTGCCCCGCGCGCAGCACACCTGCTCTGTAATCCGGTCTCTCAAAGCCGAAACTCCCCACGCACTTCGTCAGCTGGCTGCCGTTTCTGACATGATCCTCCGTCATGCGCTCCGCGCGGGCTCTTCCATAGAGCAGGTAGGCCCTGCTGTCTCCCAGATGCCATAGCAGATAGTTCTTCTCCCGGACGACCAGCACCGTCATCGTCGTTCCCATGCGCAGATTCGCCTTCGCGCTGTGAAGCGCGATCTGCTCCTGCATGTGATACACCAGCCGGTCCAGCGACCGCCTGACGACCCAGTAGGGCTTTTTCCGGCGGACCGCCCCGAGCAGCGACTCATAGAACCACTCCTGCAGGCGCTGCGTCACATAGCCGCTCGCCTTCTCCCCATACGACAGACCGCCCATACCGTCGCAGACGGCCGCCATGAGAACCCGCCCGCGCGCGGTCAATGTCTGCAGCAGAACGACCGAGTCCTGATTGACCGCCGCTCTGCCGCGCTCCCAGTATACGCTTGTCAGATAATTCAATGTCTCCTCCTGTTCTGCAGCATTCTTCTCCGTTCATCTCTGGAACTTTGCGGGAAACCCGCCGGAACCATATACCCCGGGGCTTATGAAAAGCCCCGATACCGTGAGTATACAGCATAGATGCAGACAATGCAACCAAAATCTAATGTAAGATCTTCATAATATCGTTGTACATGACAAAAACCATCAGCACCATGAGCAGCGCCATGCCGGCGAAATGGATCAGTCCCTCCTTTTCGGGGGACACGGGCTTGCCGCGCACCACCTCGATCAGCAGAAAGAGAAGCCGGCCGCCGTCCAGCGCGGGGAGCGGCAGCAGATTCATGATGCCGAGATTGACGGCCAGAAGCACCACGATCTCCATCATGGTCAGCACCGCCGAGAACGTGCCGTAATTTTCCTCCGCCGCGTCATAGCTCTCGCCCACAAGCTGCGCGATGCCGACCGGCCCTGAGACGTCGTCTCTGGTGACGCGCCCCTGAAAGAGCATTCCCAGACTCTTATACGTAGTCCTGGCGAAGTACTCCACCTCGTAGAAGCCATACTGAAATACCTGCAGGGGATTGCAGTCCAGATATTCTCCGCCGCCCGTGATTCCAATATAATAACGCGCGTCATCGGAATCGTAGCGGGGCGTCAGGGACACGACGCCCTCCTCCCCGTCCCGGGTATAGCGGATGTCCAGCGTCTCTCCTCTGTTGATGGCGGAGATCACCATGACCTCCCGGTAGAAGTGAATCCGCTCATGTCCTATCTTCGTGATGACGTCGCCCGCCCGAAGCCCCGCTTCCTCCGCCGCGGAGCCCTCGGAGACGCCGGCAATCACCGGCAGGTCCACGCCGGAGAAAGCGGTCAGCACGACCGCCACCACAAAGGCGAGAATAAAGTTGAAAAAGGGACCCGCGAACACCGTGGCAATGCGCTTCCACACACCCGCCTGGGGAAAAGGCACGCCCTGCTTTTCATCCGCCGCGAACCCGCCGTCCGCCGAGTATACCGGCGCTGCCTGCCCGCCCGAGGCGGCGTCCCTGTCCGTCTCCGGGCCGTCCTCTCCCTCGAAGATGCACGCGCCGCCAATCGGCAGCAGTTTCAGCGAATACCGCACGCCGTTCTTCTCATAGGAAAACAGGTTCGGCCCCATGCCCACGGCAAACTCGACGACCCGGATGCCGTTGCGCCTCGCAATGATAAAGTGTCCGAACTCGTGGGAGACCACCACCACGCCGAATACAATCAAAAATAAAATAATCGTTCTGATCAAGGCTCTACTCTCCAAATTTCTCTTTTATATACGCATATGTCTCCGCTTCCGTCTCCAGAATCTTATCCACGCCGGGATTCGCCGACACGCTGTGATGCTCCATCGAACTCTCGATCAGCTCCGGAATCTGCAGAAACCGGATTTTGCGCTGCAAAAAGAGCGCCACCGCCTTCTCGTTGGCGGCGTTGTACACAGTAGGCATCGTGCCTCCCTGCCTGGCGGCCTCGTAGGCCAGCGCAAGCCCGCGGAAGGTGTCCGTGTCAGGCCGCTCGAAGGTGAGCTGTCCCAAGGCGAAGAGATCGACTCTCTTCGTGTCCATGGGCCGCCTGTCGGGATAGAAGAGCGCGTACTGGATCGGCAGCTTCATGTCCGGCGTGCCCAGCTGCGCCATGATGCCGCCGTCCGCGTATTCCACCGCGGAGTGGATGATGCTCTGCGGATGCACCACCACCTGGATCTGCTCTAGGGCCACGTCGAACAGCCATCTCGCCTCCATCACTTCCAGACCCTTGTTGACGAGGGACGCCGAGTCGATCGTGACCTTTTTTCCCATCGACCAGTTGGGATGCTTCAGCGCGTCCTCCGCCGTCATATCCGCCAGTTCTTCTCTCTTCTTTCCCCGGAAGGGGCCTCCCGAAGCGGTCAGCAGAATCCGCTCCACCCGCGCCCGGTTCTCGCCGTGCATGGACTGAAAAATAGCGCTGTGCTCGCTGTCCACCGGCAGAATCCGCACGCCCCGCTCCGCGGCTAACGGCATGATGATATGCCCCGCCGTCACCAGCGTCTCCTTGTTGGCCAGCGCGATCGTCTTGCCGTGCTCGATGGCCGCGATGGTCGGCCGGATGCCGATCATTCCCACGATCGCCGTGACCAACACCTCCATATCCTCGTACACGGCCACCTCCAGCAGTCCCTCCATGCCGCACACCACGCGCACGGGCAGATCCTTCACGCGCTCCCGCAGATCCCCCGCGGCCTCCTCTGTCCACATCGCCGCCAGCGCGGGGCGAAACTCCCGTATCTGGCGCTCCATCAGCTCCACGTTGGAGCCTGCGGCTAACGCCGTCACCGCCAGATCCGGCTCCTTTCGCACAATCTCCAGCGTCTGCGTCCCGATGGACCCCGTGGAACCCAGAATCGCAATCTTTTTTATCCCATCCATGTTCTCTTCTCCTGTCAGTCAAATGCTCTTCCGGCTCAAATCAGCAGAAACGACAAGCCGATAAAGATGAGCGGCGCCGTGACGATCACGCTGTCAAAACGGTCCATAATGCCGCCGTGTCCCGGAATCAGCTTCCCGTAATCCTTGATGCCGTAATCTCTCTTGAACGCGGACGCCGCCAGATCGCCCACCATGGACACCAGTGCGCCCGCAGCGCCCAGCACGGCAGCCGCTCCCGGGCTGATGCCGAATACCTCGGCGGCCGCATACCGCTCCACCAGATACACGTACAGGGCGCACAGAAGCGCCGCGCCCGCAATGCCGCCCACCGCGCCCTCAATCGACTTTTTGGGACTGAGCTTCGGCGTCATCTTATGTTTTCCGATCAGCACGCCCACCGCATAGGCGCATGTGTCGCTGCCCCAGGAGCAGAGGAATACAAACCACACCAGATAATTCCCCATATGGAACCCTTCCCGGATCAGGAAGAGAAAGGACAGCATAACCGGCGCGTACAGGAAGGAAAAGCAGGCCGCCATGACCTCCCTGCCGTGCTCCCCGGGAAAGCGGAACACATAGACGAACAGAAACACGATAAACGCCGCCACCACGCCGAAAGCCAGCGCCCGATACAGATAGGCCGCCGTGCAGAACTGGTCCGTCTGTGCCGAAGACAGCGGACCGGAGTACAAAATCACGGAAAGATAAATCCAAATATAATAGAGTATCGTCAGCGCCGTCCCTGTATACAATAACGCGTGTTTTTCTTTGTCCTTCGCGCCAAACCCGAGCGCCCTGCCCAGTTCGCGGTACGCGACCAGCGAGATGAGACACAGCGCGGCGTCCAGCACCGGCCCGCCGGTCAGAATGAAGAAAACGGCAAGTATCACGAGTATAATACCGCTGCCAAGCCTTGTCCAGAACATGTCACTCCTCCTTCACCAGACCGTAGCGTCTGTCTCTCTTATTATATGCCTCGACCGCCTTCTCTAATTCTTCCCTGGAGAAATCGGGCCAGGCCACGGGCGTGAAATAGAACTCCGTGTAGGCCAGCTGCCACAGAAGGAAATTGGAGATGCGCTGCTCCCCGCAGGTGCGGATCAGCAGATCGGGCTCCGGGAGTCCCCGCGTGTCAAGCGCATCGCTGATCGTCTCCTCCGTGATCTCCTCCGCCCGCAGACTCCCGTCTGCCGCCTCTGCCGCCAGCCTGCGCACAGCGCGGACGATCTCGTCCCTGCCGCCGTAGTTGATGGCGATCTGAAAATGCAGGCCGGTATTGTTGATCGTGGCCCGCTCCAGCTCTTCCATGCGCCTGCGGATATCCTCGTCCAGCCGGCTCTTCTCGCCGATGATTCTGACACACATGTTATTTTTGGCCGCCGTCTTGAGGCAGGTCTTCATGTAATTGCGCAGAAGACCCATCAGCGCGTCCACCTCATCCCTGGGCCTGTTCCAGTTCTCCGTGGAGAAGGCGTACACCGTCAGATACTGTATTCCCATGCGGTACGCCTCCTCGCAGATCGTCTCCACCGTCTTGGCGCCCTGCACATGGCCGTAGTTGCGCGGCATCCCTCTCTTCTTCGCCCATCTTCCGTTGCCGTCCAGAATGATCGCCACATGATTCGGAATCTTCATGCCCTCTTCCATTATTTTCCTCCGTCTTTTTGCATTAGGAAAAGGGGCGCCAGAACGTAACATTCCGCAATCCCCTTCCGTCTTCTGTCTGCAGTTGGCCGCCGACCGCACCTGGGGTCTAAACGGTGAGTATCTCCTTGGACTTCTCCTCCACCAACTTGTCGAGCTCCTTGATAAACTTGTCCGTCAATTTCTGCAGCTCGCCCTCCAGTTCCTTGATCTCATCCTCGGAGACCTCTGTCTTCGCCAGCTTCTTAAAGGCGTCGTTGCCGTCGCGTCTCGTGTTGCGTATCGCGACCTTGCTCTCCTCGCCCCGCTTTTTCACATCCTTCACCAGCTCCTTGCGGCGCTCCTCCGTCAGCTCCGGAAATACCAGACGGATTAAAGAGCCGTCGTTAGAGGGGGTGATTCCCACATCCGACGTCATGATCGCCTTCTCGATCGCCTTGATCAGACTCTTCTCCCAGGGCGCGATCTGAATCACGCGCGGCTCGGGAACGGTGATATTGCCTACCTGCTGAATCGGCGTCGGCGTACCGTAATAGTCTACCCTGATCTTGTCGAGGACATGCGGATTGGCACGTCCCGCCCGGATAGCGCCGAGATCGGCCGCCAGGAAATCATAGGTTTTCTGCATTTTTTCCTCATAGGGTTTTAATCTCGCATCCATACTGTCATCCTCCGGTCATTGTCGCTTACACGGTCACCTTGGTGCCGTTGAATCTGCCCTTTATGGTGTTTACGATGCTGTTCTCCTCGCTCAGCCCGAACACCCACATCGGCATCTTGTTGTCCCGCGCCAAAATCGACGCGGTCATATCCACCACCTGCAGGTTCTTCTCGATCACCTCGTCGATGGAAACCTGATCATACTTCTTCGCGTTCGGATTGGTGCGGGGATCCCCGTCATAGACGCCGTCCACCGCCTTGGCCAGCAGAATGACGTCCGCCTCCACCTCGATCGCCCGCAGCACGACGCCCGTGTCCGTCGAGAAGTAGGGATGTCCCGTTCCTCCCGCAAAGAAGACCACCATATTCTTTGCAAAATACTTGTTCGCCCGGTCCTTGGAGAACAGCTTCGTGAAGGAGCCGCACTCAAAAGGCGTCAGTATGCTGGTCATCATGCCGACCGAGCGGAAGATCTCGGACACATAGATGCAGTTCATGATCGTGGCCAGCATGCCGATCTGGTCCGCCTTCGTCCTGTCGATATTCTCGCTGGAACGTCCGCGCCAGAAATTGCCGCCGCCGATCACGATGCCAACCTGGATTCCCTCATCCACCAGCTCCTTGACCTGCATGGCCACGCCGCGCACCGTCTCCTCGTCAAAACCTGTCTTCTTCTCGCCCGCCAGAGCTTCTCCGCTCAGCTTCAACAATATACGCCGCATCTCTCATTCTCCCGCTCTGTACTCCGCGCATCAGCCTTTTTTCTTCTTGAATTCCTCGAAGAAGGACGTCGGGTTCACATCCGCGTAGCACTGTGAACACATACCCTCGATGACCGCGCCGTTGTTGATCTGTACGGACTTGGACTTGATGTTGCCCATGACGATAGCCGTCGTGTCGAGAATGACGGGGCCCTTCACGTCGATATCGCCCTTGACGGCTCCCGCAATCACCGCGCTGGAGGCGGAGATATTGCCGATCACAACGGAACTCTGCCCGATCTTGACGCTGCCCTGACTGTTGACCTCGCCCGTAATCTTCGCGCCCTCCGCGAAAATTTCCGCCGCCTTGGAGTCGCCCTGAATCGTACCCGTGATATTCAGCTTGCCGAGAATGTCCAGATTGCCGTTGACCGTACCGATCAGCTCCATGGAGCCCTCGGATACAATATCACCTGTAATCGTCATTCCCTCCGTCACTACCGCCGTCTCGTCCACCGGTACCCGGTTTGCCTGTACCTGTACTTGTGCCTGTTCTTCCATAATCTCTTCTTCCTCTCCACTCATTTCAGCTATATTGTCATCCGCCTGCGCCTCTTCCACCGGCGCCGGCTCCTGTTCCGGCATCTGCGGCTCTTCCGCCTCGGGCGCAAGCTCCGGCATAACCTCCTCCGGCTCCTCCGCCGAAATCACAGCCTCCTCCAGCGGCTCGTCCGCCAGATCCGGCTCCTCCAGACTGTCAAGCATACTGCTCAGATCTATGGCATCCACCGTCTCCGCCGCCCCGATCTCCGCCGCGGGCTCCGGTTCGCCGGCCGGCTCAGCGGCAGCCGCCTCGCCGCCCGCCATGGCGGCGTTCAGTTCTTCCTCCGGCATCAGCTCGTTCACAGCCAGCGATAAGTCTTCCTTCAAATCTGAGAAAAAACCCATTCTCATATCCTCCATTCTTTATTCATTGCTTATATGATGAATCCGTTCCGTATCCTCTGTGATCGGAAGGATCTTCGTATCGTCCATGGCCAGGATCGCCTCGATCAGCCCCGGCAGGGCCTCCACCGTGGAATCCTTCTCGGAAGCGTCGTGAAGCAGTATGATCGCCTCATCGTACTCGCCAAGCTTCGCGGTGCAGTTCCTGATGATGGTATCGGGACTGATATAGCCGCTCGTGGCGTCTCCCGAGGAGATGTTCCAGTCAAAGTAAGACATGTCCTGATCGTCCAGATACCCGATCAGCTCATGCATATCGACCTTGCTGACCGTATTGCTGCTGCCGCCCGGGAACCTGACATATCTGCACCAGACGCCCGTGGTGTCGTACAGAAATTCCTGCAGCCTGCTCAGATCCGTGCTAAAGCTCTCCAGCGACTGATAGATCTCATTGTACCTGTGGCTGTAGGAATGCATGGCCAGCGTATGTCCCTCGTCCACGATCCTTTTATATAACACCCGGTATTCTTCTTCCTCCTTCCCGACGACAAAAAACGTGGCCTTCACGTCATATTCCGCCAAGATATCCAGAATTCTGCCCGTATTGCCGCTCGGCCCGTCGTCGAAAGTCAGATAGACCTTGCGCGCGGCCGCGTCCTCCTCGCCGGACTCCATGTCGCCGATGCCGACTCTCTCGTACTCGTCCACCTCGGACACCGTGTACAGCGACGCCTCGGTATCCTCCGCCGCCTGCCGCGAAGCGCGCTCCGCCTGATCCGTAACAGCCGTTCTGTCACTCAGCGCGGCCTGGGCCTCCCGCAGCTCTCCCTTTACCGTGTGCAGCCTGATCCCCATAACCACGCACGCGATCATAAGGATCAATGTCGAGAAAAACAGGGTCGCGAATATCAGCAGTCTCAGCCGACGCCTGCGGCGCCTGTCCCTCTTAACGGCATCTGTCTGCGCCATGGCCCTTCGCTCCTTGCTATCAAACTCTTCTATACTATACCATATTTATCGGTCAACGAAAAGAAATTTTATGAAAAATTCACAAGAAAAATTATCCTGCAGCCTCACAGCAGCCGCTCCCATACCGTCCCGGCCAGATCCTCCGCGCCGACATCGAAAAGCTCTCTGACACAGCCGCTCTCAAAGACCTTCTGCGGCGTGTCGTACCGCGCTATGGAGCCGTCCCGGATGCAGAGCACTCTGTCGGCAAAATGTCTCGCCAGATCCAGCTCATGCAGCGACATGACAACCGTCATGCCCCGCTCCCCTGCCAGGCGGCGCAGCGCGGACATGAATTCCAGCTTGTAGCGGATATCCAGATAGGTGACCGGCTCGTCAAGCAGTATGATCTCCGGCTGCTGGCAGAGCGCCCGCGCGAGCAGCACCCGCTGCCTCTGCCCGTCGCTGATCCTGCCGAAGTCCTGATCCGCGATATCGAGAACATGTGTTATCTCCATGGCTTCCCGCAGGATGTCCCGGTCCTCCCCGGACAGCAGGCCGAAACGCCCCGTGTACGGGTATCTGCCCTCGGCCGCCACGTCCGCGCAGGTCATCAGCTCCGCGTATATCCTGTCGGTAAAAACCACCGCCATACGTCTGGCCAGCTCGCCGCGGCCGATCGTCGACAGCTCTCTTTGATCCAGCATGACGCTGCCCGCCAGGGGCTTCAGCTGCCCGGCAATGCCGCGCAGGAGCGTGGATTTGCCGGCGCCGTTAGGACCGATCAGCGCCACGATCTCTCCCCGCGAAATCCCCACCGTCACATCGCGCAGCACGGGGATGCCGCGATATCCCACCGTCAGTTGTCTCGTCTGTACATGACAGGTCGTCATCTCTCCCTCTCCCTTCTGCGCCCGAGCATGACCGCGATCACCACAGGCGCGCCGAACACCGCCGTCACCGTGCTGATACTCAGCTCCGTGGGGGCGAACAGCGTCCGCGCAAGCAGGTCGCACAGGAGGCAGAACACCGCGCCGCCCAGGAAACAGGCGGGAATCATGACCAGCGGTTTCGCCGTCCGAAAGAACCGCTTGACCAGGTGCGGCACGGCAATCCCCACGAAGGAAACCGGCCCCGCAAAGGCCGTAATGCACGCCGCCAGGACGCTCGACAGAAGCACCAGCAGAAAGCGCAGCCGAAGCACATTCACCCCCACGCTCGCCGCGTAGACCTCCCCCATCCGATAGGCGCCGATGGGCTTGGCCAGCCACATGACCGCCGCCGCCGTGACAGCCACGACAGACGCCATAACCGCCACATTCTCCCATGTGATCCCCGAGAAGCTGCCCTTGGACCAGTTGTGCAGGTTCACGATATCGGCGTCCTGGGCGAAGGTGACGACCAGATCCGTAATGGCGGAACAGATATAGCCGATCATGACGCCGGCGACGATCAGCATCGCCATGCTGTCCACCTTCCCGGACATCAGAAGCACGAAGCCGGTGGCGGCAAAGGCGCCGGCAAAGGCCGCCCCGATCATGCCCCAGGAGCCGACGCGGACGCCCCTGCCCAGAAAGAATACCGTCAGCAGCGCCACCGTCAGCTTCGCGCCGGAGGATATGCCGAGAACAAAAGGTCCCGCGATGGGATTGTGAAAAAAGGTCTGCAGCAGATAGCCGGCAAGCCCCAGCGCGCCGCCCAGAATAAGCGCCGCCAGCGCCCGCGGCATACGGATCTGCCACAGAATGTTATGTACGGTGTCAGTGACCGTCCCGCCGCCGATCCCCACGCCGGCCAGCACCTCGCGCAGCGGGACGCGCACGCTCCCGACAGCCAGATTGAGCGCCGTCAGGACGAGCAGGATCGCGGCCAGCGCGCCGAAGCGCCAACCGATCCCGCCCGCACCGCTCTTTTTATCGTTATGCAGATTTCTGTCAGCGTCCATACTCTCACACCCCGCGCGCGCCGCGCCCCTAATCCTCCAGTCGGTACAGATAACGCATATCGCCGCTGCCCGCAAGCATCTTGTGCATATCCTCTATCATGACGCCGATGGCCATGGATTCCTGGTACAGGTTCTTGGTCGTACAGTAGACATGCCCCTCCCGCACGGCCCGGAAATCCTGTAACAGCGCGCACTTGTCCGTCAGCTCGTCCACCGTGGCAAGCTCCCCGTCAATCGTGCTGTTGTAAATCAGATAGTCCGCGTCCTTCGCCGTCCTGTAGAACTCCTCGATCTGCATGGTGATCGAGGAGGAATGGCTGTCCTCCTCGCCCAGATCCTCAAAAATGTATGTGCCGCCCGCCAGGCCGATCATCTTCGGAATATAGTCGGAGGACTTGCGCACGTTGGCCGCGCCGTTCGTGGTAATATAGAAAAAAGCCACCGTGGGCGGTTCGGCCTGCGCCGCGCTGTCTCCGCCTGCAGTAGTTCCGCGCTGCGCCGTCTCTGCCTCGATTTCTCGCAGAATCCGCTCCTGCTCGGCGAAAGCAGCCTCCGCCTCCGCCTCGCGTCCTGTCAGCACGCCGTAGAGTTTCACCCACTCCACGCGCCCCAGCGGATGGCTCTCATAGCTGGAGTAGTCCACCAGCACGGGAATCCCGAAACTCTCCAGCTTCTCCCGCACCTCCGGGCTGTGATCGATCATCAGGTTCTCCACCGCCAGACGGCAGTCCTCAGAGAGAAGCAGCTCATAATCGGGAGCGCTGTACTTGCCGGCGTAAAGGATATCGCCGGCCTCCATCGCCGCCGTGACCTCCTCCATGCACCAGCCTTCCGCCTCCGTTCCCGACAGGCGGACAGCCGGGAGCGCATCCAGCGCCCGGAACATATCCATCACCGCGGAGGCCGCCAGATAGATGTTCTCCGCCGGCTGACCGATCACCGCGATGTCCCCGTCCAGCCCCGCCGGCGCCTCGAGTCCTTCCGGCACCACCAGGAACTTGTCCCTGCCCGCCACCGTGATCAGCACATACCCCTGCGGATAGCGGTCCATCGTAAACTGCTCCGCGTAGGAGAGCGGGATGCGCTCCGGATCGCCCAGCATCTCCCAGGCGGGTGCCTCCGCAGACCGGCCGTCAGCCGCAGCTTCCGGATTGTCCTGCGCAGCCTCCGCTGCGCCGCCCGTTTCCTGTGCCGCGCGGCTGTCCTCCGTCCGCTCCGGACCGGCCGACGCCCCGCAGGCCGTCACGCACAGCAGCAAGACGGCGGCACACAGTATGCCGCCGCACAGATTACTTATCTTCTTTGCCTTTCCGAACAACATATCCGTTCCGTCCCTCTACAGCTTCGAATATCCGTAGCTGTTCACCAGCGCGTCCAGCTTCACCTTCTGCTTGCACAGAGGGCAGTCCTCCTGCCTGTAGCTCTCGTAGTGAGGAATGTCGCTGCGGCTGTAGATCGCGTTCACATCGATATCGCCCATCTTGCTGACCGCGCTGAAGATTGCGCAGATGCCCTGCAGCTTTCCGCCGTAGTAGTCGAGGCTGCGCGCGCAGGCGAGCAGCGTCTTGCCCGTCGTGATGGAACCCTCCAGGAACAGGATGTTCTTGCCCGCGATCATGGGCTTTAAATTATCCCGGAAAATCATCTGCCCTGCGGAAGAAAATTCCGGCGTCACGACATAGATCGTCTTGTGCGCGTTCATGGAGAGCACGCCCGCCTTGGCCAGATCCTCCGCCAGATACGCGCCGATCACCTGCAGCCCTTCCATGCACACGATCGTGTCCACCGGCGTGGAGACCGAATATTTCGTCGCCATCAGCTCCGCAACCTTCTGCGCCTCCTTGCAGCGCGCCTTCATCGTCGTCATATCCATATAGTGTGTGATATGGGACTGGGGTGTCGCGAAATGCCCGGGCACGACCTTGAGCACCACATCCGGATCTCTGTTTGACTGAATCTTGATGACCTTATCTTCCAACATGGCTTTCCTCCTTTTACGCAAAAAATGCTATAATCATCAGTATCTGATATGATTATAGCATCTTTGCGGTTATCTGCCTATCACTTTTTTTGCCGCAGGGACCCGTCCTCAGATCAGCCCTTTGTCTTTAAAATACTTCTCTGCTGCCGGAGCATAGGGCTTAATACTACCCCCTTCGACATCAAAGGCGTGAGCCGATTCCTTGAAAAAGACTAATCCGCCCGCCACTTCCTGAAGCGTTTCCTCGGGCAGAGCTTCTTTTCCCATAAGTTTTTTCTCTTTCTCTTCCATGATCTGATTCTCCTTCTCTTCCATGATTTGATCTCCTGTGACCGCAGCGGCTGTGCCGCTCATGTCAAAACGATGAGCTCAACCCAAAGGGAACGTTGTCCCCTTTAAAGGGGTCGTTGAGCTTTCTAATGGGGTCCTTTAGTGCCGGATCGCTTGATGCAGCTCTGCTCACGGCGGCCATTTCGCATGCCTCGCCGACACCGCCTGCCACTTCCTGAAGCGCTTCCTCGGGCAGAGGTTCCTCTCCCATGAGTTTTTTCTCTTTCTCTTCCATGATCTGATTCTCCTTTCTCATCTTTTCCGCGAGCTTTCGCCCGCCGTCGTCCGTCTTCTTATATTGATACGACGGATCACGGATTTTGTTAGACGGATTTTATCTAATTAAAGAATACCACATTTTATTCCTGAGCGCCCGCTCCCTTCACGCCGTCAAGCCTGCATTTCACGCCGCAAAACGCAAAAATCCCGCGGACGCCCCACCCAATCGGACAGGACTTCGATCAAGCCCGCAATTCCGAAAAGGGACTTTTACAAAAAGTTTAAAAACTGCAGTAACTTTTGGTTTTCTCTCTCTTTTCCTTCAATCAGCCTTTCTCCAAAAAACCGGAATCCATTCTGTTCTTGATAAAATTTCAGTAATGGTTCCTTTTCTTCACATTCCAGATAAACCATAAGACCACCTAATTGCCTCTGTATACCATGCAATGTATCAACCGCAAAATTTAGTAGCATTTTCCCTGTGATCGGATGCTTCACTTCAACATTGTAATTTCTCCCAAGTTGAGCTATCAGATACGCAGATACTGTATAACTGTCTGTAATCTGATCATAATGACTCAGCCTCTCTAATTTACGTTTTGCAACATTACTTATTCCCTTTGTATTCACCGTCACAGGCTTCATCGTAATTGTAAAATATCCGACCAGGTACATATCTTCTAAAGAAAACACTAAATATGTAACTGACTGATTTTTTTTGGTAAATTCAACTGAGTTTCTTTTCAAAAAGGATTCCACATCCGAATTTTTCGGACTATAAAAATTGGAGAGAATCTCTTCTAAATCATTCTCTCCAATTCCACTCGTCTCTTCCGGATTCAAAAAATCCCGTACATTAAAACAAACGAATTGTTCCTCTGGTAACGTTCTATCCATGCAGTTGTCTCCTTTTCATCATTAACTGTACAAATTCAGCTTTATCCTTTACCATACGGACAGATGTTGTTTTATATCCAAGAGGATTCTGAGACGCCTTGTCAACCGCATCGGCAAATGCCTCTGCTTGTTTTGGATTACGAATCACAATATTATCAGTTATACTTGATGTAGCCATTCTGTCGCCTCCTTTTAACGTTCCATTTCCTGTTTCTGCTTTTATTTACATCATATCACTATACTTCTTTTCCTGCAAAGAATTTATTCATTTTTCAGATTTTTGTCCTGTGAATCCCTTCCAGGATACAAAAATCCTTGAGAATCTCTGTCTTTGGGATTCTCAAGGATCTTCAAAACACCAGCTTCAGTTACGCATAACCAGTATTTACATCTGCATCTGCTTCGCCACTTCCTCGGCGAAGTTCTCTTCCTTCTTCTCGATGCCCTCGCCTGTCTCAAAGCGTACAAAGCGCTTCACGGAAAGGTCCGCGTTGTTCTCCTTAGCCACCTGCGCCAGATACTGCGCCACGCTCTGCTTGCCGTCGTCGGCCTTGACGTACACCTGCTCTAAGAGGCATACCTCTTTCAGCTCCTTGTTGAGACGGCCGTTCACCGCGCCCTCGATCACCTTCTCGGGCTTGCCTGCCATCTTTGGATCGTTCTTGATCTGCTCGGTGAGAATCTCCTTCTCATGCGCCTTGTACTCCTCGGACACCTCGTCCGTGGACACATACTTCGGATAGAGCGCCGCGACCTGCATCGCCACGTTGACGAGCGCCTCTTTCACCGCGTCGTTCACCACGTTCGTAGCCGCCTCCACGAGAACGCCGATTCTGCCGCCGCCGTGCACGTAAGATACCACGCAGCCGTCGTTCGCGACAACCTTCTCGAATCTGCGGATTGTCAGGTTTTCCCCGATCACCGCAACCTTGTCAACCAGCGCGTCCTTGACGGTCTTGGAAGCGTCCAGATGCCACTGCTCCGCGAGGAAAGCGTCCAAATCCTGCGCGTCGGACTCCACGGCCTGCTCGGCTACCGCCTCCACATAAGCCTGGAAATCCTCGTTCTTCGCCACGAAATCCGTCTCGGAGTTCACCTCTACCACCGCCGCGGTCTGATCGTCCTTGACCGCAACGCGGCACAGACCCTCGGCGGCGATCCTGCCCGCCTTTTTCTCGGCCTTCGCCTGTCCGTTCTTTCTCAGATACTCCACCGCAGCGTCCATGTCGCCGTCCGTCTCATTCAGAGCCTTCTTGCAGTCCATCATTCCCGCGCCGGTCATCTCTCTCAACTCTTTTACCATTGCCGCTGTAATTGCCATCTATCTTTCCTCCTGATCCATTCATATAATAACGGTTATCCCGCTCTCCGGCCTACTCCTCGGAAGCGATCTCCTCGATGTCCTCCGCCTCGCCGGCCGCTTCCTGCTCCTCGTCGTAGTTCTCCATGCCCTGGTTCGCCTCGATAACGGCGTCCGCCATCTTGGAGACAATCAACTTGACGGCCCTGATCGCGTCGTCGTTGCCGGGGATGATGTAGTCAAGTTCCTCGGGATCGCAGTTCGTGTCGCCGATACCGATCAGCGTGATACCGAGCGCGTGCGCCTCCTGGACGCAGATGTGTTCCTTCTTGGGGTCTACCACAAAGATGCAGTCGGGAATCCTGGTCATGTTCTTGATACCGCCCAGGTTCCTCTCCAGCTTCTCCCACTCTTTCTTGATCTTGATGACTTCCTTCTTGGGAAGCACGTCGAAGGTGCCGTCCTCGGACATAACCTCGATCGCCTTCAGTCTGTCGATTCTGGAGCGGATCGTCTTGAAGTTGGTGAGCATGCCGCCCAGCCATCTCTCGTTGACATAGTACATACCGCAGCGCTCCGCCTCCGCTTTCACCGCTTCCTGCGCCTGCTTCTTGGTGCCCACGAACAGGATCGTGCCGCCTTGGGACGTCACGTCGAACACTGCCTTGTAAGCCTCATCCACCTTGCCGACGGACTTCTGTAAGTCGATGATGTGGATGCCGTTCCTCTCCGTGAAGATATAGGGTGCCATCTTGGGATTCCATCTTCTCGTCTGATGTCCGAAGTGCACACCCGCTTCCAGTAACTGTTTCATTGAAATAACGCTCATTTTTCTACCTCCGTTTGGTTGTTCTTCCACATGCCGTCCACCCGCTGCCACTCCTGCGTCGGGGAGCACCGGCAGCCGCGCGTATGCTTTCGCATACTGGCATATGTGATTACTTGTCTCTTCACGCTCGCGCGCATTCATTACTTTACCACAAAAAAACCCCTTTTGCAAGGGGTTTCTGTCGCTTTGCACCGCTTTATTCCATGCCGGTCACAATCCGCGCGATCTGCTCGTCGCCGGCGTCCGCCGGGATCGAGAACTCTCCCGTGCGAAGCCGCTTGTCATAGCCGTTCTCGCACAGGAATGTGTCGAAATTCTCCGCGGAAGTCACCACGCCCGCCGCGGCCAGCTTCTTGGCTACCGTGTAGGAGCCGTCGCCGCTGTTGATGGTGATCACCATCTCCTCGCCCGCAGCGGCGTCAGACGTCTCCTGTGCAGCTCCGGCATCCTCCGCCAGATCGCCGGATGATGTATCCGCATCCACGACCGGAACCTCTGCCTGTGGCGGCCCCGGCGTCGCGTACTGGTCGCCCGGTACGACTTCCACAGACTCTTTAAGTCCAGCATCCTCAGACACCGCAGCTCCGTCTTCTTCCTCGGCGTTCTCCCCGGCTCCAACATCCATATCCTCCCGCTCGCCGGCAGACTCGCTCTTCCCCGTCTGTTCCTGACCCGATTCATCAGTCTCCGCCTCCGTTCCCTTCACCGGCAGACCGCCCTCGTCCTCCGCGCCGGCGCTCTCCGCCGCCAGATCCTCCGTGTCCGCCAGCACCGTATTCTCCACCATGCCCAGTTCCCTGGCTCTGGCGATAATCTCGTCGTCCGTCATCGTCCTGCGCCCGGACAGCGCCACGCCCATAATAACTGCCGTTATTATAATGCCGAGTCCCAGACCGCGCAAATAATATTTCCGTTCCATCGTTCGTCACCCTTATCCGGTCTTCGCCCGTCTACATACCCTCAAACAGATCTATGACCAGTTTCACTTCGCCCAGGCCCAGCCCCAGCTCCTTGGCGATCGCCATGTTGGACTTGCCGGCCTTGTGCAGCTCCAGTATCCTGTCATTGCTGTTGCGCCCGTTGCTGTCCTCCTGCGCAAACTGTATGTCGACGGAGGAGCCGCCCTCCTGCGCGCGCTCCTTTCTGGAACTTCTCCTCGCCCTGCCTCTTCTCGAGGGCTCTGCCGGCGTATCCGACCTCTGCGCAAAGAATCCCATACTTGCAAACGCCTCGCTCGTGGACATGTCCTCCGCCACATAGTCCGCATCCGGTTGATGGACGATCTCCACCCGCCTCGGTCTGATGGGCGCAAAATCCGGCTCGTCCTCCGTTTCAGCCGCGTCCTGATCCCGCATGTCGTCCGGTGCTCCGCTCTCCGCAGCGTCAATCTCTCGCGCCGAGACGTCTCTGATAATGTCGGCTTCCTGCACCAGAACGGGCTCCGCATCCTGCACCACAACCGCCGGCTGCGGCTCTTCCTCCGGCGTCTGACCGGCGTCCTCATGGAGGGGCAACGCACCCTGAAGCACCGCCGTGTCCCTCGCTGCGCCTCCCACCGACTGCGCGACGGAACGCATAACGTTCTGCGCCTGCGCGGCCGCGTCCTCCGCATCTTTGATGATATCCGCCGCATCGTCGGCCGCCTGCAGCACCGCGTCGATCTTATCGGCTGCCTCGGCCGCCGTAAGCTCCGCATCCTTCGCCGTCTGCCGTATCTCATCCGCCAAAGCCGTCGCCTCGCTCACAGTACTCACCAGCGTATCGTGCTTGTCGTTCAGCATATCATACAGAAATACGACTTCCTTATGATTCTTGTTAATCTCCTCCAGCACGGTGTCCGAATACTCGTTGACCGCCATGATCTTCTCGTTCGTCACGCGCTCCATAGCCCGCTCCGCCCGCTCGATCGAGTAATTGACCGTCTCGTCCACGATATCCTCGATCTTGTCCTTGACGTGCTCCACCTCGGAGGAAACCATTCTTCTGACCTCGTCCTCACTGATCAGCTGTACTTCCTCATCTGTATCCTTCTTCCGTGCAGGCATAAAATACCCCAGCAGGAAGAACACTATACCGATCACAATGAGAATGATCTCCGTTGCACTCATCTTCGTCTGTTCCTTCCCTGTTTCGCCCGGCCGCGCTTCCGCTATACGGAGAAATCAAAGTTTCCCTTTTTCATAAGCACCTTGCCGTCGGGGTTCTCACCCGGCTTTTTCTTTCTGGATCTGCCGCCGTCGCCGCCGTACTCGTTGTCGCCCTTGTCCTTGGCGTCGAATTTGCGCTCCTGATACTCCGGCTGCTTTCCCTCGTTGACCCGGTTGACCTGGCGCTCGACCTGCTTCGTCATCTGCTGCCCGAAATTCGCCTGCTCGACCATGCCCTTCGTGTCCTCGTTGTGCTTGATCGTGGTGAAATCCTGAGCCCGCGTGATCTGTCCCTGCATTTCCACAAATCCTATCGCCATTATGCCACACCTCCATATATGATGCGCCCTACAGCGGCGCCATCTTCACATCGCCGCGCTCCTTGACGAAACGGCAGTAGTGCGCGCTTTTCTGTACGGTCATCGAGACGTCGTCGATGCAGATCTTCGTGCCGGGGTACACCATGCCGCGCACCTTGACCTGCGACTCCGTCGAACTGCCGGTCTGCTCCGTCAGCTCCGCCAGTTCCTCCTGATTTGCCTTGAGAGCGGCGCTCTTCTTCTGCGCCGTCTGATTCAGCGCATACACCTGCTTCAGCTGGTCGGTCCCCAGCTTGACGCCCTGGCTGAGTTTCTGCGTCGTCGCGGTCAGGACCGGCTGTATGGTGCGGAGCGCCTTCGTATCCTCCTCGATCAGCTTCTGCAGCTGCGCGATACGATTTTTGACCTTCGGGTCCGCGCCCACCTCCACGACGGTGTCCGCGCCCATCTCGGAACCCAGCGTCTTGACATTGATGCCGCCTGCCGCGCTCACCCTGCCGCCGGTGATGAACCCGCGCTTGCCGTCCACGTTCACCTCGCCGCCGGCCATGATCTTACTGTGCAGAATGGACTCGGAGGCCACATAGCCCTCCGCCTGCGCCGTGGCGTTCTCCAGAAATTTGGAGATGATATTGCCCCTGGCGTACAGACTGCCCTTTCCCATGCCGTTCATGCCTCTGGCGATGACGATATTGCCGTCCGCCTCCAGGCTGGCGCCTTCCACAACGCCCTTGACGATAATATCCCCGTGCGCCTTGACGGAAAAGTTGGTGGACACATTGCCGTTGACCTGCACGCTTCCCTCATACTCGATATTGCCGGTGGAATTGTCCACATTCTCCACAATCAGCATATCCGAGACAAAGACCTGCCCCTCGACGAGCTCCACATGACCGTCCACCAGCGATGTGAGCGTCATGCCGTCCTCCGACAGCTCGATATTCTGCCCGTACTTGAACGACAGCTTCTTCACGTCGGCGGGTCTTAAGCGTTCGCCGAAAATATTTTTTCCGTCCACGCCCTTCTCCTCGGGATGCAGAACCGCCAGAAGATCGCCTTTGGCGCAGTGGTTCAGTATGTTCAGATGAAAGAAATCCACGCTGCCGTCTTCCTTCAATGTGGGCTTTGCCTTCTTGTCGGTATTGAATTCGTATTCGATCCAGGCGTCCTTTCCCTGAACGGCGGGTTCTCCCTCCGCCAGCAGAATATCCTCGCAGTACTCCCGGTTCTGTACATAAGCCTCGATCGCGTCCCGCTTCACGCCGCAGACGATGCCCTGCGCCTCCAGGTCCTTCATAATCTCGTCCGCAGTCATGTCCTCCGCGCCCTCGGACGCCGCGTAGAACCTGGCGCTCGCCCGCATCTTGTCGGGCGCGACCGTCAGTTTATAACATTCCCTCTCCGGGAATCTTTTATGCCGGTCCAGGACCAGCGTCGTCTCCTCTTTGGCGGACGCCTCCACCGCGCGTCTGAGCGTCGGGAGGTCGCACGCGTAGTCCTTCATCGTCATATATTCGATGACGTCGTTTATGTCAAGCGGCCTGCCGCCCTCCTTCGGCGGTATGAGCCGTATGCCCGTCTGATTCTCCCCGTTGATCAATCTGAAATATCCGTTTTTCCCCATAATCCCTACCTGCTGCCCGCATCCGTCAATATGCCGATGTAGCTGCCCAGCTTTGCTTTCATCTTCTGCAGCGCCCTGGTGTGCAGCTGAGATATCCTGGACTCCGACACCTCGAGTATGCTGCTG
This sequence comes from uncultured Lachnospiraceae bacterium, assembly GCA_947586255.1. Lineage (GTDB taxonomy): Bacteria > Bacillota > Clostridia > Lachnospirales > Lachnospiraceae > UBA3282. Next base: position 64,924 of record CANPXP010000005.1, on the reverse strand, counting down.
ATCTCCTTCAGTGTAAGCTCCTCATAATAGTAGAGCACGATGACCTTGCGCTCCTTCTCCGTCAGGACCTCCAGAGACTCCGCCAGCTTCTTCTTCAGCTCGTCGCGCTCCAGAACCTCCTCGGGACTGTCAAACTGCTCGCTCTTGGTACGCGACGCCTCGTTGGGCACCTCGCTGCCCTGCTCCAGGAACTCATTGAGCGACACTACGTTCGTAACCTTCATCTGGGACTGCCAGTCCAGATATTCTTCCCCCGAGATACCCAGCCCCTCGGCGATCTCGTCGTCCGTGGCGTTCCTGCCGCACCGGGTCTCTATATCCCTGATGACAGCGTCGATCTTCTTCTGCTTCTGCCTGATCGTCCGCGGAATCCAGTCCATCTTGCGGATCTGATCCAGGATCGCGCCGCGTATTCTGAGGCTGGCATAGGTCTCAAACTTGACGTCCTTCAGGAAATCAAATTTGTCGATCGCGTCGATCAGCCCGAAGACGCCGTAACTCACCAGGTCCTCATACTCCACATTGTACCCGAGATACATGCTCAGTCTGCCCGCTACCACCTTGACCAACGGCGCATACTCCAATATGATCTTTTCTCTAATCTCCGGGGATCTGGTCTTCGCATATTCTTCCCAGAGCTTTTTCCTGCCTGTCTCGTCCATATGCGTCTCTGCCTATCCTTTACCAAGTTTGTGAACGCTTATGCCCTGCTTCTTGCGCCGTCTTCCTCCGCGAGATCCTTCTCTATGACTTCGCCCTCTTCCATATTGGCCGCTTCAATCTGCTCCTCGAACTTATCGAGCATATACTTGATCACGCTGCCGGCCGCATAGAAACCGACCAGCACGCACAGCAGAATGATCAGCATCGTCTTCGTCTCATAGTGCAGAATCCGCATGGTGATGCTCGTGACGGCGCCCGCCGAGAGCATGACAAAGGGCGGAATCAATCTTCGCCTTTTGGCTCGCAGTTTCCGCTCTCTTGCCTCCCGTTCCTCTCTGGCCTTCCGCTCTCCCGGCGTCTCCGCCTCGATCCGGGCATCATTCTCTTCGTTCTCATTCTCCGCACCGGCGCCGTCCGCGACAATCGCTTCGCCGTCGGTATTTACCGTTTCATAATCCACTTTCTGATCCTTCCGCCACGTCTGAAATCTGCTAGATCACACTCTCCGGCTTACCCACCGCGCGAATCACGAAATCTCCCGTCTCCGGATAGAAAATAACGGTCCGCCCGTAATTCTTACCGGTATCCTCTGCCAAAATAGGGATCTTGAGCTGCGCCAGCTTCTGTTTGGTCGCCTGCACGTTCCGCTCGCCCACGCGAACCATATCATTTTTACTCTGAAAAGCAAACATCTGCGCGCCGCCGGCAATCTTGGCCACCAGACGCCCTCTGCTCGCCCCCTTGGCCACAACCCTGCGCACAAGCTCCTCGATGCCTGTATCCGCGAACTTCGGAATATTGGTGTTATTGCGGATGGAGGTGCTGTCCGGCAGCATAATATGCGCCAGGCCGCCTATCTTCGTGACCGGATCCCGGATAGCGATGCCGACGCAGGAACCCAGACCCAGTGTCGTGATACTGTCAGGACTGACGCACACATTCAAATCGGCCATACCGACCTTTATCAAATTGCCCATATCTGACATCTCCTGTTACACACTTTATGCGATTCCCCTTATGCGATTCCCAGAGCCGACAGGATCTTGCCGTAGGAATCCAGATCCGGAACCAGAATAAAATATCCGTCCAAAACATTCTCGTCGAAAAATTGTGTCTGGATCAACAGCATCTTGTCGCCCAATTCACCGAACTGGATCGCCGGGACGCTCAGGATCGCTCCCGCCATATCCACCGTGAGATCCGGAACAGACGGATAGATCACAAGATTTGTCAGCGTTGACAGGGAGTTTAAGTATGCGCCGGTGATGATATTGCCCACTTCCTTGAGGGCGGAAAATTCCATCTCAGAGAACTCCTCCCCTTCGGGCTGCATCCCCATCAGCTTTCCCACGAGATGTCTTGCCGCCTGCTTTTCCAGAAGAAACATGATGCTGCCTGTGATGTCGCCTTCGATGCCGAGATAGATGCCGGCCATGATCGTCTCTTCCCCGCCCATCATCTCGCCCATCTCTTTAAATTCCAGCAGTCTGACCTGCGGGACGGACATATCCACCTTGCACTGCATCATCTGCGCCAGCGCGGTCGTGGCGTTGCCCGCCCCGATATTGCCTATCTCCTTCAAAACGTCGAAGTATTCGTCCGACATTTTTTCCACGGTTATATCGCTCACTGTGAAACCTCCTAAACGTTCTCAAGCACTACGGAATTCAGGTCAAGCAGAGAGATCAGTCCGCCGTCGCACTTGCCGATGCCGCACAGGAAGCTGTTCTTGTCATCCTTGGAGTCATACGCCATCTTCTCAATCTGATCGCTCTCCAGCGTGACGACCTCCTTGACCTCGTCGACGATCACGCCGATCATGCCCTGCTGCTCCAGCTTCAGAATGATAATTCTGCTGGACTTCGTCTCCACGTCCGGCTCCAGTCCCATCTTGATGCGGATGCTCATGACGGGAATCACCTCGCCGCGCAGGTTGATCACGCCCTTCAGGTAAGCGTCCACCTTCGGCACTCTGGTGATATGCTGCATTCTGACGATGTTGTCTATATATTTGATGTCAATTCCGTACTGTTCATCGCCGAGTTTGATCACAATGAACTGTTTGGTTTCCCCAACTGTCTTCAATTCTGTATCCATATGGCACTGTCCCTCCTTCGGTTAAATCAGCGTGTTGGCGTCGAGAATCAGGGCAACCTCGCCGTCGCCGAGGACGGTAGCGCCGCTGATGATCTTGCACTTGCTGATATATTTGCCAAGCGACTTGATAACGATCTCCTGCTGCCCGATCAGTTCATCCACAACCAGACCGGCCTGCTTGTCGCCCTTCTTGACTACCACAACGACCAGGTTATCGTTCGGGTCCTTCTTGCTCTCCACGTCGAGAATCTCGTTCAGGCGGATCAGCGGGATGACCAGATCACGCAGCTGGATCACTTCCTTCGCCTGCACGAACTTCACATCCGAGGGCGCGATATCCTCGATCGTCTGAATGGAGCCCAGAGAGATCGCGTACTTCTCGTTGCCGATATCCACCATAAGAGCCTGTATGATCGCCAGCGTCAGGGGCAGTCTGATAATCCAGGAACTTCCCTCGCCGAGCTTGCTCTTGACTTCCACTTCACCGCTCAGCGCCTCGATCTTGGATTTGACTACATCCAGACCTACGCCGCGGCCAGACACATCGGACACGACCTTCGCCGTGGAGAAGCCCGCGTGGAACAGCAGGTCGATGCTGTCCTTCTCGCTCATATTCTCCGCCTGTTCGGGTGTGATGATGCCTTTCTCGATGGCCTTGTTTCTGACCGCTTCCGTATCGATACCGTTACCGTCGTCCCGCACCTCGATGATGACGTTGTTGCCGTCCTGATAAGCGTCGAGGAAGATCGATCCGACCTCCGGCTTGCCTCTCTCCTTGCGGACCTCAGCGGATTCCAGACCGTGGTCGGCGGAATTTCTGAGCAGGTGCATCAGCGGATCGCCGATCTCGTCCACCACGGTGCGGTCAAGCTCCGTCTCCTCACCGGACATATACAGCTCCATCTTCTTGCCAAGCTTCTTCTGCAGATCGCGGACCATGCGCGGGAATTTGCTCACCGTGCTCTCGATGGGCACCATGCGCACCTTCATGACCGACTCGTGCAGGGATGTGGTAACGCTCTCCAGATACTCGATCTGCTCGTTCACCGCCGTGCTGGAGGTGCCGGACGCCGCCGACGCCGCCACGAGGGAGTTCTTGGCGATAATCAGCTCGCTCACCAGATTCATCAGCGTATCCAGCTTCTCGATGTCCACTCTGACGGTTCTGTTGACAACCGGCTTGCCTGCGCTCGGTTTCTTCTCGTCGTTCTTCTTGCCGCCGGACGCGGACGCTGCCGGCTTGCTCGCCGCAGGCGCCGCCGCGGGTTCCGGCTTCTGTACCTCCGCGGGTTTCGTCTCCTCCTTGGCGGGTTCCGCTTCCTCCGTGGCAGCAGGCGCGCCGTCAGGATCGACCACGCCGCCGATGACGTCCTCAATCTCGGACACGTTCTTCGCCGCGGCGATCACCTGATCCAGCTCCGCCCCGGAGATAACGATCAGGCTGAAATCCAGCTCGAATTTCTCGTCTTCAATATCCTGCGCGGAGGGGTTGGAGAGGAGAATTTCGCTGGTCTCCTCGATCGCCTTGAACACCAGGAATGCTCTCGCCGCCTTCAGGATGCAGGATTCCTGCACCTTGACGGTCAGGCCGTACACCTTCTTGCCCTCCTCGATCGCGCCCTTTAACACGCTTCTCTCGGAATCGCCGAGTTTGATGTCGAGCCACTTCTTATCGCCGTGATCGCCGCTGCTCTCCGCAGCCGCCGCGGGCGCCGCCGCCTTCTCCGCGGGCTTTGCGGCCGCATCCTCCCCGCCTTCTCCGCCGTTCAATATGTCGTTGAGCTGCTTGATGAGCGGCTCGTTATCGTTCGTTCCCTCGTCAGCATTCTCGCGGATATTGGTCGTGTACTCCTCCAGAGCGTCCAGGCACTGGAACAGCACGTCGATCATGCCCGCCTTCACGGTAATGTTGCCGTTGCGGACCTCCGAGAACACATTCTCCATATCATGGGTCAGGTTCTGCATTCTCTTGTAGCCCATCGTACCCGCCATGCCCTTCAGGGAATGAGCCGCACGGAAGATCTCATTGATGGTGTCCATATTGCCCGGGTCCTGTTCCAATGAGAGGATCTGCGTATTCAGGTTCTGCAGATGTTCACTTGTTTCATCAAGGAAAATTTCGAGATACTGACTTACATCCATGTTATTTTACCCCCACGTTCATTATGATTTCCTGTGCGATCTGGTCAAGCGGTACGATCTGATCCGTCAGCCCCGCGTTCACGACGCTCTTCGGCATACCGTACACCGCGCAGGTGCTCGCCTCCTGCGCAATTACATGAACCTTTTTCTTTTCTTTCAGATGTTTGATTCCTTCCGTGCCGTCCGCGCCCATACCCGTCATGACAACGCAGACGACATTGTCGAACCGGCTGTCCATCAGAGACTCGTACATGTAGTTGGCGCACGGTCTGACGCCTTCCCTGGTGGGCTGCTCCGTGTAGTGGATCGTGCACTTGCCCGCCGAAGTCTGAACGTTCAGATGCTTGCCGCCCATGGCGATGTACACCGTTCCCGCCTCCAGGACGTCCCCTTCCGCGGCCTCCTTGACGTGAACCTCGCTCAAGGAGTCCAGCCGCTCGGCCAAGGATGCGGTGAAGCCCGCCGGCATGTGCTGTACGATGACCACGGGCGCCTTCAGATTCTTCGGCAGTCTCGGGATCACCGACTGCAGTGCCTTCGGTCCGCCCGTCGAGCTCGCGAGCGCCACGATCCGGTTGCCCGCCACCGCGGAGGCGTGCCTGCTGACAAGCTCCACAACCTTCTTGGAAGTCTTCAGATCCTCCATCGTAAAAGGCTTGCCGAAGGAGGAAATTCTGGATTCGACCACCGCCGAGAGCGTGCTCAGGATCTTGTCCTTGAAGACGTCCGTCCGGCAGTCCATCGCGTTGTTAGGCTTATGTACGAAATCCAACGCGCCCAACTCCAACGCGTCCAGCGTCGTCTTGGCCCCTTCCTTCGTGTCCGTGCTCGCCATCATGACCCGAACCGAGATCTTGCGCTTCTGGAGTTCCTTGAGCAGCTCCAGGCCGTTCATCTGCGGCATATTGACGTCCAGCACCACCGCGTCGTAGGTCTTTCTCGTCAGAAGATCCAGCGCTTCCACTCCGTTGACGGCGCGGTCCGCCACCTGGAATCTCTCATCACTCTCGATTATATCACAGAGCACTCTTCTCATGAGTGCAGAGTCGTCAACGACCAATATTTTTTTCTTATCCATATTCTCGCCTCTCCTACTATTCTCCCTTCAGATTCTTCAGCGTCCGGCGCTCCTCATCAAAGATATACCTGATGATCTCCTCCCGCTCGGCGTCGTCCACATTGACATACTGAACCCTGTGTTCAAATACTCCCTTGCGATTTTCCAGCTCCCGCACGCTCAGCACCTTGCCGATCAGATTGTACTCCTTGTTCTCGCCGGCCACCGTCAGATTGTATCTGCACAGGATCAGGCTCTGGAGCTCGTAGGCGTAATTCGCCACAAATCTGAGTCCGCCGCCGCTGATGTCCACGATGACGCTGCTCTTCAGGGGCAGCTGCGGCATCAGGATTCTGCCGCCTTCTCCCGAAAGAGCGGCCTCTTCCTCCTCCTGCAGCTCTCTGGAACTCATCTCCAGGGCGCAGCTGAAACGGTAATATTCCCTTCTCTGGTGCTTGCGCAGGTTGCTGATCAGATCAAACACCAAAACATAAAGGCTGTTATTTTTATAGCGGTCAACGATCCGCGCATAGCACTGATACAGGCCGCTGTCGGAGTAAAAGTACAGGTCATACTCCCCGTCCACGGGCAGCAGGATCAGCTTGGATTTCTCCATCGGCATGGCGATCTCCACCCTGTCCTCGGAGATGACGTCGAGCACCCGGCTCTGATAGCTCTTGCGCCCCTCGGCGCCCTCGTCCCTCATGCGCTCCGCCTCCTGCAGATCCACACGGCTGCCCGGCGTCACATACTTCGATAAAAGATTGGCCATTCTGTCCCTCCCTCTCTGCAGGCGGCTTCTCTATCTCTTGGATATGATGTGCGAGAAAAATGCCGCCATGCCGCGCCTCGTCACATTGGAGGCGAGTTCCTTGTTCATCAGTTTCGCCGCGATCGCCTCGTAAGCCACGGCCGACCTCGCCCTCGGATTGTCCAGGGACACCGGCATCTGCTGCATCACGGCCTTCGCCAGCTGCGTGTCCTGCGGGATCATGCCGAGATACGTGATCGGCATTTTCAGATATCTGCCCACCACGGCCTCCAGCTTCTCATAGAGCGCCTCGGCCTCGGCCTCCCCGAACACCTTGTTGGCGAGCACCTTGATCTGCGATGCCTCCGGCGAGTACCGGGGATGTCTGCTCAGCGCCTTTAAGAGCGAGTAGGAATCCGTGATGGAGGTCGGTTCCGGCGTCGTCACCAGAAGAATCTCTCCGCTCGCCACCAGAAATTCGAGAACGGCGTCGGAAATGCCTGCCCCCGTATCCACAATGATCGTGTCCGCCATCTCGTCCAGTTCCACCAGATTCTGGATGATGTAATTCAGGTAATCCTTGCTTAAGTTGGACATGCCCGCTATGCCGGAGCCGCCGGAGATAAAGCCCACCTCCATCGGTCCCCAGGTGATAATCTCCTTGATGTTCTTGCCCTGATATATTAAATCACACAAGTTATGTTTAGGAACCGCCCCGAACATAACCTCGATGTTCGCCAGCCCGAAATCCGCGTCGAGTATAATCACGCGCTGTCCCATCTTGCGGAACTGGATTGCCAGATTGATCGCCGTGTTGGATTTGCCCACGCCGCCCTTGCCGCTCGTCACGGTGATGACTCTGGCCAGAGGGCGCTGCGGCTGGCTGCCTGCCTTGATGATATTCCTTAATTGTTCAGCCTGATCCATGAGGCCTCCTCCTTAGTTCTTTCCCCCGAGTAATCTCTTCACCGTGCGCTGCGGGTTAAATTCCTCGATATCGTCCGGCACATTCTGTCCGTAAGTCACATAGGAAAGCTCCGCATCCGTATATAACCTGAGATTGAGCAGATTCCCCAGCGTCGTCGTCTCGTCCAGCTTCGTGAAGATCAGCTTGAAGTCCGTCATCTCCTTGTACGCGTCCGCTATACTGATCAGATCGCGGTATTTCGTCGTCGCGCTGAGGACAAGGTACACTTCCTTCTCCGCCTTGCCGTCCACGGAGTGAATGAACTTGTTCATGCTCTCCTTCTGCGCGCTGTTCTGGTGGGAATGTCCCGCCGTGTCCACCAGAATGTAATCGTAGTCGCGGAAATCCTCCATCGCCTTCTCGATCTCCTCCACGGTGTAGATGATGCGGAAGGGCACCTCCAGAATGTTCGCGTAAGTCCGAAGCTGCTCCGCCGCCGCGATGCGGTAGGTGTCCGCGGTCAGAAGCGCCACCTTTTTCTTCTGATCCACCCGGAAAATCGACGCGATCTTGGCGATGGTCGTCGTCTTACCCACGCCCGTCGGCCCGAGGAAGAACACCATCTTGATTCCTTTCTGGGCCGGTGTGATGCAGCTCGGCATACCGAATTTCAGTATCATTTTCTGGTAGATGTTGGCGAGCGCATAGTCGAAGGGCATATTCGGCTTGTTGACCTGCGCGATCTCCCCGATGATATCCTGCGCGTACTTCTCATCCACCTCATTGTCCAGCATCGTATTGTGCAGAAGCTTCATGAAGCGGTCGATCTCCGTCTCTTCCTTCTGCTCCTTCTTCTCTTCCCCGGTCTCCTTCGGCTCCTCGGGCTTCTGCAGCTGCTGCTCCAGCAGGTACTGCAGACTGTCCAGCTTCTCCTCGATCGCGCTGCTGTTCCCCTTCGCGGCCGCCTCCCGGTTCTCCGCCGCGGGAGCGGGAGAGGCCTGCGCCGCCTCCTCCTTCTTCTCACTGGAGGCGATTACGCTGTTGATGGCAGACACCGCCGCCGTGTATCGCTCGCTCTCCTCCTCCAGCGCCACGGTCACCTCCGTCAGATGCGGCTTCAGGAAGGAGAAAAAGCCTTTCGCCTTGACGTCCTTGACGTTCATGACCACAACGCCGTCGCCCAGCTCCTTCTTGGCGTTCTCCACTGCCTCTTTCTCGGTTTTTGCGGTAAATTTCTTGATTATCATTATGCTGTCACCATCCCAACAGACTGTAATTCAATGTTGGATTCCACTTCATTGTAAGATACGACGATCAGATCCTTGTAGTAATCTTCCGTCAGCTTCTTAAAGTACACTCTCACAATCGGCGACGTGATCACGATCGGCATCCTGCCCAGATCCTCCAGCTTCTTCGTCTCCGCGCCGACGGAGTCCATGATCGCCTTGGTCTTGGCGGGATCGAGGGTCAGATAAGCCCCCTGCTCCGTCTGCTTCACGCTGGCCATGATCTCCTGCTCCAGCTTCGGATCCAGCGTCACCACGCTGGTCGTCTCGCCGGTCGGGAAGAACTTGCCGGAAATCGCCCTCTTCAGGCTCTGTCTGACATATTCCGTCAGGATATCGGTGTCTCTCGTCGTCGTCGCATAGTCCGCAAGCGTCTCGAAGATCGTCAGCAGATCCCTGATGGAGACGCCTTCCTTCAGCAGATTCTGCAGCACCTTCTGTATCTCACCCAGCCCAAGCAGCTTCGGGAAAAGTTCCTCCACCAGCGAGGGGTTGGACTCTCTCAGGTTGTTGATCAGGTTCTGTACATCCTGCCTCGTCAGAAGCTCCGCGATGTACTGCCTGATAATCTCGGTCAGATGGGTCGCGATGATGGACGGCGGATCGACCACAGTGTAACCCATGCTCTCCGCGCGCTCCCGCTGTCCCTCCGTGATCCAGATCGCCGGCAGGTGGAAGGAAGGCTCGAAGGTCGGAATACCCGTGATCTCCTCCTCCACATAGCCCGGATTCATCGCCATGTAGTGATCGAAGAGGATCTCGCCCTCACTGACCTGTACGCCTTTTATTTTAATAATATATTGGTTCGGATTCAACTGTATGTTATCACGCAGACGAATAATCGGCACCACAGTACCGAGCTCCAGCGCTATCTGCCGCCTGATCATGACGACGCGGTCCAGAAGGTCGCCGCCCTGGTTGACGTCGGCCAGCGGTATGATGCCGTAGCCGAACTCCAGCTCGATGGGATCCACCTGCAGAAGCGACGTGACGTTCTCCGGCTGCCGGATCTCCTCCGCCGCTGCCTCCTCCTCGTCCGCCTCGTGCTCGATCTCCGCCGTCTCGATGGTGCCGGCCATCACCCGGCCGACCACGATAAAGACGATGCCCAGTCCCACGAACACGACCGTGTTGAGCGGGGTGACAATCCCCAGCCCCGCAATCACCGCTCCCACCAGATAGAGCACCTTCGGCGTCCCGAACAGCTGGCTGATCAGCACCGTGCCGAAGTCCGCGTCCTTGGAACCCTTGGTGACGAGAATACCGGTGGAGAGTGAGATCAGCAGAGACGGAATCTGGCTCACCAGTCCGTCGCCGATGGTCAGGATCGTGTAGGTCGAGAGCGCGTCGCTCATCTCCATGCCGCGGCGCCACATTCCCATGGCGATACCGCCGATGATGTTGACAAAGGTGATGATCAGGCCGGCCGTGGCGTCTCCCTTGACGTACTTCACGGCACCGTCCATGGAACCGAAGAAGCTGGCCTCCTCCTGAATCTTGTCGCGGCGTCTCTTGGCCTCCGCGTCGTTGATCGCGCCCGTGTTCAAGTCCGCGTCGATGGCCATCTGCTTACCGGGCATGGCGTCCAGCGTAAATCTCGCCGTCACCTCGGCCACACGCTCGGAACCCTTGTTGATAATCATGAACTGCACCAGGATCAGAATGATGAAGACGATGACGCCGATGACGAGATCGCCGCCGCCCACATACTGTCCGAAGGTGCGGACCACGTTGCCCGGATCGCCCGTCGTCAGGATCAGTCTCGTCGAGGAGACGTTCAGCGCGATCCTGAAAATCGTCGTGAAGAGGAGGATCGTCGGGAAATAGGACATTTTCAGCACATCCTCGGCGAACATGCAGCCGAACATAACCGTGAACGCCACGGCGATATTGCACGCCAGCAGCACGTCCAGAAGCCCCGAGGTGATCGGCACGATCAGCATGACAAACGCCGCGAGCACATAGGCGGTGACGCCTATATCGGCCTTCTTCAGATTTCCCATACGCTTCTCCTCCTTTCCTTCAAACTTTCCTTCAAATTACTGCCCGCAGTCCGCTCCGGTTATACCTTGCCCTGCAGGTGATATACGAAGGCGAGCACCTCCGCCACCGCCTGATACAGCTCCGGCGGGACGACGCCGCCCACATCCACGTTGGCGTAGAGCATACGCGCCAGCGGCTTGTTCTCCACGATCTCGATGTGGTGTTCCTTCGCCTCTTCCTTGATCTTCTGCGCCAGATAATCGGCTCCCTTGGCCACCACATAGGGCGCGTCGTAGAGATCCTGATCATACTTGATCGCCACCGCGTAGTGCGTCGGGTTCGTGATAACCACATCCGCCTGCGGCAGCTGCTGCATCATACGTCTTCTGGAAGCCTCCTGCATCCTCTGACGCTGCTTGCCCTTGATCTGCGGATCTCCCTCCTGGTTCTTGTACTCGTCCTTCACTTCCTGTTTGGTCATCTTCATGTCGTTCTTGAACTTCACCTTCTGGTAAACCCAGTCGAGAAGCGCGATGATCATATAGAAAAGCGAAATCCGCAGTCCCAGCTCCACCACGAGCGTGCCGACCGTCATGATGCCCTGCTGCAGGGACAGCCCGTAGAACTGGTAGAGCGGCGGCATATTCTTTTTGAGATAAGAGTACACCACGTAGGCCACCAGCCCGATCTTGAGAATCGACTTCACAAGCTCCATCAGGGAATTCACGGAAAAAAAGCGCTTAAAGCCGTTGATCGGATTCAGCTTGCTGAGTTTGGGCTGCAGCGGCTTCGTCGTAATCTGCCACTTGACCTGTATCACGTTCGTCACGAACGACACGAAAAAGCCGACCGCCAGAAACGGCGCCATAATCAGGAGAATCCGCAGCATCGACTGCACGAACAGCGCGCTGAAAGTCTGGCTCTGTATATGCCCGTCGTACATTTTGACATACTCGGGTATCTGCGTGTAGATATCGTACATGTCGCCGACAAAGAACGTCCCCATGTACTGCACCCAGAAATAGACCGTTCCGAAGAAGGCCAGAAGTTCAAAAGCGTTGGTGATCTCCTTGCTCTTGGCGACCTGCCCCTCCTTGCGGGCGTCGGTCAGCTTCTTGGATGTAGGCTCCTCCGTCTTCTCTCCGCCCGGTCCGTCCTTGGCAAAAAACTGAAGGTTGTATGTCAAGATCATGTCATACCCTCCACAAAAGATACGATCATTCTCTTCATCTCCACAAACACATAGTCGGCCGCCTGCGGCAGCATACCGACCGTCAGGAACAAAATTCCCAGCCCCACAAGCACCTTGAGCTGCATACCCACCGCAAACATGTTCATCTGCGGCGATATCTTCGCGAGAACGCCGAGAATGGCGTTCAGGAGGATCATCGTGCAGAAGATCGGCAGGATAATGCGGAATCCCATCGTAATGTAATCCCCCAGAAACGTGACCAGGGACTCAACCAGAGACTCCGACTTAAACACCGCCCCGTTGACCGGTATCAGATCGAAGCTGTCGATCAGCGCCTGCAGAAGGTACTGGTACATGCCCGTAAAAATCAGAAACAGCATAAAAATATACTGGTAAAACACGCCCGTGAACGTCGTCTGCTGTCTGGTCGTCGGGTCCATCAGAGACACCATCGAGATGCCGATCTCCATGTCCGCGATGCTTCCCGCGAATGACGCAACCGCCGTGCACAGCTGTGCGCCCCAGCCGATCAGGAAGCCCGTCAGCGCCTCCTTCATGACGATGACCGCGTACCCCAACAGCGTATTGTATACAATCTCGTTGCGATCTACGGCCGTGTAGATCAGATAGGCCAGAAAAATGCTGAAGCCCACCTTCACCCGGCGCGGCACGCCGTCCATCGAGAAGAAGGGCGCGGCGTAGACGAAGCAGGTGATGCGCACCAGCACCAGCAAATAAAATTCCAAATCCGCGTAAGTAAACGTAATATCGATCATGCCGGTTCCCGCTTCTAACTGAGATAAGCGCTGAAATCCATCCACAAACCGGTCATGTACTCCACCATGTTATTCATGATCCAGTGCCCCATCAGGATCAGCGCGAGGAAAATCGCCAGTATCTTCGGTATAAAGGTCAGCGTCTGCTCCTGAATGGACGTGACCGTCTGGAAAATGCTGACGATCAGGCCTACGCACAGGGAAACCAGAAGAAGCGGCGCCGCGCATTTGATAATTGTAAAAATCGCCGTCTCGGCCACGGCAGTGACGTCATCTATAGTCATACTTTCCTCCCGGTCAGTAGTGGAAGCTCTCCACCAGACCCTTAATGATCAGATACCAGCCGTCCGCCAGCACAAACAGCAGGATCTTGAACGGCATGGAGATCGTCGTCGGCGGCAGCATCATCATACCCATACTCATCAGCGTCGAGGCGACCACCATATCGATCACAATAAACGGTATATAAATCAGAAATCCTATCACGAAGGCGCTCCGCAGCTCGCTGATGATAAAGCTCGGCACCAGCACGCTCATCGGAATGTCGTCCAGCTCCCCGTTCCACTCCTGGCGGTTGATCTCCATAAAGAGGCTGACGTCCTTCTTGAGCGTCTGCTTGTACATAAACTGTCTGATCGGAACGGCCGCCTTCTCCAGCGCCTCCTCCGTCTCCAGCTCCCCCGCCTCGTAGGGCGCGACCGCCTCCGTGTAGACCGCCGTAAAGGTTGGCTGCATGATAAAGAACGTCAAAAAGAGCGCAATGCCTATCAGTACTGTGTTAGGCGGCGCCGTCTGTGTGTTGAGAGCCTGTCTCGTAAAGTGCAGGACAATGATAATCCTGGTAAACGAGGTCATCATGATGAGCAGCGTCGGCGCGACGGCGATCAGCGTGAGAATGATCAGAATGCGCAGCGCGCCGTTCACACTCCCGTTGTCGTCACCGAACGTGATCGTCACGGTGTTGGCTATATTCGGTTCCGCGAGCTCGTCCGCGTTCTGAGACGCGCCCGGCTCGCGCTCGTTGGTCCTCTCATCCGTCGTTCCCGTCAGGTTTGTGTCCCTGTAGGGGGTGTCCGCGGAGGACGCAAGCACCGTAGTCGTCCGGCTAAGACACAATATGCCTGCCACTAACAGCAGGCATATCACTCTCGCCAAATGATATCCGGATAACAACTTTTTCATTCGTCTCGTCCATCTTCTTTTTTCAGGAAATTCTTGTCCTGTATTCTCTCCAGAACGTCCTTGAAGCTGCCGCTTCCGCGCGCACTCCCGCCCGAAAGCGCCAAATCTTCCTCCGGGATCTCCGTCAGCATGGTGACGGTGTCCTTGCAGACCGCCACCGCCAGATATTTTCTGCCCGTGCGGATAATCTGGACATACTTGTTGTTGGCCAGCCTGACCGTCTCCAGAACCTCCACATTGGTGCTGCCGCCCCGGCTCTTCTGGTATCCGGCGGTCCACTTCGTCACCCAGTAGGTAATTAACAGCACGAACAAAAACAGGAGCAGTACCGTGACGAACTGTATATAGGAGTCGGCTCTCCCCGATACCGCAAGTATCATTATCCCACTACCTTTTTGACAGCCTCCAACACACGGTCGGCCTGGAAGGGTTTTACGATAAAGTCCTTCGCGCCGGACTGTATGGATTCGATAACCATCGCCTGCTGTCCCATCGCGGAACACATGATAATCATCGCGCCGGGATCCGACTCTTTGATCTTCTTAAGCGCCTGAATACCGTCCATCTCGGGCATCGTGATATCCATCAGAACCAGATCCGGCTTCAACTCGTTGTATTTCTCGACAGCCTTTGCGCCGTTCTCGGCTTCTCCGGCCACATTGTAACCGTTCTTGGTCAGGATGTCCTTGATCATCATACGCATGAATGCTGCATCGTCACAAATCAAAATATTCTTTGCCATCTCTCTTCTCCTCTTCTATCACTTATTTGACAATTTCGGTTACTCGAACGCCAAAGCTTTCTTCGATTACAACTACCTCGCCCTTCGCGACAAACTTGCCGTTCACCAGCACGTCGATCGGTTCGCCGGCAATCTTGTCGAGCTCTATGATCGTGCCCGGCGAGAAGTCCAGAATATCCGATATCGGCTTCGACGTCCTGCCAAGTTCCACTGTGACCTCCAGCGGGACATCCTTGATCAGTCCGATATTTTCCTGCACCTGCGCCGGATTGAAATCGTTGGAAAAACTCTGGAACTGCGCTGGCTGGATATTCATATTCATGTTCGGCTGCATCTGCGGCATCATCTGCATCTGCGGCATCATCTGCATCTGCGGCATCATCTGCATCTGCGGCATTCCCATGCCCATCTGGCTCATATCCATCTGGGGCGCCATCTGCGGCGCGGGCGCTGCTGCCGGCGGCGGAGCCGCCTGCTGTGCGGCCGGTGCGGGTGTCGGAGCCGCCTGTGGCGCCGGCTCCGGTTCCGGCTCTTCTCCCAACTGGTTCTTTAAGAAAGTATCGCACAATTCTTTCGCAAAGTCCATAGGATATAATTGCATAATTGTGGAATCCACCAGTTCGTCGATCTGCATACGGAACGCGATCTTGACGAATTCCCCGGAGAGGAACGGTGCTATGTCCCCGCCCGACTTAAACGCCGTCAGATCCACCAGGCTCGCCTCCGGCGGGCTGATATCGATCATCTTGCCAAGCATCGTGGAGAGCGAAGTCGCCGAGGAGCCCATCATCTGGTTCATCGCCTCGGAGATCGCGCTCAGGTGCAGCTCCGAGAGTTCTCCGTCCGTATTGCTGCCGTCGCCGCCCATCATCAGGTCGGTGATGACCTTCACATCGTGCTCCTTCAGCACGAGGATATTGGAGCCGTCCAACCCTACCGTATATTTGATCTGAATAAACACACACGGTTTCTCATAGTCCTGCAGTACGCTGTCCCAGGTAGCCACCGTGACGACCGGCGTCGTGATGTTGACCTTGCGGTTGACCAGGGAGTACAGCGTCGTGGCCGAGGAGCCCATGCTGATATTGGCAACCTCTCCGACGGCGTCCTTCTCGATGTCCGACAGCGCGTCGCTGTTCGGCGCCGGCGCCGCCGACGCCCCGGAATCCCCGCTGTCACCCGATGCATCCATACCGCTCAGGAGCGCATTTATTTCATCCTGTGATAACATTCCGTCCATGCTTTTCTATTCCCCCTCTCTGATTACCGACGTTACACGCACGGCGTATTTGTCCTTGCTTGAACCCGGTAAAGCGGTGAATTTCTTGATATTTCCGACATAGACCTCAAGATCGTCCTTGATATCGGTGCCGAGCCGTATGATGTCCCCCACCTGCAGGTTGACGAAGTCGTTGACCGAAACCTTCGCGCTGCCAAGCACTGCCTTGACCGGAACATCCACTCTCCGGATGAGCGCCTCGATGTACTCCTCCAGATCCTCCTCCTTCTGCTCCTGCAAAGTCGCATACCAGTACTTGGTATTCAGCTTATCCATGATGGATTCCAGCGTGAAGAACGGGAGGCAGACATTCATGAAGCCCTCTACGTCGCCTATCTTCATGTTCAGCGTGACGATCGCTATCATGTCGTTGGGGGCGATGACCTGTGCAAACTGGGAGTTCGTCTCGATACGCTCCATCACCGGGTTCGTGTCGACGACGTTTCTCCAGGGTTCGCGCATGAGCTGCATGCACACCACCATCATCTTCTCTATGATCGTCATCTCGATCTCCGTAAAGTCCCTGTTCTTCTCCAGCGGCTCCCCTGCGCCGCCCAGCATCCTGTCGATCATCGCGTATCCCAGCTGCGCCGCGAGCTCGATCAGGATCGTGCCGCCGAGAGGCTGAAAATTGACGATGCCCAGAATCACCGGATTGGAGAGGGCGTTCGTGAACTCCGAGAAGATAACCGTCTCGGAACTCGCCACGGAAATCTGTACATTTTTTCTTAAGTAAATCGGAAGGCTCGTGGATAGGAGCCGCCCGTAGTGCTCATATATGATCTCCAGCGTTCGCAGGTGTTCCTTCGAGAACTTGGTAGGCCTTTTAAAGTCATAGTTCTTGACCTGCTTGTCGCTGGAATCTCCCATGTCATCTGCGTCTAATTCACCGCTGCTCAGGGCAGCGAGCAGATTATCAATCTCACTTTGAGACAGTACCTCTCCCACGAAAGTTCACCTCCTGCGGCACTACTGTAGCAATGGCATTATTGAATCATAGTGTCACTGAAGGAGACGTCGAAGACGAACTCCGAATCGAACATGGTCTGTATCTTCGCCAGTATCTCATCTCTGATCTGATCCTGATTGTTCCGCGCCTCATCGACCGTGTGGGACTGGATGACTTCCTCGATCTCGCTCTTGATCAGGCTCTCCCTGTCCGCCATCGTCTCGCCGTAGTCCTTGTAGCCGTCGGCCTTGGTATTCATGGAGAGCGTCACACTGGCGATAAAGTAGTGCTGCTGCTCCTTGCCCTCCGCGTCGACCTCAATCTTCAGCGGTATCGTCATCTTGTCCGCGATCGTGTAGATGGCGATATCGGACATCGGAACGGCCTCTTCCACCTCGGCCTCCTCGCCGCCCGCGGTCAGCTCCAGATTCAGGGCTGTCGCGATGTTGTCCACCAGCGCCGCGGTCTTTCTCGAAGAGCTCACCACGCTGAACATCATAATGGCGGTCAGCACGATATTGACGATCAAAAGCGCCAGAATGATAATGGAAATCAGATTTTTCTTCATGTCTGAACCTTCTCCTTTATACACATCTTATCTGCAGTCTCTCTAATAAGAACTGAGAGAGTTATATATCTTGATCTCGACGCGCCTGTTGCGGCTCCTGCCCTCCGGCGTGGAATTGTCCGCGATCGGCACGTATTCGCCTCTGCCCGCGTGCTTGACCATGGCCGGATCCAGATCCGTGACCGACAGCAGATAGTCGAAAACCGACAGCGCGCGGCCCGAGCTCAGCTCGTCGTTGTTGGAGTACTTGGCTCCCGACATGGGCACGTTGTCCGTGTGCCCCTCGATCTCGATGGTCCCCTCCGCGTACCGCTGCAGGATGACGCCCACCTGATCCAATACGGGCAGCGCCTCCGGCTTCAGTTCCACGCTGCCGGAGTCAAAGAGGATTCCGCCCTTCAAGGTGAGCTGGACGTACTGCGCCGTGAAATCGATGTCGATCTCGCTTCCCATCTCCTCCTCGTCGACGGCTTCCTGTATCTTCTCGGCCAGCTGCTCGGACTCCTCCATCTGGGCTTCCTCCAGCTGCTCCTGGGCGTTGGCCAGATTGTCGTCGACAATCTCACCCTCTTCGTCCATCTTGCCGGTGCTGTTGATGTACTGATCCAGCTCGTTGAGCTGACTGACGCCATTGCTGATCAGCATGCCGTCGCCGATGGCAGTGGCGCCGCCGTCGAAGACGGAAAACATATTGTTGAAAGAGGCGATGATCTGTTCCTGCTTATCCTCGTCGATGCTCGACATCGCGAAGAGCAGCACGAAGAAGCAGAGTAACAGGTTCATCAGATCGGCGAAGGTGCTCTGCCACGCGGGCGCGCCCTTCTTGGGTTCGTCAGGCTTTCTATTCGCCATCAGCCTCACCTCCGGCATCATCACCCTGAGACTTTCTGTCGCCGGGCGCTAAGAAGGATTTCAGCTTCTCCTCTATGACGCGGGGGTTTTCGCCCGCCTGAATGGACAGAAGTCCCTCGACTTCTATCTCCTTCACCATCATCTCTTCGTCGTTCTTGCCCTTCAGCTTGGTAGCCACGGGCGCGCAGATCCAGTTCGCCAGAATGGAACCGTACAGCGTCGTAATCAGGGCGACCGCCATGTTCGGGCCGATGGATGCGAAATCCGACAGGTCGGCCAGCATGTTTACCAGTCCGATCAGGGTACCGATCATACCCCAGGCAGGACCCATGGAACCCAGATTCTCCCAGAAACCGATCTTATCCTTGTGCCGGCCCTCCATGCTGGCCAGCTCCGTCTCCATGATGGCGCGCACAAGCTCGGGATCCGTGCCGTCCACGACAAGCAGAATCCCCTTCTTGAGGAAATCGTCGTCGATCTCGCTGGCCGCTTCCTCCAGGGAGAGCAGGCCCTCTTTACGCGCGACGTTGGAGAGATCTATAATCTTCTGGATAATCTCGGAGACGTTCATCGACGCCATCTTGAATACCAGCTTAAAGCTCTTGAGTCCCCCGAGGAAATCCGGCAGCTTATAGCTGGCAAGGATACACATGAAAGAACCGCCGAAGGTGATCAACACCGACGGCACATCCAAGAATCGCGGCATAAGGGCGAAATTTACACCCGTATCCTTATCGAATACGATACCGAATACCATCAGTACCATACATGCCACTAAACCGATAACTGAAGCAATATCCATACGTATGTACCCACTTTACACTAATCTGCAAAAATATCCTTTCTATACGATTTTACTAAATTTTTCACTTCTTGTCTACTCTCTTTGACAATTATTTTCCGCCCCGTCGTGAGCGTCAAAACCGTATCCGGCGTCTCCTCAACCAGTTCGATCAGATCCGGATTGACCAGGATTTTGACGCCGTTTATCTTAGTAACTTCGATCATAGCATTCTCCGAAAGGATAGGCGCTTTTGCGCGCGCCGCTGTAGTAGCTTATATATTCTACCACATATAGGAGGAAAATACAAAAAAAATTTTTTCCAAAAAAGAACCCCTCCGCGGATTGCGGAAGGGTTTCTCATGTCAAATGCTTATCTCTTCAGATTTACGAGCTCCTCGAGCATCGTATCGGAAACCGTGATGATACGGCTGTTCGCCTGGAAACCACGCTGGGTGGTGATCATTGTGGTGAACTCCGAGGACAGGTCGACGTTACTCATCTCGAGCACGCCGGAGGTCATCTGGCCGCCGCTCGCCGTGATGTCCACGCCCACGCCGTCGAACTCGCCGGAGTTCTGTGTCGTGGAGTAGAGGTTGTTGCCCGCTTTCGCGAGACCGGACGCATTGGCGAACTCCGCCACCGCGATCTTGCAGAGTGTCTTGGTGAGGCCGTTGTCGTAGGACGCCGTGATGGTGCCGTCCTGGCCGATCTCCACGCTGCTCAGCTCACCCACCTTGCGGCCGGAGCCGATGGTGCTGTTCTCCTTGGAGCCGTTCACCATCTCCAGTGTGCACTTGCCGCCGTTGCCCAAGTTGATGACGGAGGAGAAGTCGATCTCCACGTCGCTGAACTGGGAGAGATTAACATTGGTGCCGTCCAGACTGGAGGCTGAATCACTAAAAGTCAGCATTGCTGTGTCGCTGCCCTGGCTACCGATGTAGGAAAAAGCGCCCGTATCGTGGTCGAAATAAATATGGTTGCCCTTGTTGTTCTCTACAGTCTTAATCTGCGCGGAACCGTCGGGTGCAATATAATCGATGCTGTAGGTCTTGCCGTCGCCATCCTCGAACTGGAATACTTGTTCCAAAATCGCCTTCTCATCCGTAGGATATACCAGAGACAAACCAAAGTTATTATCCTTCACATTATAGGACACATTTTCTTTAGGCTTACATTCTGCCAAGAACTCCACCTTAAGGCCGTCCTCCCCCATCGTCGCCGACGAGATCGTCACACCGTCAAATTTTAACAGTCCTGCCCAGTCAACAGCCGTAATTGCTTCTCCCAGAGCGCCCTCTGTATTGCTTTTTTTATACCATGTGCCGTCCGAACCTTTGATAAAATTGTAGGGTTCCGCCTCCAACTGCGCGTCTGTCAGCGTTACGCTGCCCTTTAAGTACACGGTATCCGTTGTTTTATAATCCTGATTGGGATCAGTCTCTGCAAATTCCGTACCTTTATTATCTTTAACTACCTTAACCTTATTGCCGGCCGCCACTAACAGGCTATTTTTGCTGTAGCCATCCAGCATCTCTTCCAACGACTTTTTAAGAGTATAAGTCTTGCTCGTCTCGTCGAAAGATACCTTTGATTCGTCAATAGGGTATTTCTGTATTATCTCGTTATTATCCGTCGAACCGAACTGCGCAATCTGCTCAATATTCTCCAGCCCGTACTTCTCCACCAGAGATACGCCGTTCTCATCCTGAATATCGTCCAGCTGGATGCGGAACTCGTCGTCGCTGCCCGTGCCGTGCACGCTGAATTTCACCGTGTACTTGTAGCCCTGCGCGTCGTAGATCGTCATCGTGCGCACCGCGCCCGCCGTGCTGTTGATGGAAGTATCGGTCTTGTCGAGGATACCGTCCATGTAGGCCATCGTCGTCGCCTCAGGTTCCGCCCTCATGTTCTCGGGGCTCATGATGCGCAGCGCCGATACCACGTCGGATCTGACTTCGCCCGTCTCGGGGTCTACCTGCCAGCCCATAACCGTGAAGCCCGTGCTGGACATAACCAGATTGCCCGCGCCGTCCACGGTGAAGGAACCGTCTCTTGTAAAGAAATTCTGGGAACCGTCGCTGACGATGAAGAAGGACTCGCCCTCAATCATCACATCCCACGGGTTGTTGGTAGACTGTGCGGAACCCTGCTGCGTGATCGCCGTGGAGATCGCGCCGGTCTTGGCGCCCAGACCGATCTGTCTGGGGTTGAT
Organism: uncultured Lachnospiraceae bacterium; assembly: GCA_947586255.1. Classification (GTDB taxonomy): domain Bacteria; phylum Bacillota; class Clostridia; order Lachnospirales; family Lachnospiraceae; genus UBA3282. The sequence goes on along the minus strand of CANPXP010000005.1, from coordinate 43,502 downwards.
GCCGCCGCGCCCCGTGGTCGCATTCGCGCCGGACGCCGCCTGCGTCTGCTGATAGAGCAGATCATTGAATACCATGCTCTGGGACTTGTATGCCGTACTGTTTACGTTTGCGATATTGTTACCGATAACGTCCATTCTGGTCTGGTGGGTCTTCAGTCCTGCCACACCAGAGAAAAGTGATCTCATCATAATGAAATGACCTCCTTACATCTTCGTATCGAAACCGTTCGATAACCCCGTCTGTCATTCGGGGGTTTAAGCCTCCTGGAAGGTCCGGCTTATATAATTACGGCTCCGTCAATATTGGTAAACACGTTTTCGTCCGTCTCCGTCTGATCCATGGCTGTGATGACCGTCTGATTCGGTACGTTCACGATGAATGCCAGTGAATCGACGATGACCAGTGACTCGTTGATTCCTTTCGCTCCGGCTTTGGCCGTTCCCAGATTCAGGCGTTCCACCTGTTCCCTGGTCAGCTCGATCTTTCGGTCGATCAGCCGATTCGCCGCGTGCTTGGAAAACTTCACTTCGCTGTCCGCTGCGATATTCTGCGTCTTGCCGCTCAGGATATCGCGGAAGCTCGATTCGCTTGTTTTCGGCGTCCCTGCCTGTTTGTTCGCCGCATGTAAGTACTGATCCTGCAGCTGTTCGATGGAAAGGAATTGATTGCCCTGAATCTTCATCGCTTATCCCTCCGATCCTTCTTCTCCTTCCACTTGATCCGCATCCTTGCTCTCCGGGTCCTCCGCCTCGCCCGTGCCGTCGGTCTTATCTTCCTCCGTCTTGCCGGCCTCCCCGGTCTTGGCGTCTTCCCCGTCTTCGTTCTTATCTCCCGTAGGGGTAATGTCTTTCATCTTCTGGATGTACTCGTCCGCCTTGTCGAAGTCCTCATCCGTCAGGAAACTTCTCTCATACTCGGACATGTTGGTGATAATCTCCTCCAGACGATCTACCTGATCCTTGTACTCCGTCGTCAGCATGCCGATCTCAGGCAGCTTGTTCAGGAGATTCAGCACCTCCGCGCCCAGCTTGTATGCCGCCAGATATTTGTCGTCCGCCACGGTGTCCAGATCGTCCAGCGAATACTTCTCGCCGCCGACCGAGAGATAAGTCTTGCCGTTCTCGTATACCACGTAGTCCACATTGCCCTGTACGGTGGTCTCTCTGCCCGAACTGTCGGTCACGCTCATCAGCACCGTCTTGCCGACCAGAGACGTCGCCCTGGAAAGCTCCAGCGTCGCGCTCATGTTCTGCATCTGCTCCAGCTCCGAGAATGTCGCGAACTGTGAGATGTACTCCGTATTGGAAGTAGGCTCCAGCGGGTCCTGATATTTCATCTGCGCCACGAGAAGCTGTAAGAACGCTTCCTTGCCGAGACTGTCGTTGCCGGTCTTCTTCTTTTTCTCTTCTTCCTTGGCGGTTGCCTGCGCCGTGCTGTCCACGAATTTACCGTCCTGTACCTGTTGTACCGCTCCCATCCAATCACTCCTTTCTTCCGAAAAAATATTATGCCGTGTAGTCCACGGTATTGCCGCTCGCCTGCATCATCTCCACCGCGATGCGCTCCGAATCCTCCATCTCCTCCAGGCCTTCCTCTTCGTCTAGCTCGTCGAGATTGATTCTTCTCGTGCCCTTGGCGGATCTGCGTGCCTGCCCGTCCGTGTTCTCATTGTTCTGCGAGAACTGCTCGCCATACTGATGGTTCGCCACCGTGACTTCCACCGCGTCCACTTTGATTCCCTGTTCCTCGAACTGCTGTTTCAGCTGAATCAGCTGTGTCTCAACCACCGCGCGCACCGTCTCGTTCTGTGTGGTAAACTGCGCCGTGATCACGCCGTCCTTCGCGGCAATCTGTACGTTGACCGTCCCCAGGCTTGCGGGATGCAGCTGCATCTGCAGCTCCTGCGTATCGGCTTTCAGGCTGATCTTCATGTAATCCAGAATCTGGTTCATGATATCCTGCGTCTGTGCCGACTGATAACCCGCGCTCACCGGCGCCGGCGTCTCGGGGATCTGCTCCGTATGCTCTGCGGTCTGCAGGAAAGCGTTTGCGCCGTGCGGCTGTCCGCTCTCTTCTCCTCTGCCATTGCCCGCGGAAGCTTCTCTCTCTCCCGTTCTGCGATCGGTCTGCGCCTCCTCTTTCGGTGCGTCTGTCACTTCTTCCTGAACGCTCTTGCTGCCGCTCGCGTCATCCACGGTCACTTTCACCTGAACGGTCTCGCCGTCCCTCTGCACCGTCACCGAATAGTCCTTCATGCCTTCCAGACTCTTCTCCGGCTCCTGCTTCACCGGGTCGGCTGCCACGACGTCTGTCTCCTGCTCAGGCAGGTCCTGCACAACCGGCGTCTGCTCTTCCTCAGCCGTCGCCGCCTGCATCAGCAGCGCGTCCAGCTCCTCGTCGCTCAGTCCCAGTTCCTCCTGCAGGTTCTGCAGAGTGTCCTCCACCGCTGTGAAGAGTTTCTGCATACTGCCGTAGAGTGTCTCGTCGGTCACAAGCGTCAGCTCGTCTCCGCTGCCCTCCAGGGCCAGCAGAAGCTGCTTGAGGTTCGTCACGTCAAAAAGCTCCGCGGGCACCAGTCCCAGCGCCGCCATTGCCGCTTCCACCTCTTCGGGCGTCACGTCCATCTCGTCCGCGACCTGCTCCACAAGCTCTTTCGCCGACTTTTCCACTTCCTGTACGGCCTCGTCCTGCTTCGCCTCCGTCTGCGTGCTGTCGTCGGTGTTCTTCACAGCCCCGTTGTCGTCCTGTGCCGCCGCGTCCCTCGCCTTGTCGGAATCACCGGCCGCGCTCTGCACCTGCTTTGTCCCCCTGGTCTGCACGCTCTCCGCGGGCTTCGCCGTATCTGTGGGCTCCGCGGGCTGTACAGCCGTGGAGAGATCTCCGATGCTGCCGGCCTTGAGACCCGTCAGCGTGTCGTTCACCTTCGACATGACCTGACCGAAACCGCCGTTCTCGCGTCCGTCCTGCTTCGCCGTCTGCTCCGTCTGTCCGGTCTGCGGCGTCGTAAAATTCAGCAGCGCGTTCACATTGTTTACAGTCATACACTGTCCTCCTTTCTGAAGTTTTCAAGGTTCTGTGCCCTAAGGCATCTATATACAGGCGGACGGGCACAATGCGCCCGGCCCTCCGTATATATCTTATATCGGTTTTGTGCCGTGATTCCTAAATAGCCCACGCAATAAATATCGTGTGATATTTTATCTTGCGCGCGCTCCCGCAAAGCCGTGCAAAAACGCTTACGAATCCGGATCCATGATCTTCGTCAGTCTCGCGGCGATCTCGGGATCCATAACGCCCAGGATCGCGCCTCTGTCCTCGGCGCTCATCTCGTAGAGGATCTTCGCCGCCAGATCGAGATCGTCCGTCATCGACTCAAAAATCGCCGCGGCGGCAGCCGGCTTCATCTCGGAGTACGCCTGCGCGTAGTCCTGAACTTCCTTGTCCGCCTCCACCTGCTCGACCACCTGCTTGTACAGATACTCCGCCGTGGCGGGGTCCATCGACTCATAGTATTTCTGGTACTCCTCGGGGCCCGGCCCGTTCTCCGCGTAGACGACCTCCTCGTAGAACTCGGTCTTGATCCGCTCGAACTCGACCTGCGCGTCCTCGAAGGTCTGCAGCCTCTCGATCTCCGCCCGCAGCTCCTCCAGCTCCTCGGTGTCCGTGTTGCTCTCGTTCTGCGCGATCTCCAGCTCCAGTTCCAGCTCCGTGATGTAATCCACCGCCTCGCGCAGGCTCGTATAGCCGCCGTAAGCCTCCTCGTCGTCCGTCGTGACCACGGACTCGGCGGGCAGGATCTTATTGACGACAGGCACATCCTTCAGGACGGGCGCAAGCACGCCGGAGCCGAAGCCGCCCACGTCCAGCTTGATCAGCAGGCAGAGAATCGCCAGCCAGATAATGACAATAACGATCGTTACCAAAACGACGGAGACGCCGCCTGCCTCCTCGTCCTCGGACAGCTCCGCCTCCTGCTTGGAGATCTCCTTGGCGCGCTGTTTGGCCTCTTTGCGCTGCGCCTTCTGCTCGTTCTTGAGCTTCTTGCGCTCTTCTTTTAATCTCTTCTTCTCCGCCTGCGTGTCCGCGGCGGCGTTCATTACCTCATCAGCCATCTTGTTCCTCTTAATCCTCTTTGCCGCGCTGACCGTACACATAGCTGGTCAGCTCGTCCACCGCCTTGCCCTCGGCGGCGAGTTCCTCCTGTCTAAACTGTTCGAAAGCTTTCTCGCGGAGCTTTTCGTGCATCTTGCGCTCCTGCATCACTTCCGTCAGCTTGCGCCTGGCCTCCTCCACGATCTCCTCCGCGAAAGCGACCTGCCGCTCCTGCGCCTCGATCAGTTCGTCCATGATCTCAAGCGCGTTGCGGTTGTCCCGCAGTTCGTTCACATGCACGGCGTCGCTGCGCATCCGCCTGCCTTCCTCGAAGTAGGCGTCCTTTCTGGCGATCAGCGCATCCCGCTTCTCCTCCTCGGCGAGCAGGTTCATCTGCGCCCTGCCGAGCTCCATCTTCGCCTGATTTTCAAGCTGGTACTGAATATTCAAAAGGCTCTGCATCCTGTAGACAAACTTCGCCATGACCGTTCACCCCTCAGTCCGCGAAAAGTTCCCGAAGCATATCCACAGCCTGCTCATAGTCAAACTTCTCATTCACATCCTGCATCAGAAATTCGTTCACCGCGTCGATCTTGGCGATGGCGTAGTCGATCTTCTGATTGCTGCCGCTCTTGTACGCGCCGATGTTGATCAGATCCTCCGCATCGCCGTAGGTGGCCAGCACATTCTTGAGCTGCCCCGCGAGCTGCTTGTGTTCCTTGCCCACAATCTGGGCCATGCACCTGGAGATGCTCTGCAGCACGTCGATGGCCGGATAGTGGTTCTGATGCGCCAGCCGGCGGTTCAGCATGATGTGGCCGTCCAGAATGCTTCTCGCGGTATCGGTGATCGGCTCGTTCATGTCGTCGCCGTCCACCAGCACCGTGTACAGGCCGGTGATCGAACCGACGGCCGCGCAGCCCGCCCTCTCTAAGAGCTTAGGCATCTCCGAGTACACGCTGGGCGGATAGCCTCTGGACACCGGCGGTTCGCCGCTGGCCAGCCCGATCTCCCGCTGCGCCATCGAGAAACGTGTCAGGGAATCCATCATCAGGAGCACATCCTTGCCCTGATCCCTGAAGTACTCCGCAATCGCGGTGGCGGTCTTCGCCGCCTTATTCCTCTCCAGAGCGGCCTTGTCGGAGGTGGCGACCACCACCACGGAGCGCTTCATGCCCTCCTCGCCCAGGTCCCGCTCGATAAATTCGCGCACTTCCCTGCCCCGCTCGCCGATCAGGGCGATCACATTGATGTCCGCCTTGGTGTTGCGGGCGAACATACCCATCAGCGTGGACTTGCCCACGCCGGAACCGGCGAAGATGCCGATACGCTGTCCCTTGCCTACGGTCATCAGGCCGTCCACCGCCTTGACGCCCAGAGGAAGCACCTCATCGATAATCTTCCTGCTCATCGCGTCCGGCGGCGGCGCCTCCACGCTGTAGGGCGTTCCCGGCACATACTCGCCGTCGATCCTGCCCAGGCCGTCCAGCACCTTGCCGAGCAGATCGCTGCTGACCGGCACCGTCAGCGGTTCGCTCGTGTTCTCCACGATGCAGCCCAGGCCGATGCCGTCCGTCTTGTCGCAGGGCATGAGAATCGTCCTGCGGTCCTTGAAGCCGACCACCTCCGCCATGATGGGCTGATAGGACTCATCCGCCGGATAGATTCTGCACAGGTCGCCCAGCTTCGCCTCCGGGCCCGCGGACTCAATCGTCAGACCCACCACGTTCTCCACGCGCCCTTTGCGCTTGAAAAAGGTCTCGTCCGCTATTCTGCTGTATTTATAAAAGTCAATAACCGGTTTTTTCAAATGATAACACCCGTAATCTGTTAGTCAGCTCCTGCAGCTGCGTGTCCACACCGCAGTCGAAGATGCCGCCGTCCGTCTCAATCAGGCACGCGCCCTGGGAAAGCGCGATGTCCTCAATGATCTCCACCGTTCCCCTGCCCGCCGTGGCGCCCTCCACGAGCTCCTGCTTGTGCATGTTGACGAAGGGGAAATCCTCCTTCGAGACATGGACGAGAAAGGTCTTGCTGCTCTCCACCTGGCGCAGCGTGGAATCGATCAAGTGTACCAGAATATCTCTCTTGTCGCTCAGCTCAATGCCGAAGATATGACTGTAGATCTCCGTGATCGTATCGATAAACTTCGGCTCCAGGCTGTCGATCATGCGATCGTACTCGTCATAGAGCCGCTGCTTCTCCGCCGACAGCTCGCGCTTCATCTCGTCCGCCTCGGCGTATCCTCTCTTATAGCCCTCGTCGTAGCCGTGCTTGTTGGCGTCCTCGAGCGTCCTGCGGCGCTCCTCTTCAATATCGCGGCGCGCACTCTGCATCATCTCGTCGATCTGTGCCTGCGCGTCGTCCAGCATCGCCTGCGCCTGCGCTTCGATCTCGGCCAGATCCGGCCCCTGTTCCACCGCTTCTCCCTTGATGATGCCGCCCTCGGCGCTGTCCGCAAGGAGAGCGTCTATCTGCTCGCCGCCCAGCCCGTCCACGAACTCCGGCTCGCCCTCCTCCTCAGTTTCCTCATGGCTGCCGAAGCCCAGCGGCGTATTCAGCCTGTGCTGTCTGAGCGCCTCCAGCTCCTCGATGCGCTGCTCCACGATCTCGTTGTTGTCTATCACGCGCGTCTCGTCGCTGGATACCTCCACCCAGTACGACTTGTACAAATTCCTAGACAATGATCTCGTCACCTCCGCCTCTGGAGATAACGATCTCTGCGGAATCTTCCAGCTTTCTGATGATATTGACGATCTTCTGCTGCGCTTCCTCCACGTCCTTCATGCGGACAGGACCCATGAACTCCATATCCTCCTTGATCATGACGCCGAGACGTTTGGAGAGGTTGTTGAAGATCGCGTTCTGTACTTCCTCGTTGGAGCCCTTCAGCGCGATCGCCAGATCGCCGTTGTCCACGTCACGCAGCACGCGCTGGATCGCCCTGTCGTCCAAGAGCAGGATATCCTCGAAGACGAACATCTTCTTGCGGATCTCGTCGGCCAGCTCCGGCTCCTCGATCTCCAGCGTCTCCATGATATGCTTCTCCGTACCGCGGTCCACCGTATTTAAGATCTCTACGACGGCGTCCACGCCGCCGATGATCGTGTAATCCTGATTGACGAGAGACGAAAGCTTGGATTCCAGCACTTTTTCCACTTCCTTGATCACATCCGGACTGGTTCTGTCCATGATGGCGATACGCTTCGCCACATCCGCCTGTCTGTCCGGCGGAAGCGCCGACACGATGAGCGCCGCCTGCGCGGGCGACAGATAGGACAGGATCAGCGCGATGGTCTGCGGGTGCTCGTCCTGGATAAAGTTCAGAAGCTGCGTCGCATCGGTCTTTCTGACAAACTCGAACGGCTTTACCTGCAGGGACGCCGTCAGCTTGCCGATCACGTCCGCCGCCTTCTCCGAGCCGAAGGACTTCTCCAGAAGCTCCTTCGCGTAGCCGATACCGCCCTCCGCTATGTACTGCTGCGCCAGACAGATCTGATAGAACTCGTTCACCACGTCGTCCTTCATCTGCGGCGTGATATTTCTGGTGTTGGCGATCTCCAGCGTGAGTTCCTCGATCTCGTCCTCCTTCAGATGTTTGAAAATAGCCGCCGACTTCTCCGGCCCCAGCGCAATCATCAGAACCGCCGCTTTCTGCAGGCCGTTGGTCAGCTTCTCGTCATTCTTAGGCATCTATGTTACCCCCACTCTTCGTTCAGCCAGTTGCGAAGCAGGTTCGCGGCGGCCTCCGGGTTTTCTTCCACGAATTTGTTGATCATCTTGCGCTCGTCGGACTCGTTCTCCAGGGAAATCTGCTCCACCTGCGCGTCGGGCATGGACTGCAGCAGCGACTCCACGGTGAGCTCTTCCTCCTCTTCCTCGTGCTTCTCGCCGCGCATACTCCTGAGTACGACAAAGGCAAGGAGCGCCAGAATCACAATAATCAGAATGATCTGCAGAATATCCGTCGCCGTGATGCCGGAGCCTTCCGCGTCGAAAAAGAGGTTCTCGCTGTACGCCACGAGGGAGATGCTGTCCGGGGAGATTCCCGTCGCGTTGGACACCGCCGTGTAGAACTCCTCGTCCACATCGAGCCGCGTGCGCTCCGTGTTCGCGAGCTTGTACTCCTCCCAGGTAACGCCCTCCAGCAGTCCCTGTGTCCGCGCGTCCTCCTCGCGGATGATATTGTATTTGATTAACGCCGCCGTGAGCGAAGACTGCCCGTAATCGATCAGCCCCGCCGGCGTCGTGGTCGTCGTGATCTCCTCGTTCGGCAGATAATTCCTGGATTCCTCGGACACGGTGGACGTGGAATTGCCGTTGTCCTCCAGCACATACTCCGTGTCGTCGTCGTTGGAGTCCGTGCCGGGGATGCCGCCCACGCCGCTCTCGTTCTCCGAGTTGTAGATGTCCTCAGAGGCCAGCACGCCCTGTGTCTGTCCGTCCGCCGGCGTGTAATTGTGCGTCGTCCGCTCGGAGCTGGAGAAGTCCAGCACGAGGTTCGTCGCCACCTCCACGTTGTCGAACTCCTTCGTGCCCAGCAGCACCCTGCGCACCTCGCCGATCATCTGCTTCTCCGCCTCCGCCTTGACGGAAAGCTGGGCGTTCGCAGTGCCGGACACGGTGTAGTTGTCGTCCCCGGTAAAGAGCATATTGCCCTCGGTATCCATGATGACAATATTGTTCGTCGTCTCGTTGCCGATAGCCGTCGCCACGGAGCGCGCCAGATAAGCCGCGCTGTCGGAGCTGAATTCATCCTTTAATTCCAGGAGCACCCACGCGGAGGATTCCTGCTCTTCCGCTATCAGCGTCCCGTCGTCCTCCGGGATATCCAGACGGACGTTGGCGTTCTTGACCGCCTCGAACTTCGCGATATCGCGCTCCAGAGAGTCCTCCAAGTACACGATGTACTTCTTCTGCTTGTCGGACTCCGTCGTGGAGAAACTGCCGTCCACCACGTTGTCGATCCCGTATTCCGCCGACTGGATATTGTTCGCGCCCAGCAGCAGATTCGCGTCGGAGATCTGATCCCGCAGCACCTGAATGGTCAGCCCGTCGTCGGAGATCGTATACTTGAGTTCCTCCTCCTCGAGCAGATCCCGCACCTCAGCCGCCTCCTTGGTGTTCTCACACTCCTTCAGGAGCACGTACTGCGGCTGGGTCAGCCTCGACACGATGACGACGATGGCCAGCACCACCAGCGCGATGCCGGTGACGATCAGCGTCTTCTGCTTCGCGCTGAAGCGGTTCCACCACTCCATTATGCGGTTCAACAATTCCCTTAATCTCTCTATCAATCTATCCACGGCTGCTTACTCTCCTTCAGATTCCCTCTATCGTACGCTTCTTACCGCGCATATCATATCTGCATCTGAATGAGTTCCTTGTAAGCGTCCAGAAGCCTGTCCCTGATCGCGACCGTATACTGCAGCGCTATGGAAGCCTTCTGCAGGGCGATGCTCAGGTCGTGCGTGTTCTCCGTCTCCCCGAGCGACCACTTAATCTCCTCGTTCTCGGCGTCCGACAGATAGTTGTTGGTCGTCGTCAGATTCTCGACCGCCGTGTGCAGTACATTGTCAAAATCCTGATCCCCATATGTATCGACTCTGTTGGTAGGCGCCGTCTTCGCGGCCTCCTTAATGACATTTGAGGATACGTTGTAAAGCTCTGTGATATCTAAAGCCATGATTTTTCCTCCCAGCGCTAAATAGCTTGTCTCTTACTTACCGACCGCCGGCCGCCGCGCACATCGGCGCGCCTGAGCCCGTCAGCTGTTCAGAAGCGCCAGCCCCGTGGTCGCGATATTCTTGCTCGCATCCAGCGCCGTCGCGTTCGCCTGATAAGCGCGGCTCGCGTCGATTAAGTTCGTCATCTCCGTGATGATATTGACGTTCGGATACATCACATAACCGTTCTCGTCCGCGTCGGGATGCGAGGGATCATAGACCAGATTGCCCTCCGTCCACTCGTCCTCATAGACGCCCGTGACCTTCACGCCGTTGCCCGAATAGCGGTCGCGCTCCTTAGCCAGTACCTGATGAAAAGGCGTCTGCGAATTTTTCTCCTCGAATACGACCACCTTCCTGCGGTACGGCGTGCCGTCCTGCGTGCGCGTCGTCTCCGCGTTCGCCACGTTCTGGGCGATGATGTCCATGCGGAAACGCTCCGCGGTCATGCCCGTCGCGTTGATATCAAAAGCGGTAAACATACCCATATCCCAATTCCTCCTCTGTTCCCCTGCGCCGCCGCAAAGAGCGAAGCCTTTCCGAAAGCCGCTCTATCACTTCAGCACTGCCTGCAGATTTTTAAATTCCTGATTGATCGCGCCCTCAAGTCCCTGGTACACGATCTGGTTCTTCGCGAGGTAGACTCCCTCCGTGTCCGGATCCACATTGTTGCCGTCCACACGGTAGGAAAAACCCGAATAATCCGTGTATGTAATCGGATTCAGGCGGCTCAGATTCACATTGTGCACTCTCTCGTCCACACTCGTGTATCTGTAATGGTGAAGCGCCTTGGCAAGCTGCGTCTCGAAATTGACGTCCTGCCTCTTGTAGCCCGGCGTATCCGCGTTGGCAATGTTGTTGGAAATCGCGTCGTTGCGCAGCCATGCCGCGTCCGCCGCCTTGTCCAGCACGTTGATATAGTCGAATACGTTGGTATTAGACAGAGTACTCATATGCACAAACCTCCACATTAGTAAAGAGTAGAATCCATAGTCCATTATAAATTATTTATCAAAAATTACAAGGTTTTTCGATTGATTTTCACAAATTCCCAGCAAAGAAAAAGGATCTACTCCAAGCCGAAGCTTCTCGTAAATCCTTTTACCCTGCGCCGTCCATGCGTTTCCTGTGAATGTTATGCGTGTATCGTCTGTTCCTTCAGCTTCTCCACTTCCTCGAAGACCACGTCGTTCAGCACCTTGATGTAAGTGCCCTTCATGCCGGAGGACCTCGATTCGATGACGCCCGCGCTCTCGAACTTGCGCAGCGCGTTGACGATGACCGACCGCGTGATGCCGACCTTGTCCGCGATCTTGCTCGCCACCAGGATTCCCTCCATGCCGCCCAGCTCGTCGAAGATGTGCGTGATCGCCTCCATCTCCGAGTACGAGAGCGTGCTGATCGCCGACTTCACCACGGCGATCTTGCGGTTCTCCTCCGCATTCTCCTCGCTCACCGCCCGCAGCATCTCCAGCCCCACCACCGTCGTGCCGTACTCACACAGGATGATATCGTCGATATCGTACTGCTCGTCGCACTTGTAGATGAAGAGCGTCCCCAGCCGTTCGCCGGAGATCTCTATGGGTGTGATAACCGCCCGAAACCGCCTCGTGTCGATGTTCTCAAACCCCAGCGTCTCCAGATTGACGTTCTCCTTCGTGGAGAGCACCGCCAAAAGTCGTTCATTCAGCATCGGATCAATAAAACCTCCCACATGATCCACAATCAGCTCCGTGATCGACTCCACCGAGTCCTGGTCGCCGATGCCGAGCACCTTGCCCTTCCTGCTGATGACGAGCACGTTGGAGATCAGGATCTCCTTCAGCACCTCGCAGATATCGTTGAAGACCACCTTGCCCGAATTGTTGTTGTGCAAAAGTTTCCCTATCTTTCTCGTCTTATCCAGCAACTGAACACTGCTCATGTGATACCCCTTATCTTAAGATGTTGCGATTATTCCGAAAAATCGCACAATTCCAAGTACTTTGATTTTATCACAATATTTATCAATAATCAATGTATTTTCAGATTATTTTGGCTTCCTCCTTCGGCGCGTCCTTCACAAAACCGCAGTTTTCGTCCGCGCACACGAGTTTATTGCCCTTCTGCAGCATGATGGAGCCGCAGCGGTCGCACTTCTCATTGACCGGACGCTGCCAGACCATGAAATCGCACTCCGGATTGTCGATACAGCCGTAGTATTTCCTGCCCTTTTTCGTCTTCTTCATGACGATGTCCTTGCCGCACTTCGGGCACGCAACGCCGATTTTCTCAAAATACGGCTTGGTGTTGCGGCACTCCGGAAAGCCCGGGCACGCGAGGAATCTGCCGTGCGGGCCGTACTTGATCACCATCTGCCTGCCGCAGAGCTCGCAGTACTCGTCGGACAGCTCGTCGGCGATCTCCACCTCGTCCAGCTCCTTCTCCGCCTGCTCCACCGCCTGCTCCAGATCCGGATAGAAGTTCTCCAGCACGGTCTTCCACTTCACATTGCCTTCCTCGACGCCGTCTAAGAGCGCCTCCATCGTCGCCGTGAAGTTGACGTCCACGATGGAGGGGAACGCCTCCTTCATCATGTTGTTCACCACCTCGCCCAGCTCCGTCACGTAGAGGTTTTTATTTTCCTTCACGATATAGCGCCTTGCCAGGATCGTCGTGATCGTGGGCGCGTAGGTGCTCGGCCGCCCGATTCCCAGTTCCTCCATCGCGCGCACGAGGGAAGCCTCCGTGTAGTGCGGCGCGGGCTGCGTAAAGTGCTGCTTTTCCTCCAGTCCTTGCAGCGTCAGTTTCGTATCGGTTGTTATTTTACTCATCAGCGTGTTGTTTTCTTCTTTTTCATCGTCTTCCATGTAAACGCTCATGAAGCCGTCGAACTTCACCTTGGAGGACGACGCCGAGAATTCCGCGTCTGCCGCGCTGATCCTGATGGAAGTCGTCTCGTACACGGCGCTCGCCATACGGCTCGCCACAAAACGCCGCCAGATCAGCTGATAGAGCCTGAACTGATCTCTGGAGAGAGAATCCTTGAGCGCCGCCGGCGTGCGGCTCACGTCCGTGGGACGAATCGCCTCGTGGGCGTCCTGGATCTTCTGCTTGCTGTCCTTCCGCTCCTGTCCGCCCGCCGCGTACGCCGCGCCGTACTGCTTCTCGATATAGTCGCGCGCCATCACCTCCGCCTCCTCGGACACCCTCGTGGAGTCCGTACGCAGATAGGTGATGATACCCACCGTGTCGCTTCCCTTGATATCGACGCCCTCATAGAGCTGCTGCGCCAGGCGCATCGTCTTCTGTGTGGAAAAATTGAGCTGCTTGCTCGCCTCCTGCTGCAGCGTGGAGGTCGTAAAAGGCTGCGGCGCCTTCTTCACGCGCTCGCCGTTTTTGACGGAAGAGACGCGGTACTGCGCGTGGTCGAGCGACTTCCTGATCCCGGCAAGCTCCTCCGCGGAGGAGATCGTCTTACTTCCCTCCGACGTGCCGCAGTATTTCGCCACGAGAGGCTTCTTCTCCCCCTCCACGCTCAGAATGGCGTCGAGCGTCCAGTACTCCTCCGGGATGAAGGCGTTGATCTCCTCCTCCCTGTCGCAGATAATGCGCAGCGCCACGGACTGCACGCGGCCCGCGCTCAGGCCCCTCTTGACCTTCGCCCACAGCACCGGCGAGATCCTGTAGCCCACCATGCGGTCCAGACAGCGGCGCGCCTGCTGCGCGTCCACCAGATCCATGTTGATCTCTCTGGCGTGCTTCAGCGATTCCTTCACCGCCGTCTTGGTGATCTCGTTGAAGGTGATGCGGTACACCTTCTTGTTCTCCAGCTTCAGGGCCGCGAGCAGGTGCCAGGAAATGGCCTCCCCCTCGCGGTCAGGGTCCGTCGCCAGATAGACCTTTTCCGCCTTCTTCACCTCTTTGCGCAGGTTCGCCAGAATGTCGCCCTTGCCCCTGATCGTGATGTACTTGGGCTCGAAATCGTGCTCCACGTCGATGCCCAGCACGCTGCGCGGCAGATCCCGCACGTGTCCGTTGCTGGCGGCGACCTCATAATTCGGGCCCAGGAATTTCTTGATCGTCTTCACTTTCGCCGGTGACTCAACTATTACCAGATATTTCGCCATAACAATTCCCCTTATTCTCCGAAACGATATTTAACGGAAACCACTATACACTAAATTATGCGAGATGACAAGGGAAAAATTTGTGAAGTTGGAGAATCGGAATTGTTACGGAACAGATGAATAGTCGAAACAGCAGACTCATTTTAATAATATTAATATATAGAAGAAACGCAGAAAAAACATTTTCAATCTTATTTTTTCAATCTGTCATATAAAAGAAGTGATTCCGCTGTCGATAATTTGATTTTTTCTTTATACAACAAAGTCCACGATGCCTGATTCTCTGTATAATCCCTCTTACTTTGCGGGAAAAAAGAGCGACAATAATATTGATCTCCCGTTTTCCTTGACAAAAAAACAAACACATTTCTGCTTCCTGCTCTGTTTTTCATAAGATAATCTGCCTCTATCATAGAATACATATTATTTCGCCGATTGTACTTAAAAATGGTGTCATTCCTGTCAAACATATTCTCCAATAAGGGAAGCATATCCACACGTTCTGCAATGTTTTTGTAAAAATCAGACGCTTCGATTTGCGCCACGGTAATAATACCATCTCTTATTTCATCAAAAACAACACTCCTGTCACGCCTTAGTTCAACCCTATCTGTCAAATACTGTAATCCCATTAGATGATAACAGTCTTTTTTATCAAATCTAATTCTCAATGTCACTGCCACACCCTTTCTACCAAGTACCAGATGATACTCCGTGTCAAGCAAAGCTTGAAAAGATGCAACACAATCATAAATATTGTTCATAGTTTTATCCTGCCTGTACCTTAATAACAGAAAAGCTCTGCCTAAGCAGAGCCTTTCTAACATTTTCTTTCAACGTTTCACCGTCTAGCCGAATTGTGGTAAATGTCAAACCCTTACAAAGCTCATAAGGCACTGCCCTCCGGCACAACACCTTACTTCAACGCTTTGACCGACACTCAAGTTGCCCGTCTTCACTATTATAATACCGTATTGAAAAAAATATGTCAATCGCTTACTCCAACAGGAACAGTCTGGTCCTGTTCAGGGATACCGCGTCGGAGCTGATGATGCTGTAGTTCTTGCCGCCTCTGGTGAAGGATGTTTCCAGCCTGATATAGATATCCGCCTTGTTCGCAATTTCCTGCTGAGCGGCGTCGCCTCTGGTGAGGCTCGTGGTATTCTTCAGCGTCACAACCGGCGCGTTGATGCGGTAGACCTTGCCGGGCTTCAGCTCCTCGCCTTCTCCCAGCTTCACCAGCTTGTTGTCCGTGACGCACCATACCTCCGACG
Organism: uncultured Lachnospiraceae bacterium; assembly: GCA_947586255.1. Lineage (GTDB taxonomy): Bacteria > Bacillota > Clostridia > Lachnospirales > Lachnospiraceae > UBA3282. Next base: position 28,300 of record CANPXP010000005.1, on the reverse strand, counting down.
CAAACGGTGTCGCATTCACCAACTTCGTGCCGATATCCAGCTCGCCGCCATCCGGATTCTCATAATAGAATCCCACGCTCACGAGCTTCTCCGGCGCGAAGTTGTTGTCGCGGAACTTGAAGTATACCTCCACGGTGTCGCCCACGATACCGCCCTCCACATCGGGCGTTGTCTCCGCCGACGTCAGGTTACTCGACGTCGTCCAGGTCTCGTCGAAAGGCACGGAGATACTCGTGATGTCCGCCGCGTCGGGCGAAAAGCCGGCCACGATATTGACATGCGCGTTGTGCAGTCCTGCGTTGTAAGCCGCCACCAGCGCGTTCACGAAGAACCGGCACTCAGCGGAGCCTGCCGCACCCGCGTCGGGGCCGCTCACCTCATCACAGGTGTAGGTGTATGCCGACTGCGCCAGATAGAACACGTTGCCCTTGCTGTAGCAGTAATAATTGTTGCGGCCGTCTCTGGGCGAAATGCCGTAAGCCGATCCGTCTACATTCGTGCTGCTGAAGGTGTACCACGGCGTCACGTAGGAGAGATACTCCTCGCTGGCCAGATTGTCCTCGAAGTCCAGCAGATAAGTCGCCGCCTTGAGAAGTCCCTCCTCGCCGAACTGGAATTTTCCGTCTATCACATAAGGGTAATTGGAAATGCTGCCCTTGTTGACCGGCTCCGCTTCAAGAAGCGTCTTGCCGTCGTACATATCGCCCTTTAAGCCGTCATAGCGCTGATAATCGCTCGCGCCCCGGCCGCCCAGATTCACATAGGTCCTGCCTTCCGTCTGTCCCAGCAGCTCGGCACTCAAGCCCGCCCGCTGGTCTCCCGGATCCTGGCCGCATACGAGCAGACTCCTGCCCTCCTCCGCATAGCGGGTCACAGCCTTCGTCACCGCATCGTTGTCCGCGGCGTCGTCCAGCGTCAGCACGACTACATCCCACTGCGACAGATAATTGGCGTTCTCGCCCAGCTTCGTCTCCAGCTGCGCGGCAGTGACGGACTCGATCTGCCACTCCGCGTTCAGGATCGACTCGGCGCCCTTCAGATAGTGGGCGAGCACGGAGTCTTTCTTTTTATTGAAAATCAGCTGCAGGTCGACTCCCGCCGCCACATCGTTCTTTTTCTCCGTGATCTGCAGTACCTTCAGCTCATCCGAAGAGTCGCTTCCCATCTCGAAATAGCCCTGCACGGAGGCGCGTCTGTACTCATTGCCGACGTCGGACACCTCCACCTTCCATGGCAGAACGCCCGGCCCCATGCCGGCGATCTCCACATCCAGCATGTTGTCCTGGTTGATATATTCCGTCACCTTCTCCGCCGGCGTGAAATAACCGTCCTGGTTGTAATCCGCGTATACGTTCACCACCGCATCGCCGCTGTAGTCGTCGCCGTGATTGTCCTTGATTCTGTAATAAAGTCTTCCGTGATACTCGTTGTTCTCGTCGCGCGTAAGCGTCTGCACGGCAGAAGTCTCCCCGCCATCCTCATCTACCAGCTCGATCCTGGGCTTGTCGAGGCGCACGCGCGTCATAAACATGGAATTGGACATCGCGTCGGCCACCGTAAAGATGCAGTCCTCATAGCGCTCGTCGCTCACCGCCGTCTGCAGGAACCGGTACATAACCGAGTCCTCCTGGATGTAATCGGTGTTGATGTCATCCCCGTCCGCCTTCTGTGCGGAACCCTCCTCAAAGCAGTCGTTCTCCACCAGTACCGGATAGCCCGCCGCCATATAGTGCAGCAGAGCGTCCATCTTCTGCGTGCTCAGATCGTTCGCATCGTATGTACCGACGCTCGAGTCGTCTCCCGTATGGTAAACCTTGCCGTTCAGATCCTCGTTGTTGTAACGCGTCTCCCCGTCCTCGTTCCGGTTCAGGCGCTGCCCGTCCAGACCGATGAATACCATGTCATAAATGCCGTTGATGTCCTCCCACTCACTGTTGAACTCCACCACGGCCTTCGTGTCAATCTGCGCCTCGATCGAGTCCTTGCTGAAAAGAATCTGCTTCGCCGTCCGCATAGAATCCTTCTTCCAGAGCAGCTTCGTATTTTCATCCTCCAGCGTAAAGTCGGACTTCAGGTTCGCCGAGGGCTGCAACTCCAGAATCTTCAGATTGCTGAAATCCCCGATAATGCCCACGGAGAAATTGATGATATACTGCACCGCCCGCGCCGGACTTACCCACTCTGAGATGCGGTCGTCCTCGGACAGCGTCGTATTCTCCGCCTTGATCGCGGACAGCACATCGGAAAAGCCCGCCCGCGTCTCGTCCTCCTCAAACTTCTCGGGGAATCCCTCGCTGACAAGTGCGCCGTTCACCACATATATATTTTGATTTACATAATTATAATCATTGTCGTCCTTCTCCGGGAAAGCTTTGGAATCGCCCAGATTCATTCCCACATTGGCGACAAAGTCATCCTTCGCGTCCATCTCCTCGACGAACTCCGCCAGATCCCGCTTCAGGAGCGCCCGCGCGAGATGCTGATAATTGGAATCCTTATAGTAGGTGCTGTCCTCCGCGATCCCGTAATCCACGATCACAGGCTTCAAGTCTTCCGCCGCCTCGCGCAGAATCTCGCTCACGGCAGCCTCCTTCATATCCGGATAGGCAGTTTCCTTCTTTCCGCCGATATAATTTAACTTCATATCTCTGACATTGAGCACTGCGTTGCCGGTCGCGCTCTCCAGGAATACCAGATCTGCCTCCTTCACATCCGCGGCCGTCACCTCGTCCGCCCGCAGAGTAGTCACATCGATGGAGAAATCACTGCTCTCATTGTCGCCGCCGGACAGGGAACTGAACACATACTGCTTCAGCCAGTCGTTCGTCCTGCAGCGTATGTAGACCGGCGCGCCCTGCACGGTGATCTCCTCGCCATTCTTCGTATCATAGATAAGATTAACCTCCCCTTTGCCTTCGGGATTATATCTATATACCTTTCCCGCAGACGTCGCATAAGGAGCCAGTCCGCCGGAACCGATCGGAGACGGAACTCCATTGTTCAGAGTAAAGAGCGGCGTTCCGAGCTGCGCGTTCATCGCGTTGAGCCCCGTATTTTCACCCTCGCTTCCTTCCGCACTTTCACTCGCATAGTAAGTGTCATAGGACAGGGGATATCCCGGCGCCTTGATAACCGACTGCACATCGAGCACCTCGTACAGCATCTCGCCCTCATCCGGCTGCGGATCATAGGCAAACGTGCAGATAAACAGGCTCTCATAATCCGCCCAGGAAACCTCTTCATCGGAAAGTCCGGTCATGACATAGTAAAACGACTGTCCGCCGTCGTCCTGATCGTCGGAATCGTCATTCCCTGAGTCGGACTGTTCATCATTCCCGGAATCCGCGGGACCGCCTTCTCCGTCACCGGAAGGATCGCCCGCGCCGTCGCCAACAGGATCACCTGTGCCGTCGCCGATAGAATCGCCTTCACTGTCGCCTACAGGCTCTCCTTCGCCATCACCGGAAGGCTCTCCTTCACCGTCACCGGAAGGATCGCCCTCACCGTCGCCAACAGGATCCCCCTCACCGCTATCGCCAGGATCGCCTGCGTTTTCCTCTACCAGCAGATACCAGCCGTTTCGCATGAGAAGCGCGCGCGAAGAGAGTATCTCGCCGTCGCCCTCACCGCCGTCGGCAGGATCGCTGATTACCTCTGTATTATTTCCCGTATTATTTTCATCCTCATTCGAAGAGCCGCCTGTGCTTTCCTCCGGCTGGGACTGTCCCCCGGACGGTTCGCCGCTTCCCTCCGTATTGCCCGGATCGCCGCCCGACTCTGAAGGCTCTCCCGTGTTGCCGCCCTGTTCCTCGGATTCGCCCGGATCGCCGCCCTGTCCCTCGGATTCGCCTGTGCCGTCGCCCTGCCCCTGGGATTCGCCTATATCACCGCCCGGCAAAGGCTGCTGCTCCCCGGGTGGAAGTACCTGCTCTGGCGGAATCACCTGCTCCGGCGGAGTCGTCTGTCCGGACTGCTCTTCTTTTTTATTCTCTTTATTTTCCTGTTCTTCTTTATTTTCTTTATTTCCGCCGCTCTCGCCCGAATTCTCAACTCTCGTATAAGTCCTGCCGAGCAATCCTCCCACGGTGTCCACATAGGTGTAATTACCGTCGTCGTCATGATAGTAGTATACGCCCGTCATATCCGTGGTGTACGGCCCCGGCTGTCCGCCGTCACCCATCGTGCCGAGCACGTCCTTCAGCACATAACCGCCCGCCGACCCCGCCGCTGCCGGTCCTATGGGCTTAAAAGTCACACGCAGAGGTGCGCCGGATTCGCCGTAAGCATAAATGGGCGACCCGGAAGCGCTGTTATCACCCGCCAGGCTCATCGTTCTCAAGCCGTGAGCAATAGGCTCTACCGGATCATAATTGCCGTTTCCTTTAGCATCTTCCACCCTAGCCTTGAAAGTACGTCCCACAACAGCGGGCGAATCGCCGCTCGTCTCTATCAGCGACACTCCCGGCAAACTGTTGGTATTGTACATATTGCCGCCGGTATTTTCCGTCTCGCCCGTATTGTCCGCGCCGTCGCCGCTCTCTTCCGGCTCGCCTGTATCCGCGCCGCCGTTACCGCCCTGCGGCTCATCCATGTTCGTGTCGCCGTTACCGCCCTGCGGCTCATCCATATTCTCGCTGCCGTTACTGCCCTGCGGCTCGCTCGTATCGCCGCCATCATTACTGTCCTGCGGCTCGCTCGTATCGCCCGCGCCGTCGCCGTTTTCACTCTCCACCAACGGCATAAAACTATGCGGTGAAGCGGGCGCACTGATTTTCTCAGCCTCTTTCTTCGCAGTCGGATCATAGATCAGCGTATATCCGTCTGTGGACATGCCGCTCACACCGCCGTAAGCCTCCTCGTAAGTCAGGCCGAAAGGCGCCGAAGTCCCCGCTATGGTCTGAAACAGCTTTTCCCTATCACTGAACTCCAGAAAAAAGGGTTCTTTCGCCTCAAGACCTTTCTGAAAAGCTGCCGCCAGATCGGCCTGCAGAGTGTTCTGTCCGTTGACCAGATAGCCCATCGTGCCGAGCCGGAAGGTATAAGTGCCCCTCACTTCCGTAGACTCCGGCGTATCGTAATACTCGGCATCCGCCGGAACGATGTCCAATATCTTATAAGGTTCGTCACCGTGCTCCTCCACGATCTTGCCGATACCGGAGAAGGATTCCTTCGCCAGCACCGTAGGCGGCTCCACATAAGGCAGCGTACTCGATCCCACCATCGAAATCACAAGGATCGTCGACAGCGCTGCGCACAGATGTCTCCTGAAACGCTTCTTCCCGCTCTCCGGCTTCTGCGACGGCAGAGGATGCACCACGTAAACGGGCTGTCTGACCGCAGTCTGCGCGCGCTGCTCCTCCGCAGCTCTTCTCTCGCTCTCGGCGCGCTGCTCCTCCGCGACACGCTCCGCCTCTTCCCTGACGCCCCGCTTCTTACCCAGCCGGAAAGCGCCATAGAGCGCGCCCGCTATAGCGGCCAGCACAGCCGCAAGCGCGGCGGCGATGAACAGCTTTTTCCTGCCGTCATCCCTCTTTCTATGCAGTTCAATCGTTTCCAAGATCTTGTCTCTGTTCATATTGATCGCCCCGTTACATTGTAAAAAGGTTTGTGTTTCTTAAGCTGCGCCGCAAGGCGGGAGGGTCTATGGTGTCGACGGCTACTCCGACACCCACGACTCAGCGTTGGATGCCAGGGTCCAGGTACCGTATGTAGTGCCATATCCATTGTCGAGCGTAACCTTATACTTTCCGTCAGAAGTTTGCTCATAGGTAAGTTTCAAATTCCCCCATGGGTTCTGAGGATACTCTCCGTAGGTATCACCTACACTATAGTACACCAGATTGGTTGTCGTGTAGGTGCCGCTGAATTTCGGGAAGTCGCTATCATTCGGAAGCGGAATCTCAATTACATACTTATTTTTATCATAGTAAGTAAAAGTCACTTTCCCCTTACGCCATACCGCCGCCACATTCACACTGCCGCCTGTTCCGTCTTCATGCTTCCATTCTCCGGAATCCTTGTTATAGGTGTATGTGCCAAAATCATAAGTGATTTGCTTATGGTCTCCAGCCATCACAATCTCCTTGAAGCTGATCTTGACATCCGGGCCTGCGCCCGACTCGTTTGTCACATCAACCAGCAGATTGCTCCTCTCATAACCCTTATTCGTGTTATAAGCTTCCAACCAGTACTGCTTTGTCGTCTCTGTGCCGCTTCCGCTAAACGGGAAATCCTTATCTGTCGACGCCGGGAAATATGCCATGTAGATATCTCCGTCCTTGGTAAACGTCATATTCGTGCTGACATTCACATTTTCCACATAATCCAACTGTTCCGGCGTCCACTCATCCTGTCCGGGCTTCCACTTATATCTGCCATACACATACCGCTTATAGGAAAGCGCGTTTCCGCTCTCCACCCTGTACAGCCAGAGCTTATAGGTGCCGCTGTCCGGCTCGTATTGGCAATCAACCTGCAGATCTCCCAGCCATTCCTTCTGGCTGCCCGACTCCGAGTATGCCTGGAATCCTCTGGTCAGCGTCTGCAGATAGCTGACCCTGCGTGCAAACGGGAAGGAACGGATATCTGACGGAAGTTCAAAATACGTCCATCGCGTCTCGCCGTTTACGGTCGGCAGCTGCAGGTTGGTTCCGTTTATGATCTTCCACGTAATCGTGCAGTTCTCCTGCGTATAATAGTGATTCGCATAGTCGTTGCGCAGATTGTGTTCCCAGATAAAGTTGTAATTGCGCAGATTTTTCTTGTTGGCGTACTCATACCCCGGAACGATATAGTAGGTGCCGCTCACGCCGCTTATATTGTGATTGTTGATATCGCGCTGGATAAACGGATCCCCTGTCAGATTGCCGCCCGTATTGATCGTAAACATATCGTTGCCGAATTTGTTGTCAAATTCATACCGCATCGTCTCGGGATTATATCCGCAGACCAGTCTTCTGCCCCCGTTTTCCTCTTTGTATATGGAAAACTTAACCATGTTGTCGCTTTCCACCGTATTCGCCTTGATGTTCAGGATCGTGCCGAGGCTGATCTTCTCCATCGCTCTCAGCTGATTGGAGAGCAGGGAGTAATACTCATAATAATCCTTATTGTCGTTCGGATAGGTGATACCGTTCAGCACGATGGAGATGGCCGGCGGCGCAAGCGTTCCATAGTAAAGCACACTCGCTTGGTATTTCGTACCGACGTACTTACCCATCGAGTTCAGATGGGCATTGTACTCTGTAATAATATCGTCATCATATTTATGGATCCGTTCATTCAGCACATTGCCGCCGTCCGCCAGAATAATCTCCTCCGGAACAGGCACGAGTACCTGCATATATACCTTATACTGCCTGTTCAACTCCAGCCCGAACATATCGGGATAAAAACGCAGATTCTTGCCGACATTGGAATAGTAAAGAATGACCTGGTCATTGTCCTTATTCGAACTGTTCATCTCCCGGACACGTACGCACATCACATACTCGCCGGCGTCGTGCAGCCCGCTGTACATATAATCCAGAATCATGCCGTTCTCTTCATCGTTATCCGTGCCGAACTTGAAATCCGACCTCAGCGGCGCATCCCCCTCAACTCCCTGCTCCACATGAATACTCCACTCTCCGTAGATCGGCGCGCTCCATCCCTGATCCGCGATACCGTAGCCGCCGTTTTTAGTGGCGGAGAGCTGCGAGTAGGCGCGCACGACGATATCCTCACCCGCAGCCGCGTCAGCGGCTATGATTACCTCGGCGCCGTCCTTTGTAGGGTTCGCGATGGTCGCCTTGCCGCTCACCACCTCCCAGCGAGAAGGAATCAGATCATGATCTGCAGTCAAGTCATCACCCTGGCAGGCGTCGGCGTTGCAGAGCAGCCCCAGCTTGGGGCCGGCCGCCGAGCCCGTCAGCTCCACCGTCTCGCCCTGCTTGGCGCTGGCATCTCCCGAAATATTGACCGCATTGACGCGCTTCATATTGACCTGTGCGGTCACCGCAACACGGTTATTTTGACCGTTGTATTCTTCGACGGCGCGGGATACCTTGACGCCAAAGTTCGAACTCGTCTCCTTGATTCCTACGTGCAGCGTACATTTCGCAATCTTACCGCCGTCTTCCGTGCCTGCAGGCGTAACAGTTGTTCCGCTGTCCGAATTACCCACCAGCTCCCACTTCAGGTCTTTATCGTCGGACTTTGTATCCACATGGGCCTCGAAGGTATATTCATCCCCCGGCTCCAGCGTCACGGAACTCAGATTCGTGATCAAGAACTCATCCGCGATCTTCATCGGATCGACCTCGATCGCGTTGATGGCAATCCGGTTGCGCACGGTGACATTGTTGGACGTCGCGTACTGTCTGCCGCCGTTCTCAAAGGTCATGGCGATCATAACCACGCGGTTCTCCTCAAACTGGCTCAAATCGATGCTGAGCTCCGTCACATGCTGCGCCAGAATCGCTTTATTCCCTTCATTGGCCGTGAACTCTGCGTTGACGGCATCCTCCACCTCTTCGTCCGTCATGGTAGCCGTCAGTGCCACATCGGCCTGATTGAAATAGATTGTCTCCGTGCCCTTATCCCAGTCAAATCTGTAACACTCGTTATTGTTGTTGCTGTCCTCGTTGCCTCGGTTCACCACGACCAGACTCTTGTAGGTCGCCTCGCCGCTGTACTCGGAATCTTTGAGCACAAGTTCAGACTTGTCTTCTTCTGCTCCTGTCCCCACTCTGTAGTTGATGCTGTCGGTGGTGTCGATGATGACGTCGGAGATCTGGTTCAAGGCGAGCTGCGCGTCCTGCTGCAGCATGATGTCCGTGTTCGCGCTGGTGTAGCTTTTCGAGCCCACCAATATAAAGCCGCACACGGCAAGCGTCACGATTGCGAGAATCGCCACGGCTATGATCAATTCCACTATGGTAAAGCCTTTATGATCTCTTTTCATCATCCGCATCCTTTCCCTGCGCTCACTGCGGCAGCACCCATGCCGCCGCTTTCTCATCATACACCGCACCGGTAACTCTCTTAATCTTTCCATATATGCCGAACACTGCCGCTCTGGAAATATCCAATTCTGCCATGACCTGTTCCACCGACAGATGCCGATTTTCACAGATCATATCGTAAATCTGCTGCTCCCGGTCTGACAATGTGCCCTGCGCATTCGCCTCATCCACTGCCGCCCGGTTCAGGGGGATTGTGATCCTGAACACATCATCCTCCACCAGTTCAGGTTTCCCGCCGTCCGAATAAATCGGCGTGTATTTATACAAGTTTCTCACGCCCGAGCCAATCGTCTCCGTCCTTCCTATATTTGCAAAAAACTGCTGAATCAGCGGATTTTTGGGATAGGGCGTAAATTCGTCGCTCATAATGTTTCCATGCCGTCTCGGAATACACCAGTTTTCCGTTCTCAGCCAGTTCTTTTCAATGATGACTTTCGCCGGATAGGCACTGCCGTAATCTCTGTGAACCAGTATATTGGCAATCACTTCTCTGGCGATAATGCCTCTGATGCTGGTATTCACATTATTGATCAGGCAGAATTTATCCGAGGTGTGTTTGGCCACAAATGCCATCAGAAGATCGTAGGATTCGATCAGGTTGGTCGCCACCTGCAGCCTGTCGTCATATCTGTCCACATTGTCAACTCTATAGATAGCATCCGTTATGTAACCAGGGCAGCAGGAGCGTATAACCTCATCTTTGCCAAGGAGCAGCACTCCGGCCAAATTGTAGCCCTGTATTCCCGAGGAAAAATCTTTTTCCCACAATCCTGCACTCCGCAGGATCTCCTCATCCGACATCTCCAGCCACGGATGATCCTGATCCTTGCTTCTGGCCAGCTTGCGCACTCTGCACATCAGATCCATGCGCAGATCATCCGTCGTGACGTAAGGGAAAATTTTGTGTTCCGCATAGGTGCCGCTCTTGCGGTTATACATATTCTGCAATTGAATTGGCGAATCCGTGATATCCATGTCGCCGTCCTCATTGCGATCATAAATCCGCCCGCTGCATTTTACTACCGTAGAGGTGGGCGGCACATATACCCACAGCAACAGCTTTTCCTCATATATAAACTCTTCTATGGACAAATACAGCGTCGGCGACATCTTATTCGGGTTGTTAAGTTCATTTACGAAGTTTTTTTTCATGTCACCCGCCAGATTCCGGCGGATTCCTACAGGTGTTCCGTCATTCTCCACACCCATGATAATATAGCCGCCGTATCTGTTGGAAAAAGAACACACCGTCTCATATACATCATTTTGGATGCCATGCTGACACAACTTATATTCTACCGTAATTTTTTCATCTTTAGAAAGCAATTCCTTCATAAATTCTGTCGTCATTGTCTTTCACCAAATATGTCACATTTTCCTATTATTGCAATTCCTTCGTCGTCTTGCCGGTCAGCTTCTCCAACTTGATATAATACTTCTTGCTGCCGCCCATCACATAGATTCCGTTGTCCAGAAGCGCCTGTGTCGTCGCGCCGTCAGACCCGTCCGCAAAGGAGCCCGTGCTCCTGTTAAAATAGATCTCCCAGGCCGTCTCGCGGCTCGTGGGAATATCGTCCGCGCCGTCTGCCGTGCCAACACTGCACCGGCTGGCGCCGATCTTCTCCCGCTCACTGGCGTAATCGGTATCAGCAAGACTGCCGTTCTTGAAAGTCCATTTATCCGAAGCGTCCTTGAAGAGCAGTTCGCTATAGATCGTTCCGCCCGCACCGTCGCGGTAAATTTTCAATTTGACATTGCCCTGCCCCTTGCTCATGGTCTCGATCTTGCACTCGGAGATCGCGCCTACGATATCGTTGGCGCAGGTCTTGGCGTTGGCGCTGAAAATCAGTATGATGGACCAAGTAGCGCCCAGACCGACCACGGCGATGATCGCGATCACGATAATCAGCTCCACGAGAGAATAACCTCTGTTATTTTTTAAAAATTTACTTCTTAATCCAGTTCTCATATCTCACAATCTCCGAATAGTCTATCGCCAGATTGCCGACGTCATCGGTCTCCGCGCTCTCATAGCCGTTCAGCACCATGCCGGAGCCGCCGACCAGAATATTGGCCGGCACGTTCGTGTCAGTGTCATCGTCAAGACATTTCGCCTGCAGCGCGCTGTAGACACCCTCGCCGTCCTTCATGCAGGCTGAACAACCGGACTTGACGGTGATCGTGCCGCCCGCGAGGATCAGTCCCTGAAAATTCTGCTCCACGCTCACGTCGCCCGTGGCGATGACGAGCCGCAGATTGGAGTCATGCACCGCGTAGTCGCCGTCCACAAGTACGGCTTCCACTTTGCCCTCCGTACCGAACTCGGCCTTTCTGCCGGTCTTGCCCGCCAGATAGTTTTTCAGCCCCTGGTGCTCCATGGTCCCGTCCACGCCGGGCGCCGGATCCTCCAGCTGCACGATATTCTCAAACACCGTACTCGCATGCGCGCTCGGGTCGTCGTCCTCCATCAGGTTCCGGTTCAGATTCTCATAGACCGTGCCGCAGTTCGCGATCAGAGTTTCCAGTTCCGCCTGCGTCTTTACATTCTCCGTGTCCGTGAGATTGTCGGACACCTCCGTGTAGGCGTCGGGATCTGTGGTTTCTTCCTTGCCGTCTCCGGCCTCCCCCTCGCCCTCTTCGCCTTCCTCTTCGTCCGCCGCAGGCTGCACGCTGGACAGAAGCCGCACCAGCTTGTCGCCGTCCGCGTTCGTCCTGATCTCGTCGTTGTTGCCGGCGTCGGTCAGAGAAACCATGCTGTTACCCACTACCGTGTATCCCTGCACGTTTTCCCTCAGTCTGATACCGCCGGAAGCATATGTATTGAAGTAAGAGTCCAGACTCGCCTTGTTGCTGTTCACGTTATAATATGCCGTAAAATATCTCTCCGCATTGGACGCGTCCATCACGAGATATAAATACACCTGTTGTTTTTCGGGCAGATAGAGGAAACGCACTCCCCTCGCCGCCGCCTTCGCGTTGAGGGTCTTCATGAGTTCCGGGCCGTTCGACGTATCGACGCCGTCGAAGTCCTCCGCTTTGATATCGCCGATACCGAATTGAACCAGACTGCTGCCGCCCAGCTTGGCCGCCTTGATATCCGCGTTCACAATGCGGAAATCGCGCCCATCCGCCTGATAGTCCGGCAGGCTCTGCATCATCTCACCCCATGTGCTGAAAGACACCGGATTCTGCCCGATGACGGTCTTGCCGTCCAGCGTGCCGACGCACTCCGGCGGCACCAGATAGGCGATCTGATTGCTCTTGACGGAGATGGATTCACCCATCAACACGTGGGGCAGTCCGTTCTCCTCCTCGCTGTCCGTAAGACTCACATAGGCGCGCCCCGCCAGCTGCAGCGTGGTAAGTCCGGTCAGATCCACCGTGGAATCCTTGCCGTTGATGACGATGGCGCTGCTCGCCTGCGCCGGATTGACGTTTTCCTGTACCTGATTGCCGTCGCCGTCCAGCTTGGGCGTTCCGTCGGGATTCTTCGCGTCGCCCGTCATCGTATTGCCCGTCTGGCTGCCGTAGCCGAAATACTGTCCCGCCAGCGACACTTTGCTGCTCTGTCCGGACAGGATCAGATCATTGGATGCAAAAACCTTGCCCGATATATCGAGATGGCTGCCGTTTACCGCAAGCCCTTGCGTGTACACATTAGTCCGAAAACCCACGCCGTCGGAGATCAGGTCACGGACGACGAGCGCCGCGTCCTGATTAATCAGGTTCACGAAATTCTGGCCGTTGCCGACCACGATATCCCCGCCGGATATGACGTAATTCGCATTTTCCACCGTCACATGGCTGTTCTTGCCGATCTGGATGCCGTCCTTTCCGTCGGCCAGTTTCGCCGCATCCGTGCCGTCCTCCTCAAAGGCGCCGCCGTAAATGCTGCCGTCGATTTTCACCGAAGCGGCGTCCTCCGTCACAATGCCGTCGTCGCCCACCAGCACATAGGGATAAAGCCGGTCGATCGTGCCCGCCTGCGTGAAGAGCAGCTTCGGCACGTCGATGGCGATGTCCGTGTTGATGACGGACAGAAGCCCGTCGCTGTCGTAGAACTCAATGCAGATATTCTTGATCGTCATCGTCCCGGAGGTCGGATCCGTCAGCCTGTTCTCCGCAAAACTCTTAAAGGTCGGCACGGCGTCATCCCAGGGTTTATTGACAATATAGCCCGTAGTTGTGGTGGTCGCGCCGCCCGTCGGTTCTTTCCAGAATTCCTCGTCCACAAAACCCTTGAGCACATCCTTATCATACACGTTGCCGGCGACGTGCAGTTTCTCTTCCACCGCCTTCGTGTATGCCGTGATAAAATAGCTCTCCCTGTTGGCGTCCGTCGCCAGCGCGTCCCAGTTGCTCACAACCTCCTGGTACGCCTCATTGACGGAGGCAGACACGACGTCCTTCTTCACACCCGCCAGAATCTGCTCCACCACCGTCTCCGCGGAGTAAAAGCTGTTCTTCACCTTCAGGTCGCTGATCTTGATGCGATAATTCAGGTAGGAAGCCCACAGAATCGTGGAGGCGAGTATGCCGATCATCGCCATCGCAATAATGACGATGACGATCGCCGAACCTCTGTTGTCTCTCTTCAGTTGTCCCCGCCGGGCTCTTCGCCCGCCCGTCTCTGCGTTTCTCATCATCCGCCTCCCGGCTTTTTCCGTTAAACACTCTGCAAAACAGTTCTCAGACAATTCTGACTGATCAGTTCAGGTTCGTGATTGTCGCGAGTCTGTGCATGTCATTGTCGCTGTAATACTGCTCCAGCGCTTCCTGCGTGACTCCCGATCCCGTCGGAATTCCCGCAAACTTGTCAGCCGCGCCCTTCTCAAAAACCGTGATTTCGATATCGTAGATCACGTTCGTTGTTTTGCTTGCAACCATGTCCTCTCCGGTCAAGCTTATATCATTATCCGGAGGATTCACTTGTGCAATATTTTCAAGCTCTCGTTCCTCGGGAGTCAACTTTCTGCCGCTCTTATCTTGTGTCGCCAGATTCGTGTCAACATTATAACGATATGTCAATTTTTTTATCATATCTTCATTCTCTACTAAACTTTTTCCTGAAGAACCTTCAGGATATGTACCAAATACAACTTTCGCGTGATAATCGCGTTCCAACTCATATAAATTCTCCAGCTTAGGTACAAACACCTGCTGCTTTTCATCACTTTTCGATTGTTCTATATCTGCGCTGACCTGCTTTGCCAGCGTAACCGAACGCAGCAGCGGCTCTGTATCGGAAAAAAGCGCAGACGCATCCTTCTCCATAACCGCAAATTCAATGCAGTCACCGATCTTGTCAGGATCACTGTCATAAGTAGGGTGATAAATCGGATAATAAAACAAATAAAAATTGCCGCTTGTAAAGGTACGCGGAATACCTGTCACCTTATCGTCGTCGCCAAAGCCTTCCGTACCATAACTTATTTTGTAGCTCTCTCCGTCATACTCACATTCATATTGAATTTTGATCTTAGCCTGACATTTTGTATCAGCTTCAGCAACTCCTGACTCTTCTTTTCCTGGAGCGAACTCAACCCTGATCGTGCGCTTTTGCACAAGCGTACCGATATTTTCCTTATCCCAATCTTCCTGCGAGAATTCTTTTCCGGCGACTGCGTATTTGTCTTTGATCAATTCTTCCAAATATGCCATCAAGCGATCGCTTAAATCCGCCGGTTCATGGTAACTGCTGTCCGTCTCCGCGCTACCGCTGGTCTCCGACACGCTCATGACGTCCGCGTAATACTTGCCGTTAAAGGAACGGTCATGCCCTGATTGGTCTGAAACGTCAGCCTTACCCGCAACCATATCCCCGTCCTTCGCCTTCTTTTCCGTATACGTGGAGGCGTCCAGCTTAATGAGGGCGTCGTACTCGCCACCCTGCATTTTTAAGTCACTGATGCCGAAATAATAGATCTCATTATCTGGATCGTCAGGGTTAAGCGGTTCCCCTGTCACGGGATCCCTGTCCTTCTCCAGATTTGTGATCTCCCACACGCCGTCCTGAATCATATCGCTGCTTAAGATATAGAAACCATCCTCGGGATTGTGCTTGCCATTTACCAACACAAACTTACCGTTCTCATCCTGTGTATTGAACTGTGTCCGCACTTCCTCCAGCGTATACGCCTTCAGGCCCTCCATGATATCCTGCGCCACCGTAGTCGCCCGCAGCGTCTGCCTGGACTTCACGTTGATCCTCGTTGACGTGACGAAGAGGTGCAAAAGCGGAATCACGATGATCGCCAGTATCGTCACCGCGATCAGAAGTTCCACCAGGGAAAAGCCCGCGTCCGCCGCTTTTCCGCGTCTTCTATGCAGTTGTCCTTCCCGTCTCATCCGATCCGCTCTCATATACTTTCCCCATTATTGCTTTTCTCACGCAATTCTAATTCCCGGCTTCTTCAGCCTCTTCGCCCTCGGCTTCTTCGCCTTCGGCCGCGCTCTCGCCGATGTCAAGCTGTCCGATTCCATAGGTTTCCAGTGAACCGAAGATATTGTCGGAACCCAGCAGAACGGAGGAGAAGTTCGGCTGTACATACTCCTTATCCTGACCCGGTATGCAGTACATATCGACCACCGTCGTGCCGTTTAAGAGTCCCGTCGACTCGTCGTAAGAAACAGTCAGATTATCGATGCTCATGCGGTTGTCCTGCGCGCTGATATTCTTGATACCGCGCTTCAGGCCGTCATAGGACACCAGATAGTTCATCGTCACGCTGCGCTGCATAAGCACATAGGGCGCCTCGCCGGCCGCACCGCCCGCCTCGGCATCCGCCGCCTGCTCTGCCTCGTCCGCGATGCCCTCCTGGGCCTCATACTCCTCAATTTCGTCGATCTCATAGGTGTGATCCACGTCCTCGTCCTCGGCGTCGGGCAGCACCGTCGGCTCGCTCGCCGTGATGCCGACGCTGTCAATCACCATCGGCGCGATCAGCTCCTGATTGATGGCGAGCAGCACGCCGTCCTCCTCGCGCACATCGACCGGAAACTGCTTGAGAATCGCGTCCATCTCCTCATTCATCGCCGCCGTCTCTTCCACGTAGGAATCTTTGTTTTCCATCTTGCCGCTCAAGTCCGCTATTCTCTGCTGCAGCTGCAGGTTTTCCGCCTCCAGCGCCTCAGCGGACTCCATGTTGGGCTGATACACGAGGAAATAGGCCGCAACCACCACCAATACCCCGACTAATATAAGCAAAATATAGACATCTCTCTTAGAAACTTTCATTGTCCGCCCTCCTACTCTGCCGTGCCGTCCGCCGCCGCATCTTCTGCCGCGGCCTCATCTTCCGGTACATAATCCATATCCTGATAGATCGCCGCCACGGCGAAGTTGACGCTCGACGCGCCCGTCTCCTCGTCGATTTCCTCCACTACGGAGTTGACCGTAACGCTGGTCGGAATCAGGCTTTCAAACGTGCGGAGCTGTTCGATCGCCACCGCCGCCTCGCTCTTCGTGCTCACGGTCATGCTGATCGCCACGCCGTCGATCGTGCTGTTGAGAGATACCACATGCACGTCCGAGGGCAGCTTCGTCTCCAGTTCCTCCAGGAACTCCACCAGTTCCTCGTTTCTGTTCTCCGTCATGGAATACATGGACTGCACCAGATTGTAGGTGCTCTGTGTCGCCACGTATTCATTATAAATAGGAATAATTTCCTCCAAAGCGCTGTTCTGCGCCATCAGCTCCATATTCTGCCGCTGCGCTTCCATCAGCCGGAGCACCGACAGAACCACCAACACCACGCCGGCCGCCACGCCGACGCCCAGAATCGTATACGCGATCGGCGCCAAGTTGACGCCGCCCTTCTTGCCCGCCGCCGAGGCCGCCGCGTCCTTTTTCTTCTTTTTCTCATCCTTCTTAAAGCCCAGCGGAGCAGCCGCAGCGCCCACGCAGGCCACATAGCCGCCGTAGAACTGTGTCCGGAAGCTCTGCTCCAGCTTCCAGCCCTCCACCTGACGCAGCACCTCGATCGGATAGCTGATCTCTCTGGCCATGAACTCCGCCATGCCCTTGATGTCCGCGCCGACGCCCGTTATGTAGATCTTTTCCACCTGAACATCCGCGTTGTGCGAGACGTAGTAATCGACCACGCGGGAGATATTGCTCACGACGGGCTCAAGCGCCTCGACAATCTCCGGGAACGCCGTGCACTCGTTCAGCGCCATCGCGTCCATCGCCTCCACGACCGTGTCCGTCTTGGTCCATCTGCTGGAATCTATGATCGTCTGGAACGCCTCATCCACGCCGTAGGGCAGGTTTCTGGTAAAAGTCAGCACCGAGTTCTGGATCGCCAGCACCAGCGTCGAGCGCTCGTCGATCTTCACGACCAGGCTCGTGCCCTTGGAAACCTTATCCTTGGCCACCTGGAAAACGCTGTTTCCGGCATAGTCGATGGCTGCCAGCTCCAGCTTCAGCTCTTTGGCCAGATCGTAGTAGTTCGCCAGAAGCGCCTTCGGCGCCGCCATCACGAGCAGCTTATACTGCTGCTGCCCCTTCTTCTCGCCGACCACGCCCAGAATATTGTGCGCCAGCTCGAACTGGCTTAAATCCACCGGAAAATACTCCGAGGCGTTCGCCGCCACAACGTCCGCGATACGGTTATCCTTAACCATGGGGATCATCACCTCACGGCTGTTGATGCGTCCCGAAGTGATGGTGAACACCACCTGTTTCGCCTTCATCTTGTTGCTTGCGATCGCCTTCCGCAGCTCCTCCACGTACTCGGGCGTCACCCTCAGCACGCCGTCGTTCATCACGCCCTCCGGCGTCGGTATCATGAAGCGCCTGTATACTCTGTGCGTCTTCGCCTTGTAATCAACCTCGCAGACTCTCGTCAGCGAATAACCGATCTCAATACTGATAGCTTTACCGGCCATTGATCGTTTCTCCTTTCAGTCCCCTTTTGTATGATCTTTTTAAAACATCCCCAGATACCAGCCAATCAGCTGTTCTCCCCACAGTGCCGCGATCAGAACGCCCGCGCTCAGATACGGACCCATGGCGAGCACATGATCCTGTCCGCTGATCCTCATGCGAAGCACATGGATCACCGCGCCCAGAACGCAGCCCGCCAGAAACGCGAAGATCGCCTGTTTCCAGCCGAGAAAAAGCCCGCAGGCCGCCATCAGCTTCACGTCGCCCCCGCCGATCGCACGCCCTTTCGACGCATAGTAGAGAAGCGCCAGCACCGCGCTGACCGACACCAACCCGATCAGATGATCCGCAATATGCTGCAGATCCAGCGCAGTCCGCACCACGCCAAGCGCCAGTATCAGAAGATTGATGCCAAACGGAATCTCATAAGTGCGAAAGTCAATCACGCTCAGCACGAGAAGCGCGGAGGCGAGAAAGCACAGCAGCACAGAGTCAATGCCAACCCCGTGCAGGAGCACAATCCCTGCATATAAGATTCCGTTCAATGCCTCGATCAGAGGATACTGCACAGAGAGCTTCGCCTTGCAGTAACGGCACCGCCCGCCGAGAAACAGATAGCTGAACAGCGGAAACATGTCGTACCACGCAAGCGTATGCCCGCAGGACATGCAGTGCGATCGCGTCTTCACGATGTCTTCATGCTTCGGAATGCGATAGATGCAGACATTCAGGAAGCTGCCGATCACGATTCCGAACAGAAATATGACTGCGTAAAATAAAATATCAGCGAACATGCGATCTCCTTACATACCTTATCACAATTATCATATCACCCATGCCTCACAAATTCAAACTTTTTTCAAAATTTGTTCAAACTTTTTTTCATTTTTGTTCAAAATGCACAAAACAGGCCCGTCATCATCGACAGACCTGTTTCATAAAACTTCCAATCTGAATGCTATACCATAGCCGGTTCGGCCAGCTTCCGCACTTTCTCCAGCGGCAGCGCCGTGTACTCGGCAATTTCCTCGCAGGACAGCCTTCCTGCCTGCAGCATGCGCCGTGCATCATCCATGCGGCCCCGCTCTATTCCCTGTTCTATTCCTTCCTCCACGCCCTCCTGCCGGATTGTCCTCTCATATTTCTCAGCATCAAAATCTGTCAGCAGCATGCCGATCACCTCCGCTCTGTTTTTTCTCAGAAAGTCTCTCAGAATATTATGCTTGATACAGTATTTCACCGCTTTCTCATAGGCCGCCCGCCTCTCCATTCCCCGCGCTAGGTATGCGCGGCACACAGCCGTGAACTTTGCGTAGGCCGCAAGCAGCGGGCACTTCTCCATCAGCTCCCTGCTGTGACCTTGGTTGATGTTATACACCTGCACCCGCAGCTCCGCATCCGCTTTCCCGTCCGCCGCGAAGGCGTCCGACAGGCGCATCTCCCACCGGTCCGGCCGCTCCTCTTCCCCGTTGTAGAAGACCACGCACCTGGGCAGGGGCAGTCGGATCTGCTTCTTGCCATAGATGCTCTGCTCTATGCCTTCGAGCAGCCTCTGATACTCCTCCGCCAGATACAGCAGAAACCGCACCGGCAGGTTGGCGTTTACGCTGCTCTGATGTTCGTACAGATTCAGCGTATTCATCAGCACAAAGGCCAGATCGTTCTTCATCACGATATACACCGCGTTCTCGATCGTGACGATCTCAAGCGCCGCGGCGTCCGTATACTCTGTGCCGTTCAACGCGTTGTACAACTGCAGCAGCGCCTCCCTGTCCTCCTTAAACAGCGCACGGAACATACCGTCCTTCACGCTGCGCGACACCCTGCCCTGCACGGTCTGGGTCGTCTCCTTGTCTTTCGTTCCCATTCTTCCTTCCTCCCTTATTCGATTTTGTGTACATATAAGGGATTCTCTCAGAACAGAATTGCAAGACGTGCGATCAGAACTGTCAGACTTCCCAGATATGTATGCGTATGTCTGTGTCAGAACCCTCCGGCTCCAAACTTAACTTGATCATAGCACAGCCGCGCCGGCATTGCAATAGATTATTAAAAATATTTTAAACGGTATTTCGCGCACTCGCCTCGTCGGGCCTTTTCGTAAGCTCTTCGGAACTGCTTATTCGCTCATAAGCAGACTCGCGATGCTTCGCACCGCTCGTTCGCGCAAAAAGGCCGCGGGTACATTTCTGCACCCGCGGCTTGTGTTCAAGCTAAAACAAGCTATTCTTTCACGCCATATAAGGTTCGCCCCTGTCAGGCAAGCCGTAGGGACGTTTGCCTGATATGACGTGGTATCTTATCTTTTGTAAAATGCAGTATTCTGCGGCACTGTCGGAAACAGCCCCGCGCGAAACGCTCTGTTCCGTCGTTCCATGATGCCCTGCGTCCGCGCAAAAGCCGCTTTGCCCGCCGATCATCTGCCGCACACGATCTTAGCAGTCAACTGCGATTCAAATAGCCATGCCGAAAATAATCTCTCTGCCCTGCAAGGGCCACTGCCACCCGGCCATGTTCCGCCCGACATCGAACGCCTCTCATGCTTAGTCGTCAACTACTATTATGAGACCACTCCCAAATCAGCGTGGAAAATCTTGTCGCGCCACATTAATACTGTGGTGGCTGCTCACCTCTGTCTGCTGGAACAAGAGCCTCATGACTAATATGTTTCTATATCCTGCAGAGAACGTGAGTGTCATTCACAATGCAGTTCTATTCTATCGCACAACAACTGCTTATACGTTTTTATTGCATAGCTACTTCAGCACTACTACTATTTACGGTGTAGGAGCCGATGTTGGCAAGCCCATCGCTGTAGCAAAATCCGACTGAGTTGACCACCAAGCAATAGAGCCGTCATCCCCAACCTTTCCCTGTAACTCTAATACTGTCCATTTTGTTTTACTCTGGCATTTGAAATCCTCTTTGCTCAAACCTGTAGACTTCAGTGCCGCCTCAACCACTTTATCCGCCTCAGTAAGATCCGTTGCATCTGTTTTAGCCCCAGTATGGCTAATTTTGAAGGTATAGCCTTTTGTGAATGGAGGATCTGCCTCAGGATCAGATGCCCATATCTCACATGCGTCCATGAACTCTCTCGCCGTCTGCAGGTCCGTTGAGTTACGTGATCTCTCTACGTACTTTAAGTACTGAGGAGCAAGTACGACGATCAGGATCGCCATGATAGCGATAACGATGATCAACTCAACGAGTGAAAAACCTTTGTTGTTCATTTTTTTCATTTCTCTTCTTCTCCTTTTCTTATTTTTATGTTCGCGCGCATCTTGCGACGCCGCTCTATCTGAAACGCCCAGCCCCCTACGCGCCGCGGCTTTTCATTCATTTTATATAATCTATTCTATTGATATATGCCTCGCATGGCCATTGCCCATATATTATATCGGCCCGTCTTCTCTTTCCGTCAACCCTCATCTTCGTACAGCCGATCACCTTCGCATCCGCCATCCCGTCCGCTATGCTAAACCACCTATAAACCTATTGCAATCCAACTTTAAGGAGCCAATCACACTCACTATCAAAAAGCGTCCATACTCCATCTACATATTTTGCAACTAGATTCAGCCTCTGTGAATTGTCATAAATCGCCGCCACATCACATAACGGCAATGCTTCTTTGAGCATTGCAAGAGAAGCAACATATCTTTTCCTTATCAAAGTTTCCTCCACGCCATGGCCACCCTCACGTACTCGTTTTCTCACTCTTTCTACCGCCAAATCTGCATCCCTGAGTCCAATATAAAACATACTCACATAAAATCCATACGTTTTTGCTTTTTTCATTGTTCTCAAAATAGAGCGCCCTGCTAACGTGGTTTCCTGATTAAAAGATATCCCTGCTTCTATAAAATGATTGATCCTTTTAACCGCCTCGCGCATGGTATCAGCCTGATCTTTTTCATTTTTCCAATCACCGCCGTTTGCGATCAAAATCTCATCGGAATTGACCCTTTCTTCATTCGAATTCATTCCTATACTGGCATAAATGGTAGACTTTCCTGCTCCGTTTACCCCTGCATAGAGTGTATAAGTTTTGGTCTGTTCTATATTTTATCGGTTTATAACCTCTTTCTGTCGTTGTTGGATAAAAAAATCACTCACTGTGCGGAAAAACAAATCTTCTTCCTCATCATTTATATTAACCGCCACATTCATCAATATCTTGCCCGGATCAAAAATCTCCTTGCATTGCATATATGCCTCATGAATTTTTTGAGCCGTTTCCATTCTATTACTCTGCACCACTTTTCGCTCCTCAATATACTCTCTCTGCCCGCATCCGGCTTTATTTCCTATAACTTTATGATAGTCACAGGCACTGTCTTTACAATCTCTGAATCCTCACTGCTATTATCATATCACCTCTACCTCATAAATTCAAACTTTTTTCAAAATTTGTTCAAACTTTTTTTCATTTTTGTTCAAAATGCACAAAAAAACAGGCCTGTCATCATCGACAGACCCGTCTCGTAAAACCTCCAATCTGAATGCTATACCATAGCCGGCTCGGCCAGCTCCCGCACTTTCTCCAGCGGCAGACCGGAATACAGCGCAATCTTTTCAAGCGACAGTTTTCCATCCTGCAGCATACGCCGCGCCGCATCCATGCGGCCCTTTTCTATTCCTTGCTCTATTCCTTCCTCCACGCCTTCCTGTCTGTAATCTTCAAACGCCTTGCACATATCGTATCTCTTCTCCTCTCTGTCGTTCTCCTGCACCATACGCCCGTACTCCTCCGGTATCTTCACATTCGCCATCACTTCGATCATCTCCCGCGTATCGCTGTCTATGCTCTCATAAGCCTCCCGGTTCTCCTCCATGAGCTCCTTCAGCTTCCTCTTGTCATCCCCGTAGCGCACTGTCTCAAACACCTGTCTGAGCCCTGTCCGGTACTCCGAAAAGTTCTCGTGCGCCCGGCAGTCGTACAGATTCAGCCTGTAGTCCGAAACATAGGCTTTCTCTTCCTTCCTCCCTTATTCGATTTTGTGTACATATAAGGGATTCTCTCAGAACAGAATTGCAAGACGTGCGATCAGAACTGTCAGACTTCCCAGATATGTCTGCCTCGATCATAGCATGATCCACTTTGAATTGCAATAGGTCCACGCCTCATTTTATACCAGTGCCAGCTCGGCCAGCTTCCGCACTTTCTCCAGCGGCAGGTCGGAATACAGTGCAATCTTTTCAAGCGGCAGTTTTCCATCCTGCAGCATACGCCGCGCTGCATCCATGCAGCCTTGCTCTATTCCTTCCTCTACGCCCTCCTGCCGAATTGTCCTCTCATATTTCTCCGCATCAAAATCTGCCAGCAGCATGCCGATCACCTCCGCTCTGTTTTTTCTCAGAAAATCTCTCAGGATATCGTGCTTAATACAGTACTCCACCGCTTTCTCATAGGCCGCCCGCCTCTCCATTCCCCGCGCTAGGTATGCACGGCACACAGCCGTGAACTTTGCATAGGCCGCAAGCAGCGGGCACTTTTTCATCAGCTCCCCGCTGTGTCCGAGGTTGATGTTATACACCTGCACCCGCAACTCCGCATCTGCTTCTCCATCCGCCGCAAAGGCGTCCGACAGGCGCATCTCCCACCGGTCCGGCCTCTCTTCTTCCCCATTGTAGAAGACCACGCACCTTGGCAGGGGCAGTCGGATCTGCTTCTTGCCATAGATGCTCTGCTCTATGCCTTCGAGCAGCCTCTGATACTCCTCCGCCAGATACAGCAGAAACCGCACCGGCAGGTTGGCGTTTACGCTGCTCTGATGTTCGTACAGATTCAGCGTATTCATCAGCACAAAGGCCAGATCGTTCTTCATCACGATATACACCGCGTTCTCGATCGTGACGATCTCAAGCGACGCGGCGTCCGTATACTCTGTGCCGTTCAACGCGTTGTACAGCTGCAGCAGTGCCGTTCTGTCCTCCTTGAACAATGTACGGAACATGCCGTCCTTCACGCTGCGCGACACCCTGCCCTGCACGGTCCGGGTCGTCTCCTTGTCTTTCGTTCCCATCCTTCTTTCCTCCCTTATTCGATTTTGTGTACATATAAGGGATTCTCTCAGAACAGAATTGCAAAGACGTGCGATCAGAACTGCCGGACTTCCCAGATATGTATGAGTGTGTCTGTGTCAGAACCATCCGGCTCCGAACTTAACTTGATCATAACATAACCGCGCCGGCATTGCAATAGATTATCGAAAATATTTTAAACGATATTTCGTATGCTTCGGAAAGAACAGAGGAAGCCGCTCCGCGGACAGCAGGCAAACGCTCCGCCGGACAGCAAAGCGCGGGCGCCGCAAATCCATGCGGCCACCCGCGCCCTCTTTCTCATTATCGAATTTATTATCGAAAACAGCAGCTTCTATTGGTTTAATCAGCCCGCTTTCTGCTCTTACAGATTGTCCAGAGCCGCGTACATGGTTACCATAGGCGCCATGACCGCGCCGATCAGCACGCCGACAATGCAGGCCAGCACGATGATGATCATGGGCTCCATGGCCGCCATCAGCGACTGCACCGCCATCTCCACTTCCTCTTCATAGTAATCCGCCAGCTTATTCAGCATGTCTTCTGTGGAACCTGCTTCCTCACCGATTCTCACCATATGATAGACCATCGGCGGAAACAGCCCGCAGGTCTGCAGAGGCTGCGACATCGGCACACCGATCATGATCTGTTCCACCGCCTCTTTCAGCGCCTCTTTAAACCAGATATTGCCCATCGTATCGGCCACGATATCAACGGCCTCCACCAGCGGCACGCCTGCCGTCAGCAGCGTGCTCAGAGTTCTCGCCATCTGGGAGGACGCCGACTTGACGACCAGATTCTTGATCGCCGGCACCTTCAGCGCGAGCTTACCCAATACATGCTTGCCGGAATAGGTCTTGGCCCACGCCTTGAAGACGAACACAATCGCAATCACAACGGGAATGATGATGTACCAGTTGTTCTGGATAAAGTTGCTCATCGCCACGACCATCCTGGTGATAGCCGGCAGCTCCGTCCCCAGTTCCTCGAACATGTCCATGTATCTCGGAATGACGAACACCAGCATGACGATGACGACCGCCACGGCGACCAGCGCGACCACGATCGGGTAGATCATCGCCTTCTTGACGAGCGCCTGTGTCTTCGCGGACTTCTCGAACTGGATCGCCATGCGCTCCATCGCGGTCTCCAGGCTGCCGGACGCCTCGCCGGCTCTCGCCATCTGCACCAGAAGCTCCGGGAACACCTTCGGATGTCTGGAGAGAGAATCCGCAAAACTCTCGCCCTTCTCCACATCCGCGCGGACCGCCTGCAGCGCTTTCTGCATCTTCACGTTCTCCGTCTGCTCCGCCAGCATATTCAATGTCTGTATAATCGTGACGCCCGCCCGCGTGATACTCGCGAACTGTCTGCAGAACACCGCCAGATCTCTCGGCGTCGGCTTGCCGCCGAAATCAAAACTGATATCCTTGGTCAGCAGGCTCTGCTCCGTGAGCTCCAGCACGATCAAGCCCTGATTCTTCAGCTCTCTGGCTGCCTGCTCTTTGCTCTCGGCGTCCCTGCTGCCCTTAATCTCCTTACCGCTCTTGTCAACCGCGACGTAACCCCATGTCGCCATAGCATACCTCCATGCATTCTGTTCTGTATGACGTCGTATATATTCCATCATAGCACCTGAGCCATGCAAATTCAAACTTTTTTCAAAATTTATGGGAACTTTTTTTCACATAAATCTGCATTCGGACCCAAAAACAGCCGGACCCCTTCCATCGGGTTTCCGGCTGTCTTTTCACTGAGTAGCGAGAGGGGGACTTGAACCCTCGACACCACGGGTATGAACCGTGTGCTCTAGCCAGCTGAGCTATCTCGCCATAGATCTGTAAGATTGTCAAAAAGATGGGGCCTATAGGGCTCGAACCTATGACCCTCTGTTTGTAAGACAGATGCTCTCCCAGCTGAGCTAAGACCCCATATATGCGGGCCGCTCGCGCAACCCGCTTTGCTAGTATACAATTTTACGGCAGTGCTTGTCAAGGGGTTTTTTGAATTATTGCAAAAAAAGCCGCCGCCCTGCCGCCTTCCGCAGGTCACATCCGCTCGGGAGCGGAGAAACCCAGCAGGTCTATACATGTCTCCAGCACGTCCACGGTCAGCTTAAGAAGCGCGATCCAGCCGGCCTGCCGCTCCCTGTCCTCCTCGGTCAGAATCTTCGTCTCGTGGTAAAAGTGATTGAAGGCGTTGGCGATATCGTAGATGAAGGCGCAGATCCGATGGGGCGCCGCCTCCTCATAAGCCGCCTCCATCACGGCGTTGAACCTGGATAGCTCCAGCATCAGGCTCTTCTCGGAATCGTCCCCGGCATTCTGAATCACCGCGTCCGCCGGGCTGCCGCCCTGCTCCGCATACTTGTGCAGGATGGACTTGATCCGCACGATCGTGTAGAGAATGTAGGGCCCGGTGTCCCCCTCGAAGGAGGTGAATCTGTCGATATCGAAGACATAATCCTTGGCCGCCTGGTTGGACAGATCGCCGTACTTGACCGCGGCCAACCCGACGATCTTCGCCGTCGCCGCAGCTTCCCCGGCGTCGATTTCATACCCTTTTTCCGCGGCGTTTTCCCGGATCTTTCTGAGCATTTCCTCATTGATTTCACCGATCAGATGCTCGAGGCGCATGACGCCGCCCTCCCTGGTCTTGAAGGGCTTGCCGCGGTCCTTGTCGTTCATGGTGCCGTTGCCGATGTGCAGAAGTTCCGTCTCCTCGCCGACCAGTCCGGTTTTCCTGGCACAGCGGAAGATCTGCTCGAAGTACAGATCCTGCCTCTTGTCCGTCACGTAGATCATCTTGTCCGGGTGATACTTCTCCATGCGGTCCATGATGGTCGCCAGATCGGTGGTATTGTACAGGGACGCGCCGTCGGATTTTAAGATCATGCAGGGCGGCACTTCCTTCGTGTCCGTCTCCTCCTTCACGTCCACCACGAGGGCGCCGTCACTCTCGTAGGCGTAGCCGCCTTTTTTCAGCTGCTCCACCATGCCGGGGATCAGATCCTGCACATCCGACTCGCCCTTCCACAGCTCAAAGTGCACATCCAGGCTGTCATAATTCTTCTTCAGATCCTCCACGGACACGCGCATGATGTGATTCCACAGGGCTCTGAAGCCTCTATCGCCGTTCTGCAGCCTGTGGGTGGCCTCCATCGCCTCCGCCTTGTAGTCGGCGTCGTCCTTGGACTTTGCGCTGGCCGTGGGGTAGATCTCCTCCAGCTCGGCTATCGTGAAGGGCGCTTCGGCGGGATACTCGCCGGTATAATTTTCATCGAAGTAGACTAACTCCGGCTGTCTCTTCTTCAGCTCCGTGATGACGAGGCCCATCTGCAGGCCCCAGTCGCCCATGTGGATGTCGCCGATCACATCGTGGCCCGCATAGCTGCAGATCCGCTTCACGCTCTCGCCGATGATGGCCGGGCGCAGATGCCCCACATGGAGGGGCTTCGCCACGTTGGCGCCGCCGTAATCGACAATGATTTTTTTCACCCGCTCCGGCGCCTCCAGGCCGAATTTATCGGCCGTCCGCATCTGCCGCAGATAATCGCGGACAAAGGAGGCTTTCACTTTCAGGTTCAAAAAGCCCGGCGGCGCGACGGACGCCTCCGCAAATACACTACTCTCCTTAAGCTGCGCCGCCACTTCCTCCGCGATCGCAAGCGGCGCTTTATGGTACTTCTTCGCGCCGGCCATGGCGCCGTTGCACTGGTACTCGCACAGATCGGGGCGGTTGGACAGAGTAACCCTGCCCAGCTCCCCGTCATACCCGGCCGCCGCAAAAGCGTTCTTCATCTCCTCTGAAATCAAATCCAATATTTTACGCATCGTTTCCTCCAAGTTCTCGTTTCCGTCTCTCCCGCTCCGCCCGGGAATAGACGCAGCCGCAGTAATCCTGCCTGTAGAGTCCGTATTCCCGCGACAGCTCGACAGAGCGCTGATAGCCGCCTTTTTTCTTAAAATCCGAGGGCAGCCAGCGCACGCCGTACTCCGCGGCCAGGCTCTCCCCGATCTCATTGAGCTTCGCCGCGTTTTTTAAGGGGCTCACCGTCAGCGTGGTGGCAAAATAGTCGAAGCCGCCCGAGGCCGCCCGCTTCGCCGTCTCCCGCAGTCTGAGCTCGTAGCAGGCGAAACACCGCTCGCCGCCCTCGGGGCACTGTTCCCTGCCCCGGGCGATTTCGGCAAACCGCTCCGGCTCGTAATCGCCCTCGACCACCGCTATGGGACAGCCGCGGTTTTCATCTGTCTCCGCCTCTCCTCCCGCGGGATTCTCCGCGCCGGCCGCCGCCTCCGGCAGCGCGTTGTAGGCGGCGATCAGCCGTCGCTGCTCCTCCACCCGTTTCCGGTACTCTGCG
>CANPXP010000004.1 GCA_947586255.1 uncultured Lachnospiraceae bacterium | reverse complement strand
GACAGCTGGTTCGTTCCGCCGGCAACGGCGCGCAGCTTATGGCGAAGGAAGGCAAGTACGCGACGCTGAGACTTCCGTCCGGCGAGATGAGAATGGTTCCTCTCGTATGCCGCGCGAGCATCGGTATCGTCGGCAATGCGGACCACAATCTGATCAAGATCGGCAGCGCAGGCCGCAAACGTCACATGGGTATTCGTCCTACAGTCCGCGGTTCCGTTATGAACCCGAACGACCATCCGCACGGCGGTGGCGAGGGCAGGGCTCCGATCGGTCGTCCCGGACCGTGCACGCCCTGGGGTAAACCCGCGCTCGGCTTGAAGACGCGCAAAAAGAAGAAAGCGTCCAACAAGCTGATCGTAAGAAGAAGAGATGGAAGAGCGATTAAATAGGAGGAAAGAACATGGCTAGATCACTGAAAAAAGGACCCTTTGCAGATGAGAGCTTACTGAAGAAGGTAGACGCGTTGAACGCTTCGGGACAGAAACAGGTTATCAAGACCTGGTCGCGCCGCTCCACAATCTTCCCTTCCTTCGTGGGACATACATTTGCGGTTCACGACGGGAGAAAGCACGTACCGGTATATGTTACAGAAGATATGGTCGGACACAAGCTCGGCGAGTTTGTCTCCACCAGGACCTATAGAGGACACGACAAAGACGAGCGAAAGTCCAAGGTTCGCTAATTTGAAAGGAGGTTGTTATCTATGGCTAAAGGACATAGATCCCAGATAAAGAGAGAGAGAAACGCGATCAAAGATACAAGACCCTCCGCAAAGCTGTCTTACGCAAGAGTGTCTGTGCAGAAGGCGTGCTTCGTATTGGACGCTATCAGAGGCAAGGATGTGGAGACTGCGTTAGCTATTCTGGAATACAATCCCAGATATGCTTCCGGCATTATCAAGAAACTGCTGGAGTCCGCGCGTGCGAATGCCGAGTATTTGTACGGGCAGGATCCCACGAAATATCCGAATCCGGAGAACCTTTACGTCGCCGAGTGCTATGCGAATAAGGGGCCCACGATGAAGAGAATCAGACCCAGGGCACAGGGAAGGGCTTACAGAATCGAGAAGAGAATGAGCCACATCACTATCGTGCTTGACGCGAAATAGGATTATTCAGGAAGGAGAACAAGATGGGACAGAAAGTTAATCCACACGGCCTGAGAGTCGGTGTTATTAAAGATTGGGATTCCAAATGGTACGCTGATGCGGAGTTTTCCGAGTTTCTGGTAGAAGATTACAACATCAGAAAGTATCTGAAGAAGAAGTTATACAGTGCCGGTATCGCCAAGATCGAGATCGAGAGGGCGTCCGACAAAGTGAAGGTTATCATCTATACCGCAAAGCCCGGCGTTGTGATCGGCAAGGGCGGTGAAGAGATCGAGAAGACGAAGAAAGAGCTTGCCAAGCTCACGAGCAAAAAGATTTTCGTAGACATCAAGGAGATCAAGAGACCCGACAGAGACGCACAGCTCGTTGCGGAGAATATCGCACAGCAGCTTGAGAACCGTGTATCTTTCAGACGTGCCATGAAGTCCTGCATGGGCAGAACCATGAAGGCGGGCGCGTTGGGCATCAAGACCGCTGTTGCAGGCAGGCTTGGCGGAGCGGATATCGCCCGCACGGAATTCTACAGCGAGGGTACAATCCCGCTGCAGACCCTGAGAGCGGATATCGACTACGGCTTCGCGGAGGCCGATACCACTTACGGGAAACTCGGCGTCAAGGTATGGATCTATAAGGGTGAGGTCCTTCCTACTAAATCTAATGCGGAAGGGAGCGATAAATAATGTTAATGCCTAAGAGAGTAAAACGTCGTAAACAGTTCCGCGGTTCCATGAGCGGTAAGGCTACCCGCGGCAACACGATCACATATGGCGAGTACGGCATCGTGGCTCTGGAGCCCTGTTGGATCAAGTCGAATCAGATAGAGGCGGCCCGTATCGCTATGACACGTTATATCAAGCGTGGCGGTAAAGTCTGGATCAAGATCTTCCCCGACAAGCCGGTTACGGCAAAGCCGGCGGAGACGCGTATGGGTTCCGGAAAAGGCACCCTGGAGTACTGGGTAGCGGTTGTCAAGCCGGGACGCGTGATGTTTGAGATCGCGGGCGTGTCCGAGGAGATCGCAAAAGAGGCGCTGCGTCTCGCGACACATAAGCTGCCGTGCAAATGTAAAATTGTTTCTAAAGCAGACCTGGAAGGCGGTGTGGCGAATGAAAACTAATCAGTATGTAGAAGACCTGCAGAAGAAGACGTCTGCGGAGTTGGCACAGGCGTTGGTGGATGCCAAGAAAGAACTTTTCAATTTGAGATTCCAGAATGCGACAAACCAGTTGGATAACACGGCGAGAATCAAGGATGTCAGAAAGAACATCGCGAGGATCCAGACGGTTATCACACAGAAGGCTAAGGCTGCAAACTAAGCAATGATTTCTCAATAGTGGAAGGAGAGGCAATCGTGGAAAGAAATTTGAGAAAAACCCGTACCGGTAAGGTGACAAGCAATAAGATGGATAAGACGATTGTGGTAGCCATCGAAAACCATGTAAAGCATCCTCTTTACAACAAGATCGTGAAGAGAACCTATAAACTGAAGGCGCATGACGAGAACAACGAGTGCAATATCGGTGATACGGTTAAGGTTATGGAGACCAGACCGCTGTCCAAGGACAAGAGATGGAGACTGGTCGAGATCGTTGAGAGAGCCAAATAACAGGACGAAAAGATTTCCTAAGGCGTCGAAAAACGCCGCCTAAGCAAATCTAAGTTTCGTCCGCAAGAATTTCCTCCGGAAATTCTTGCCAGACAGTCAGAATATAAAAAGAAGGAGAAATCGGCATGATTCAACAGGAAAGCAGACTGAAGGTCGCGGACAACACCGGTGCGAAAGAGCTTCTGTGCATCAGGGTTGTGGGCGGTTCTACAAGAAGATATGCGCGTATCGGTGATGTGATCGTAGCTACGGTCAAAGATGCAACACCAGGCGGCGTTGTAAAAAAAGGCGATGTTGTCAAGGCTGTCGTTGTGCGAAGCGTCAAGGGCGCCCGCCGCAAGGACGGTTCTTATATCAGATTTGACGAGAATGCCGCTGTGATCATCAAGGAGGATAAGACTCCGAGAGGAACCCGTATTTTTGGGCCAGTGGCAAGAGAGCTTCGTGATAAACAGTTTATGAAAATTGTTTCACTGGCTCCGGAAGTATTATAGGAGGTGCCGGTATGTCAACATTTAAGATTAAGAAGGGCGATACCGTAAAGGTGATCGCCGGCAAGGATAAGGACAAGGAAGGCAAGGTTATTTCCGTGGACAGAAAGAACAACAAAGTTCTGGTCGAGGGAGTCAATATGGTGACCAAGCACGAGAAGCCTTCCGCTGCGAACCAGAACGGCGGCATCGTCCAGAAGGAGGCCCCCATCGACGCTTCCAACGTGATGTATGTACACAAGGGCAAAGCAACGAGGATCGGCTTTAAGATCGAGAAGGGCAAGAAGGTCCGCTATGCGAAATCCACAGGCGACATCGTTGATTAATTCCAGGAAAGGAGGTCTAAAACGTTGAGTAGTAGACTGAAAGAGATGTATAAGAACGAGATCGTAGACGCTATGATCAAAAAGTTTGGATATAAAAATGTGATGGAAGTTCCGAAGCTTGACAAGATCGTCGTCAACATGGGCGTCGGTGAAGCCAAGGAGAATGCGAAGGTTTTGGAGTCCGCGGTGAACGATATGGAGATCATCACCGGACAGAAGGCGGTCGTCACGAAGGCTAAGAACTCTATCGCGAACTTTAAGATCAGGGAAGGCCAGTCGATCGGCTGCAAGACGACGCTCCGCGGCGACAAGATGTATGAGTTTCTGGACCGCCTTGTCAATCTTGCGCTCCCCCGTGTGCGCGACTTCAGAGGCGTTAATCCCAACTCCTTTGACGGCAGAGGCAATTATGCGCTCGGCATCAAGGAGCAGATCATCTTCCCGGAGATCGAGTACGATAAGGTAGATAAAGTGAGAGGCATGGATGTGATCTTTGTCACCACTGCCAAGACGGACGAGGAAGCCCGTGAGTTGTTGAGATTGTTTAATATGCCATTCGCTAAATAGAAGGAGGTAAATTCATGGCTAAGACAGCAATGAAGGTGAAACAGCAGCGCAAGCCGAAATTCTCTTCGAGAGGATACAATCGCTGCAAGATTTGTGGACGTCCACATGCTTATTTGAGAAAATACGGGATTTGCAGAATTTGCTTCCGTGAGTTAGCATATAAAGGTCAGATTCCCGGCGTGAAAAAGGCGAGCTGGTAGGAAGGAGAGAAAATCATGACAATGAGCGATCCGATTGCAGATATGCTTACAAGAATCCGTAATGCGAACACTGCAAAACATGATACGGTAGATGTGCCGTCATCCAAGATGAAGCTGGCGATTGCACAGATCCTTCTGGATGAGGGTTATATTAGGAAATTTGATTTAATCGACAACGGCAATTTCAAGACGATCCATATCACTCTGAAATACGGCGAGGATAAGAACGACAAGATTATCTCCGGTATCAAGAGAATCTCGAAGCCGGGTCTTCGCGTATATGTGGGCAAGGAGGATCTGCCGAAGGTTCTGGGCGGTCTGGGCGTAGCGATCATCTCTACGAACCAGGGCGTTGTGACGGACAAGAAAGCGAGAGAGCTGCAGGTAGGCGGCGAAGTGCTGGCGTTCGTTTGGTAACACGACAGTATTGTATGATTATAAAACAGGAGGTACGGGCATGTCACGTATAGGAAGAATGCCAATCGCGATTCCCGCAGGCGTTACTGTGGAGGTTGCAGAAAATAATAAAGTGACTGTAAAAGGTCCCAAGGGAACACTTGAGAGAGTGCTTCCGTCGGAAATGGAAATCAAGGTGGAAGGCGAGCAGGTTGTAGTGTCGAGACCCAACGACCTGAAGAAGATGAAATCCTTCCACGGTCTGACAAGAACGCTGATCCATAATATGGTAGTGGGCGTCACGGAAGGTTATGAGAAGAAGCTGGAAGTAAACGGCGTAGGTTACAGAGCCTCCAAGTCCGGCAAGAAGCTGACGCTGAATCTGGGTTATTCCCATCCGGTAGAGATGACAGATCCCGAGGGCATTGAAACCGTTGTGGACGGACAGAACATTATCATTGTTAAGGGTATCGATAAAGAGAAGGTCGGTCAGTTCGCGGCTGAGATCAGAGACAAGAGAAGACCTGAGCCTTACAAGGGCAAGGGTATCAAGTACGCTGACGAGACGATCAGACGTAAGGTCGGCAAGACTGGTAAGAAATAACAGATAAGGAGAGTATGAAAATGGTTAGTAAGAAATCAAGACAAGAAGTTCGCAGCAAGAAACACAAGAGACTGCGCAACCGTTTCAGCGGTACCGCTGAGAGACCGCGTCTTTCGGTGTTCAGAAGCAATAATCATATGTATGCTCAAATTATTGACGATACAGTCGGCAATACGTTGGTTTCGGCGTCCACACTCGAGAAGTCCGTTAAGTCCGAGCTGGAGAAGACCGATAACGTCGATGCGGCAGCATACCTGGGAACGGTGATCGCCAAGAGAGCGCTTGAGAAGGGGATCAAGACCGTTGTATTCGACAGAGGCGGTTTTATCTATCAGGGCAAGATCGCTGCATTGGCAGAGGCGGCAAGAGAAGCCGGCCTGGAATTCTAGGAAGGGAGAGGGAAATCACATGAGACGTACAATCATTGACGTGAGTCAGTTGGAATTGACCGAAAAAGTTGTAACCATCAAACGTGTTACCAAGGTCGTCAAGGGTGGCCGCAACATGCGTTTCACTGCTCTTGTAGTAGTCGGCGACGGCAACGGTCATGTCGGCGCGGGCCTGGGTAAGGCGACTGAGATCCCTGAGGCAATTCGCAAAGGGAAGGAAGACGCGATCAAGAACCTGGTTCCGGTTGCGCTCGACGATAATAACAGT
This sequence comes from uncultured Lachnospiraceae bacterium, assembly GCA_947586255.1. GTDB lineage: Bacteria > Bacillota > Clostridia > Lachnospirales > Lachnospiraceae > UBA3282. The sequence goes on along the minus strand of CANPXP010000004.1, from coordinate 98,078 downwards.
ATCACACACGACTTCATAGGCAAGTTCGGTTCCGCTTCCGTGCTCCTCAAGAGAGCGAAGGAAGGTACCGGTATCATCGCCGGCGGTCCCGCGCGTGTCGTATGCGAGCTTGCGGGCATCAAGAATATCCGTACGAAGTCCCTGGGCTCCAACAATAAGCAGAACGTCGTACTTGCTACGATCGCAGGCTTGAGCCAGCTGAAGACTCCTGAAGAGGTAGCTAAGAACCGCGGCAAATCCGTAGAAGAGGTTCGCGCTTAGCATACCGGAGGTCATCGGTCAGCAAATTTAGGAGGAAAAAAAGATGGCAGCAAAAAAAGAAGAGACGAAGAAATTGAAGATTACGCTGATCAGATCTACCATCGGTCAGGTCCCGAAGAACAGGGCTACAATCCAGGCTATGGGACTGCGCAAGATTAACCAGACGGTAGAACTGCCTGACAACGAGTCCACCAGAGGACAGATCAGACAGGTAAGACATATGATCAAAGTAGAGGAAGCATAAAAAGGAGGTGTCAGCATGGAATTATCAAATTTGAGACCTGCCGCAGGTTCGGTACAGAGCGATAATTTTAGAAGAGGTCGGGGACACGGCTCAGGCAACGGCAAGACGGCCGGCAAGGGCCACAAGGGCCAGAAGGCTCGTTCCGGAGCTCCCAGACCGGGTTTTGAAGGCGGCCAGATGCCGTTATACAGACGACTTCCCAAGAGAGGATTCAAGTGCAGAAACTCCAAGGAAATCGTTGCAATTAATATGAGCGCGCTGGAGGTTTTTGACGACGGCGCAACAGTTGACGTAAATGCATTGATCGAAAAAGGAATCATCAAAAACCCCCGCGACGGTGTTAAGATTCTTGGAAACGGAGAATTGACGAAGAAGCTCGACGTGAAGGCAGGCGCTTTCAGCGCTTCCGCTAAGGAAAAGATCGAGTCGCTCGGCGGAACAGCAGAGGTGATCTAATGTTTACAACCTTAAAAAATGCGTTTAGGATCAAGGAGATCAGGAAGAAACTCATCTTTACTTTTTTGATGTTGGTTGTGATCCGACTCGGATCACAGCTTCCTGTTCCGGGCATCAACAGAACCTTCTTTGCAGACTGGTTCTCGCAGCAGACCGGAGACGCGTTTAATTTCTTTGATGCGTTTACAGGCGGATCATTCCTGAATATGTCCGTACTGGCGCTGAACATTACGCCCTACATCACATCGTCGATCATCATGCAGCTCATGACGATCGCGATTCCGAAGCTGGAAGAGATGCAGCGCGACGGCGCCGACGGCAGGAAAAAAATCGCGTCCATTACCAGATATGTGACGGTTGGCCTCGCGCTGATTGAGTCCAGCGCCATGGCGATCGGTTTCGGGCGTCAGGGGCTCCTGCAGACCTACAACGTCATCAATGTCCTCACGGTTATTGTGGCGCTCACAGCGGGCAGCGCATTCCTGATGTGGATCGGTGAGCGGATCACGGAACGCGGCGTCGGCAACGGTATTTCCATCGTTCTGACGATAAATATTCTGTCCCGTGTGCCGCAGGATATCGCGCAGCTGTTTGAGCAGTTCGTGATCGGCAAGTCCATCGCGAAGGGCGTTGTGGCGGCGATTATAATTATTGCCATTATCGTTCTGATGGTAGTGCTCGTCATTATCCTGAACGACGGTGTGCGCAAGATTCCCGTGCAGTATGCCAAGAAGGTGCAGGGCAGGAGAATGGTCGGCGGACAGACGACGAATATTCCGCTGAAGATCAACACTTCCGGCGTCATTCCCGTCATCTTTGCCTCGTCACTGATGCAGCTCCCCGTGATTATCTGTTCCTTTTTCAATATTACGGGAACGGGCGTGTGGGGAGATATCCTGAAGGGATTGAACTCCAACTACTGGTGCAACCCGAGTCAGCCTGTCTATTCGATCGGTCTGATTGTGTATGTTGTGCTGGTCATCCTTTTTGCGTACTTCTATACGTCGATCACCTTCAATCCGATGGAGGTCGCGGAGAATATGAAGAAGCAGGGCGGATTTATCCCCGGTATCAGACCGGGCAGGCCCACCAGTGATTATCTGAACAGACTGCTCAGCTATATTATCTTTATCGGCGCAGTCGGCCTGACGATCGTGTGCGTGATACCGTATTTCTTCAACGGTGTGTTCGGCGCCAGCGTGTCGTTCGGCGGAACAAGCCTGATCATTATCGTGAGCGTTGTTCTGGAGACGGTCAAGCAGATCGAATCCCAGATGCTGGTTCGCAACTATAAGGGCTTTTTGAATGACTGATTATGAGACGATTGTGGGGACGAGCAGGATAACCGGCCGTCCCCTGCATTTTCTGAAAGACCTCCAGGCCGGACGCGCTGGGGGCGCATTCATGTAATCTGATGTAAACAAACGCAAGAGCGAGGCTTTAGGAAGGAGCGGACACTGAGATGAAAATAATTATGTTGGGCGCGCCCGGCGCGGGCAAGGGAACACAGGCGAAGATGATTGCGGACAAATACAAGATTCCGCATGTCTCTACGGGCGACATCTTCAGAGCGAATATCAAGAACGGCACAGAACTCGGCATGGAGGCGAAGCAGTACATGGACAAGGGACTGCTCGTGCCGAATGAGCTGACGGTGAAGATCCTTCTCGACAGAGTGGCGCAGGACGACTGCAAAAACGGTTACGTGCTGGACGGCTTCCCGCGGACAATCCCGCAGGCCGAAGTGCTTGACAAGGCGCTGGCGGATCTGGGGGACCATATAGATTACGCTGTCGACGTGGATGTGCCGGACGAGAACATTGTGAAGAGAATGGGCGGCAGGCGCGCATGTCTCGCCTGCGGGGCGACCTATCATATCGAGCATGTGCCGCCGAAGAAGGAAGGCGTCTGCGACGTGTGCGGCCAGGAACTGGTGCTTCGCGACGACGACAAGCCGGAGACGGTCCGCAATCGTCTGAAGGTATATCATGAGCAGACACAGCCGCTGATCGACTTTTATCAGGCGAAGGGCGTGCTGCGGACGGTGGACGGCACGATGGACATGAAGGATGTGTTCGCGGCGATCGAGAAGATTCTCGAAGCGTAAGCGTCCGCCGCAGAGCGGTCAGAAAGTAAGGCAGGTGTGTTTCACATGGCGATAACGATCAAATCTTCGAGAGAAATCGAACTGATGAGAGAGTCCGGGAGGCTGCTTGCTCTCGTGCACGACGAGCTGGCGAAGATGATCAGGCCGGGAATTTCCACCAAGGAGATTGACAGGGTCTGCGAGGAGATCATCAGAAGTTACGGCTGCACGCCCAATTTCCTGCACTATCAGGGCTATCCGGCCTCGGTGTGCGTCTCCGTCAACGATGAGGTGGTGCACGGGATTCCGAGCGACGACCGCATCATACAGGAGGGCGACATCGTCAGTCTGGATATGGGTCTGATCTATCACGGCTATCACTCCGACGCTGCGCGGACCCATGCGGTGGGACAGATCAGTCCTGAGGCGCAGAAGCTGATCGACGTGACCAGACAGAGCTTTTACGAGGGTATCAAGATGGCGCGCGCCGGCATGCATCTGCATGATATCTCGAATGCCATCGCGAACTATGTGACGCCTTACGGATACGGCATTGTGAGAGCGCTGGTGGGACACGGGATAGGAACGAGACTTCACGAGGAGCCTCAGATTCCGAATTTCGCACAGCGCCGGAAAGGGCCGCGGCTGCAGGCGGGCATGACGCTGGCGATCGAGCCGATGATCAATATGGGCGGCGCGGACGTGGAGTGGCTGGACGACGACTGGACAGTTGTGACGGCCGATCACTCACTCTCCGCACACTATGAGAACACGGTGCTGATCACGGAGGGCGAGCCGGAGATCCTGACGCTCGGAACGATACCGTAGCGGGCAGGCGCGGAGCATGCACATATGAAACATATAAATAGGAAGAGATGAAAGGGCGCAGTATGACGGGAATGTTAGCCGTATCGCTGGCAGGACATGACAAAGGAGCGGTCTACGTCATCGTGGACGAGACGGACGAATATGTGTGGGTAGCCGACGGGAAGACCAGAACGGCGGACAGACCGAAGAAAAAGAACAGAAAGCATATTCAGGTGATCAAAAAAGTACAGGCGGGTAAACCGGAGAACGGTTTTAAGGATTTGGAAATCAAGCGAACAATCAAAATGTATCAGGAGGGAGCAAATGTCAAAAGCTGATGTAATTGAAATCGAGGGAACAGTCATTGAGAAACTGCCGAACACCATGTTTCAGGTGGAACTGGAAAACGGACACGTGGTGCTGGCGCACATAAGCGGCAAGCTGCGCCAGAATTTTATCCGTATTCTGCCTGGGGACAGGGTGACATTGGAGCTGTCGCCCTATGATTTGTCCAAAGGCAGGATCATCTGGCGCGATAAATAGGACGTCGAAAAAAAGCCCGAAAAAGCCCTTGTCAAACCTGGGTTATAATGGTATAATGTAAAACGGTCTTTTTTGAAAGGAGGGTTTGAGATGAAGGTAAGATCATCAGTAAAACCGATTTGCGAAAAGTGCAAGATCATTAAAAGAAAAGGAAAGATCAGAGTGATCTGTGAGAATCCGAAGCATAAGCAGGTACAAGGTTAATCCCCCGGAAGGTTATAGATATAACGGGGTTCATATATTGGAAAGAGCCCGAGGAGATAACTTTTTGATACCAGACCTTATGTTTGGAAAGATCGGATCACCCGGATCCGGTTGGGCGCGAAGCGCCTCAATCAATTAGTGTCACGTATACGCATGTATACAGATTATGAAACAGAAAGATGGAGGAAACGTAAATGGCTCGTATTGCAGGTGTTGATTTACCGAGAGAAAAGCGTGTGGAGATCGGCTTGACTTATATCTACGGTATCGGTAGAACAAGCTCGAACAAGATCCTGGAAGCGGCGAATGTCAATCCCGATACCCGTGTCAGAGAATTGACGGACGACGAGGTAAAGAGGATCGCCGAGGTGATTGAGAAGGATTACATGGTAGAAGGTGATCTGCGCAGAGAGGTTGCGCTTAACATCAAGCGTCTTCAGGAGATCGGCTGCTACAGAGGTATCCGCCACAGGAAAGGACTCCCGGTTCGCGGACAGAGGACGAAGACCAACGCCAGGACAAGAAAAGGTCCCAAGAGAACGGTGGCAAACAAGAAGAAGTAACATAAACCAGTAGAAAGTGAGAAAGTAGGTTAGTTTATTATGGCTAAAAAAGTTACCAAAAAAGTGACAAAAAAGCGTGTAAAGAAAAACGTTGAACGCGGACAGGCACATATCCAGTCTTCCTTTAATAATACGATCGTTACCCTGACGGATACCGAGGGGAACGCGCTCAGCTGGGCAAGTGCCGGTGGTCTTGGTTTTAGAGGTTCAAGGAAATCTACTCCGTATGCAGCGCAGATGGCTGCAGAGACAGCCGCTAAGGCTGCATTGGTTCATGGTTTAAAGACGGTGGACGTCATGGTCAAGGGTCCCGGTTCGGGGCGTGAGGCCGCGATCCGCGCACTGCAGGCCTGCGGCTTGGAGGTGACGAGCATTCGCGACGTGACGGCAGTACCTCACAACGGATGCCGCCCGCCGAAGAGACGCCGCGTATAATCGGAAAAATCTGCTGGCGCAGATATTTCCAGAGAACCGCTTGCGCGATTCTCTGCAGGTTATGTATGTTAGCATGTAGGTACTAGAACTTTGGAGGAAGGCGCATAGCGCGCTGTAAACAAAAATAAGAGAGGAGCCGAAAAAATGGCAGTAAACAGAGTCCCTGTATTGAAGAGATGCAGATCACTTGAGTTGGATCCTACTTATCTGGGATATGACAAGAAATCCAAGAGAAGGAATATGAGAGCGGGCAAGAAGGTCAGCGAGTATGGCCTTCAACTGAGAGAGAAGCAGAAGGCGAAATTTATCTACGGCGTGCTGGAGAAGCCGTTCAGGAATTACTACGAGAAGGCCGACAGAATGAAGGGCATGACCGGTGAGAACCTGATGGCTATGCTGGAGTGCAGACTGGACAGCGTTGTATTCAGAATGGGCTTCGCGAGGACGAGAAGAGAGGCGAGACAGGTCGTAGGACACAAGCATTTCCTTGTGAACGGCAAGCCGGTGCAGATCCCTTCTTATCAGGTCAAGGCAGGCGATGTGATTGAGGTGCGTGAGAAGGCCAGATCCCTGCAGCGCTATAAGGATATCCTCGAGGTGACGGGAGGAAGACTTGTCCCTGAATGGATGGAGGTAGATCAGGAGGCATTTAAGGGGACGATCAAATATCTCCCTACCAGAGAGATGATCGACGTTCCGGTAGACGAGATGCTGATTGTCGAGCTGTATTCCAAGTAATTCTGGTTTTTGGCAAAGGAGGGTATTTGCGTGTTTGATTTTGAGAGACCCAATATTGAGGTTGCAGAGATCTCAGAAGATAAGAAATATGGCAGATTTGTAGTTGAACCGTTAGAGAGAGGCTACGGCATTACCCTTGGTAATTCTCTGAGGAGAATTATGCTTTCATCTTTGCCGGGCGCAGCGGTAAGCCAGGTAAAGATTGAGGGCGTTTTGCACGAGTTCAGTTCGATTCCCGGTGTGAAGGAAGATGTCACGGAGATCATTATGAACATTAAGAGTCTCGCGATCAGAAACAACAGCGAGACGAACGAGCCCAAGACAGCCTACATCGAGTACGAGGGCGAGGGCATTGTCAGAGCATCGGATATCCAGGTGGATCAGGATATTGAGATCCTGAATCCCGATCTTGTCATCGCTACGCTGAGCGGCAAGGATACTAAATTATATATGGAGCTTACCATCACGAAGGGCAGAGGCTATGTTAGCTCCGACAGAAACAAGACGGATGATCTTCCGATCGGCGTGATTGCGGTGGATTCCATCTATACGCCGGTTGAGAGAGTGAACGTCACCGTGGAAAACACGCGTGTCGGCCAAATCACAGATTTTGACAAGCTGACACTGGATGTGTATACGAACGGCACGCTGGTTCCCGACGAGGCGGTCAGCCTTGCGGCCAAGGTGCTGAGCGAGCATCTGAGCCTTTTCATCGATTTGTCCGAGAACGCCAGAACCGCCGAGGTAATGGTGGAGAAGGAGGACGACGAGAAGGAAAAGGTGTTGGAGATGAGCATCGACGAGCTGGAGCTGTCCGTGCGTTCCTACAACTGCTTGAAGAGAGCCGGTATCAATACGGTCGAGGAACTGACGAGCAAGACTTCCGAGGACATGATGAAGGTCCGCAATCTGGGCCGCAAGTCTCTGGACGAAGTTTTGGCAAAATTAAAAGAGCTTGGCTTGCAGCTCAATCCGAGCGACGAGACTTAAACATAACATGGGGCATGCGGAGTAAGACCGAAGGGCGTCTGCGTGTCTGCTCATCAATGGAACTGAGAACACATTCGGCGAGTAAGACCGAAGGGCGTCGCCGTATGTACACCATGAGGCGGGAGAGAACTCCCCGGTGAGAAAGGAGCTTATTTATGGCAAAATACAGAAAACTCGGCAGAACATCTGACCAGAGAAAGGCACTGCTTCGCAACCAGGTGACGGCGCTGCTGTACAAGGGCAGAATTGTTACCACGGAGGCGAGAGCCAAGGAGATCCGCAAGATCGCGGAGGGACTGATCGCACTGGCGGTTAAGGAGAAGGACAACTTCGAGACCGTTAAGGTCAGCGCGAAGGTGCCCCGTAAGGATAAGGACGGCAAGAGAGTCAAAGAGGTCAAGGACGGCAAAAAGGTTACCCTTTACGATACGGTTGAGAAGGAGATCAAAAAGGATATGCCTTCCAGACTGCACGCGAGAAGACAGATGTTAAGGGTATTGTATCCCGTGACGGAGGTTCCTTCCGCGGCGGCAGGCAGAAAGAAAGGTACGAAGGAAGTCGATCTGGTGGCGAAGCTGTTCGATGAGTACGGGCCCAAGTATGCGAGCCGCAACGGCGGTTACACGAGAATCGTCAAGATCGGTCCCCGCAAGGGCGACGCGGCGATGGAAGTCGTTCTGGAACTGGTCTAGGCCGCGTTTAGCGCAAAACACAAAACACAGAAAAATAGAATCCCCCGCAGGCGGCCTGCCTACAGGGGATTTTTGTTTTCGGGACCGACGGCCCCCGCTATTTTGCGTTGTTCATCTTGTCGATCGAGGCGGAAATCTTGTTGGCGGATTCCGTAATGTGCTTGTAGATATCGGAGGACTGTCTGGAAAATTCTCCCATCTGCTTCGCGATGATGCCGAAGCCCGCGCCCGCGGCGCCGACTCTGGCGGTCTCGATCGCGGCGTTCAGCGCCATGATGGACTGCCTGGAGGAGATCGTCTCCAGCTCCTTCGTGCACTGCTTGATCTCGCCGATCGTCTCCGTGGCAACCTGCAGCTCTTCTTCCCAGACATTCAGTTTCTTGTACTCTGTCGCGTTCATGTATTCCTGTTTCACGATACGGTTGACCACATCCTCCAGCAGGGCGGACGCCGCGTAGATGGATTTCTCGGGGCGCACCGGCACTTTCTTGACGGCGTTGACATAGGCCTTCGGATCGATGCCGAGCTCTTCGGCGATTCTGGTGAATTTCTCCTCATCCGGCGGAGTGGGAAGCACTTGTCCGCCGATGACGGAACCGAGCTTCTCGCCGTTTAACACGATATCGATGGAGAAATCCATCAGCCCGGCGTGGCACTCGTAAGTTCCCTTGCCCTCCTGGTCACATTTCACACACCGCTTGGAGCCCTCCGCGCAGCCGCGGGTATATTTCATGCAGAAATCCGTGAAGTTGCTGCCTTCCGTTATGTACTTGCCGTCATTGTCCACCGCGATTGCCGCAAGACCCGTCGCATCGGAAAAAGCGTCCTGAATCTTCTGCAGTATCTTTAAATCCATAAAATCTGTAAGTTTCACAACCAATCCTCCTTAGCTCTACATGATGCGCGCAGACGGATATCCGCCGTAGCCCAAACCGCGACAGCAGCTATAAAACTGTCGTTAGTACCATTTTACCATAAATTTTTAACGGTGAAAAGATACTTTTGTATAGTTTTACATGGTTTTCGGGATAAATGTTTTTAAAAAGATTCTTTATTTTTGGATAAAATCGACAAGGGGGGGGCGCCGCACAATTTTTACTGTACATTTTTACCAAATTGTATTAAAATATAATTTAGCTGTAGGGCAGTAGATAATTATTATATATTTTATTTTGGAGGAGAGGGACGCAGGATGAAACTGAAACAGAAAATATTGTGTATTTCGATCATGCCGATTGTGCTGTTGGGCGTGGTCATGCTGTGGGTTAGCAACAAGAGAATCAATGCGGTGCTCACGTCGGCGATTGAGAACGGGCTGCGAAGCGCGGCCATATCGGTTTTGGATTCTCTGGAGGAGGTCAACGACGACGCCTTTTATCTGGACGAGAACGATGAACTGTATAAAGGCGATTACAACATTACCCAGCATACTAGGCTGGCGGACGAGCTGCGCAAGAGCGCCAATACGGATATCACGGTCTTTTACGGCGACACGCGCTACATGACGTCCGTGCTCGACGAGAACGGCGACAGAGTGCTGCGGACACAGGCCGGCGAGGCCGTGATCAACACCGTGCTGAAGGGCGGGCAGGACTATTTCGCCACGGACGTCGTCGTGGTGGGGCAGGATTATTTCGGCTACTATGTACCGCTCACCGACGAGACGACAGGAGAGATCGTAGGTATGGTGTTCGCCGGTATGTCGCAGGCGGACGCTAAGAACCAGATCAGGAGCATCACCTATCTGATTGTGGGAATCATCGTAGCTGTGGCGCTTGTGTGCGTGGTGCTGATTTTCCTGATCGTCAACAAGATGGTACGCAGTATCTCGGAGGGTGTCAACGCGCTGTCACAGCTCTCCGAGGGTAAGCTGAATGTCAGTCTGAGCGAAGCGCAGCTTAAGAGCAAGGACGAGATCGGCGATATCAGCCGTGCGATCAATAAACTGAAGAGTAATCTGTCAGATATCATCTCCTCCATTAAGAACGACAGCAACACGCTGCTGAACGCTTCCGAGCAGCTGAGCGAGAAGACCAGCGACACGAGCAATCACGTCGAGCAGATGGAGAAGGCTGTCGGCGAGATCGCCATCGGCGCGGGCAGCCAGGCGGAGGAGACGCAGGACGCCACTGAGAATATCATTATGATGGGCAATATGATCGAGGAGACGGTGGATGAGCTGGGCAGCCTGAGCGAGAGCGCCAGGTCCATGAAGGAGCGGGGCGAGGCGGCGATTCAGGCGCTGCGTGAGCTGCAGTCCACCAACGCGAAGACGAGCGAGTCCATCGACATCATCTACGAGCAGACGAATGTGACCAATGAGTCCGCACAGAAGATCAAGGAGGCGACGGCGCTCATCACCAACATCGCTGAGGAGACGAACCTGCTGTCGCTGAACGCGTCCATCGAGGCGGCGCGCGCGGGCGAGCAGGGCAGAGGCTTTGCGGTTGTCGCCGCACAGATCCAGAAGCTGGCCGAGCAGTCAAATGAATCCGCGAAGCAGATCGAAATGATTATCCTCTCGCTGATTGAGGATTCCGACAAGTCGGTTGCGACCATGAATGAAGTGAAGGAGATCATGGAGCAGCAGAGCGAGAATGTCACCAACACGAACACGCAGGTTATGAACCTTCTGCAGGATGTGGAGGAATCTCTGGCAGGCATCGAGGAAGTGGTAGAGAAGACCAACAAGATCAACGAGGCGCGCAGCAGCGTGGTAGACACGGTGCAGAACCTGTCGGCCATCGCGCAGGAGAACGCCGCCAGCTCGCAGGAGACGTCGGCTTCCGTGACGGAGATCAGCAGCATTGTGGGCGAGATCGCGACCAACGCGGTGGACCTCAAGGATATCTCCAACAGATTGGATGACAGCATGGCGATGTTTGAAATGTGAGCGATTCTTGCAATAAGCGGTAGAAGTTACAGGGTGATCTGGAAGTGCTGGTAGTCTTTGGTGGAATTCCAGTTGCCGCCCCAGGTGAAGCCGCGCTCGGTGAACAGCCTGTAGCAGAGGTCGTTTTCATCAATTTTATAGGGAAAATCTCGGGAGCGGTCAGCGTATATCTCACTTCCCTTGGGGGAGATATAAGTCTCACCGCTTCCGTTTCTGTTATATACGACATAGGGGTTGTAGAAAGGGTTGATGTCAACGGCGCAGCCCAGCGCGTGCTTGGAGAGGGTGGAGGTGCCGTCAACCACCCGGTAGTTAAAGCAGGAGGTGTTGTTGTCCTCCATGGAGCGCGTGTCGTCGCCGCCGTATTCGTCCACCAGACGGACGCGCTCGAGACGGTAGTCGTTCCGGTACAGCTCGTAGAAAATTTCCACCATATCTTGCGCGATCGCCTTGTTGCAGATCAGTTCGCCATCCTGTACATTTCCGTCAAAGTCCACATAGAGAATACCCACATAGTTCAGATCCTCGTAGGGTACAGTGCAGCCCTCCTCGGGGTAGGAGATTCCTGTGATGCGCTCCTTGATCTTGTCGCTCAGCGGTTCATAGTAAAAGCCGTCCTGATAGACGGTCCGGTCCGGGTTCTCTGGCATGTCTTCAACGCTCTCTTTCTGTGCGGCAGCGGCTTCATCGGCCGCGTCTGTGCCGCGTTCCTTAGTGGTATCATATGCGGCGGGCTTGTCAGGCGTGAGGGCGGTGCTCGGTGCGCTTTCTTCTTTCGAGTCTGTATCGGCCGCTCGCTTTGTTTCGCTGTTGTCTGCTACAAGGCTGCCGCTGCTGTCGGAGGCGTCTGTGTTCTCGGTATCTGCAGGAGCGGGCACTGTGCCGGCGGCTGCTGCATTGCCGGGTTGTCCGGCGTCTGCCTCGCTGCCGTACGCCGCCTCGGGGTTGTTCTCGGCATATTCGGACAGGGTTTCCGAGTCCAGCAGATAGTGCGCCAGAAAAGCGCAGACCATGATCAGGAACAGGATGAAGATCAGGGGTCGCGCGGCGATCTGGAGAAGTTCTTTTGTGCTGCCCGGTTTTTGACCGGAAGATTTATTTTGTGACATACGTGTCGCTCCCTCGCCTGTTTTATTTTTTCTATATTATAGGGCATCACGGACAAAAAAACAATCGCCGCGGTGATCCAGCCGCTTTCGCACTTGTGTTTTCTCGTATTAGTTAGTATAATAAAAAACTGGTTAGTACAATAAAGGAAAATCGGCGCCGGCGTATGCCGGTCTATGCCGGATGGAGTTTTTCATGGGAATCATCAGGACCGATAAGCTGGTTTTTGAATATATCCGCCGTGACGAGGAGGGCAATGTGGAGGGCATCACCCGCGCGGTGGACGAGGTGGACCTGGACGTGAAACAGGGCGACTTCGTGGCCATCCTGGGACACAACGGTTCCGGGAAGTCCACGCTGGCCAAGCACATCAACGCCATGCTCTACCCCACGGAAGGCGCGGTCTGGGTGGATGGCATGAACACGCAGGATGAGAAGCATCTGTGGGATATCCGGCAGGAGGCCGGCATGGTCTTTCAGAATCCCGATAATCAGATTATCGGGCAGGTCGTCGAGGAGGATGTGGGGTTCGGCCCGGAGAATATGGGCGTTCCCACGGAGGAGATCTGGGCGCGGGTGGAGGAGAGCCTGAAGGCGGTGGGAATGTACGAGTACCGCAAATACTCCCCCAACAAGCTCTCCGGCGGGCAGAAGCAGCGTGTCTCCATCGCCGGTGTGATCGCCATGCATCCGAAGTGTATCATTCTGGATGAACCTACCGCCATGCTGGATCCCAACGGGCGCAGAGAGGTGGTGCGGGCGGTGCGAGCCCTGAACGATGTGGAGGGCATCACGATCGTCCTGATCACGCATTACATGGAGGAGATCATCCATGCGAACAAGGTGTTTGTCATGGATCAGGGCAGGGTCGCCATGCAGGGAACGCCGCGGGAAATTTTTTCCCAGGTGGAGCAGCTGAAGGAACTGCGCCTGGATGTGCCGCAGGCGACGCTGCTGGCCTATGAGCTTCAGAAGAGCGGTGTGAAGCTGCCGGACGGCATTCTGACGACGGAGGAGCTGGTGCAGGCTCTGACGCAGGTATATCACGGATAGAAATGACACACATGTCATTAGAACCGGCAAAGCGAGAGAAAGGGTATCAATGGTATCATGTCGATCATACTGGATCATGTGAATTATGTGTACGGCGGCGACACGGCGCTGGCGGTGCACGCGCTGAAGGATATCAATCTGGTGATCCCCGACGGACAGTTTATCGGGCTGATCGGGCATACGGGCTCCGGCAAATCCACGCTGGTACAGCATCTGAACGGACTGCTCAGGCCTACCGGGGGCAATATATACTATAACGGCGAGGACATTCATGCCGCGGATTATGACAAGAAGAAGCTGCGCAGCAAAGTCGGACTGGTTTTCCAGTATCCGGAACATCAGCTCTTCGAGATCGACGTGTTCTCCGATGTGTGTTTCGGCCCGAAGAATCTGGGCCTGTCCAGGCAGGAGACGGAGCTGCGCGCCTATGCGGCGCTGAAGCAGGTAGGATTGGAGGACGCGTATTTCTACCAGTCGCCCTTCGACTTGTCCGGCGGACAGAAGCGGCGGGTGGCGATCGCCGGCGTGCTGGCCATGAAGCCCGACGTGCTCGTCCTGGATGAGCCGACTGCCGGTCTGGACCCCAAGGGAAGGGATGAGATCCTCGATCAGATTGCAAAGCTGAAGGAGGAGACCGGCATCACCGTCATCCTCGTGTCCCACAGCATGGAGGATGTGGCGAAGTATGTGGAGCGCATCATTGTGATGAACCGGGGCAGCGTGATGTACGACGGCGCGCCGAAGGAAGTGTTCGCCCACTACCGCGAGCTGGAGCAGGTCGGACTTGCCGCGCCGCAGGTCACTTATATCATGCAGGCGCTTCACGAGAGCGGAATGCCGGTCGGGACGGACGCGACGACCATCAGGGAGGCGAAGGGAGAGATCCTGAAGGCGCTGGGAAAGGAATAAGCTATGTTACGGGATATTACATTGGGCCAGTATTATCAGACGGACTCCGTCATCCATAAACTGGACCCGCGCGTAAAGCTGGTGGCGACGATCTGCTTTATTGTGTCGCTCTTTGTGGTAAAAAGCTGGGTGGGCTATGTGGCTGCGGCGGTTTTTCTGGCCGTCATGATCAGGCTGTCGAACGTGCCCTTCAAATATATGGTAAAAGGCATGAAGGCGATCGTCTTCATCCTGCTGATCACGGTGGTGTTCAATCTGTTCCTGACGCCGGGCGAGACGCTGGTGAGCCTGTGGAAGCTGCGGATCACGAGAGAAGGGCTGCAGCTGGCGGTGATGATGGCGGTGCGCCTGTCATTTCTGATTGTCGGGTCCTCCGTGATGACGCTGACCACCACGCCGAACAGCCTGACCGACGGCATGGAGAAGCTGATGAGGCCGTTAAAAATTTTCAGGGTGCCGGTGCATGAGGTGGCGATGATGATGTCGATCGCTCTCAGGTTTATCCCGATTCTGCTGGAGGAGACGGACAAGATCATGAAGGCGCAGATCGCCAGAGGCGCGGATTTTGAGAGCGGCAATCTCATAAAGAAGGCGAAAGCGATGGTGCCGTTACTTGTGCCGCTCTTCATCTCCGCGTTCCGGCGGGCGAACGATCTCGCGATGGCGATGGAGGCGCGGTGCTATCGGGGCGGAGAGCACAGGACGAAGATGAAGCCGCTCAAGTATGCGTCGCGGGACCGCATCGCCTACGGTGTACTGGCGGCATACTTTGCGCTGTGTATCGCGATCAGGATCTATTTATAGATTGGGCTGAACGGGGACGGAAATGAAAAGAGTTATGCTGACGGTCGCCTATGACGGCACGCGCTATCACGGGTGGCAGGTACAACCGAACGGAGAGACGATAGAGGGCATCCTGAACAGATGCCTTTCTGAGCTTTTGGGAGAAAAAATCGAGGTGACCGGCGCGAGCCGCACCGACGCGGGCGTCCACGCGCTGGGCAACGTGGCGGTCTTCGACACGGAAAGCCGGATCCCGGCGGACAAGCTCGCCTACGCGCTGAACCGGAGCCTTCCGGAGGATATCCGTATTCAGAAGTCGGAGGAGGTGGCCCCGGATTTTCACCCGCGGCACTGCGCGAGCCGCAAGACCTATGAGTACCGCATCTACTGCGCGCCCTTTCCGCTGCCGACCAAGAGGCTGTACGCCCACTACACCTACGTGCCGATGGATGTCGCCCTGATGCGGCGGGCGGCTGCGTATCTGACGGGCGAACATGACTTTAAGAGTTTCTGCAGTGCGGACAGCCAGGCGGAGACGACCGTGCGCCGGATCGATTCGATCCGGGTGTTTGCGGACGGTTATTCGGGCAGCGAGGCAGGCGCGCCGGAGACGCCCGCAGACGGCGTCGGATCGGCCGGTTTTCAGAGCGAGAAAATTAACCATATCGGTCAAGAAATTGTGATACAAGTGTCAGGTAACGGTTTCCTCTATAATATGGTGCGCATCATCGCGGGAACGCTGATGGAAGCAGGGCGTGGCCATATCCCGCCGGAGCAGATCAGAAATATTCTGGAGGCGAGGGACAGACGGGCGGCAGGGCCCACCGCGCCAGCCTGCGGGCTGACGCTGATAGGGATTGCGTTCCTGTGACGGGATCGACGCGCTGGCCCGAATCTATCCTATCCTAATTTTCGACATTCTGTCGTTCTTCTCCCACCCTTTTCCTATTTTTCTCTCCTGTGCCAGTGGCCGGCGCTGCGCCGGTATCCTTCACCCCCCCTGATGCGATACTGCCTGAGAGATAGTATAGCGGAAAATGTCGTAAATGCAATACTATTGACAAAAACAGTCGGGGGGGGGGTACAATCTATGAGGAGCAGTCTGACAGGGAGATTTTGTTGACTCTTACAGACGGATGAGTGCAGTTTGGACGCACGGATAGGTGGGACTATGTCTTTTATTGACAAGATCAGCAGCGGCGTGACAGAGGCGGGAAATTCTATTTCTCAGAAAGCGAAAGACATATCGGAGCAGACTAAGCTGTCCGGTGAGATAGCCAAGAACAAGGCGCGCAGGGACGAGTATATCATGCAGCTTGGCGAGGCGTACTACCAGGCGCATAAGAACGGAACAGAGGGAAACTTTGATGAACTGATGGAACAGATCGATCTGGTTGACGGTATACTCGACAATCTGAAGGAAGGTCTGTACCAGATCAAGGGGATTGTGATATGTGACCAGTGCGGAACCGAGGTGCCCAGAGGGAGCGCGTTCTGTCCTTCCTGCGGGGCGCAGGTCAGGCAGCCCGCTTCCGTGCGCTGTGCGAAGTGTGGGACGGAGCTTGCGGCGGGGAGCCGATTCTGTATTAAATGCGGCGCCAGAATAGAATAGCAGGGGAGAAGAAAGATGCAGCCTGTATGTTATGGATGTTTTGCGCCGTTAGAGGGAAATCCGGCCGTGTGTCCGCATTGCGGCTATCCCGTGCACGCAGCTGCGGTTGAACCGCATATTTTGAAGCCGGGCACGGTACTGAATCAAAAATATACGCTGGGTAAAACGCTGGGAGAAGGCGGCTTCGGGATTACCTATCTTGCATGGGACAATAACATGCAGACTAAAATAGCGATCAAAGAATTTTATCCGGCCAATCTGATCAAACGTGACACGACAGAACGCAACGATACGCAGTTATACCTGCTCACGCAGTCTCTTGAGGCTGAATTTCATGCCGGTATGGAGCGTTTCGTGCGGGAAGCGTCCGTATTGTCTAAGTTCTTTCATCTTCCGGGTATTGTCTCCGTCAAGGATTTTTTTTATGAAAACAAAACAGCCTACATTGTGATGGAGTATATCGACGGCATTACGCTGAAGGAATACCTGCGGCAAAAGGGCGGTACGCTTTCCCTGGACGAGACCTTGAAACTGATGAAGCCGGTGATGGAGTCGTTAGCGATTGTCCACAAGGAGAAGATGCTTCACCGCGATATCAGCCCGGACAATCTGATGGTCTCGGCGGACGATCAGGTCAAGCTGATCGATTTTGGCTCCGCCCGCTATTACGACCTGCAGTCCGATAAAAGCATGACGGTGGTACTCAAGCACGGCTATGCGCCGATAGAGCAGTACTCCGCCAACGGCAATCAGGGGACATGGACCGATGTCTACAGCCTGTGTGCGACGATGTATCGGATGTTGACAGGCAAGGTGCCCCCCGAAGCCATTGAGCGGATCAGGGAGGATCGCCTGGAGCCGGTCGGCGCACGGGTCAAGAAGGTGCCGGCCAATATCCGGACGGCCATCCAAAAGGGTCTGTCAGTTATGCCTGAACACAGGCAGCAGACGGTCGAGGAACTGTACCATGATATCTATATCAGCAGACAGGATCTGAAAACCGAAAAGAGGAGCAGGAGATACCAGAGTATTAACAGACTGCTGATCCGGCTGATCATTGTGCTGGTGCTGTTGATTGCACTGGCGGCGGCGTGGGTCAAGCGTGATACGCTTCGGGATTTCGGCGCGCGGGTGCGGAACGGATTCGCTGCGGCGGGCGAAACGAATGAGGCCGATGCGGGCGCGCAGGCATATCGGCAGATGCGCGCGGGTGCGGCGGACGCGTCTGCACAGAGCGATATCGCTATCGTCAGGGACGGCAAGTTAAACAATGCGGCACAGGGGTATACAGTCGGAGAGATTCTCGACAGGTACTCTGAGACGGAGGGAAGCTGGTATACCTATGAGGACAGCGCTGCCGCACAGAAATATGTGTACTATGAGGGAGAGCGGGACGGCGCGCCTTTTGCTTTGGAATTTGAAGTCTACGCGGACGATACGTTCCGTCTCACGGGCGCTTCACAGAACAATACGGCGCTGGAGAGATATGCAGATTTCTTTCAGGGTATCTTAGATACGCTGGGCCTGTAAGGGGCATTAACCATAAATACGAGGAGGAGAGTATATGTATTGCGAAAAATGTGGTGCACTGGTAGGGGAAGGGTCGGCGTTCTGCCCGAACTGCGGCGCTCCCATGAGCGGCATGAACACGACTGCCAGGGAGGATGACGACGAGTACAGGACCGTGCTTGTGACGGATGAAGAGCAGCAGTCACAGCAGACCGTGCCGGAACGAGCCGCGGAGGAAGAGACGGCGACCGTAGAAGAAGAGACGTCGGAGATTTCCGAAGCGGCGGGAGAGGAAACCGCGCCGGAAGAGACGGGAAGTTCCGCGGATGACGGCTCCAGAGTGGAGGCGATAGAGATTTCTTCCACGGGCGTAGTGGAGGAGCACGAGGCGAGGATGGTGCCGGCGGCCGAGACGCCGCAGATCAAGTTCTGCCCGAACTGCGGCGCCCAAAACGGCATCAACGATCTGTTCTGCCAGTCCTGCGGGATGTTCTTCGGCAACGCGGACAAGGCCATGTCGGGCGGCAGACCGAACAGAGGAAAACAGGGAAAGAAGATAGCGAAGCTGGCAATCGCGCTGGCCGCAGCCGCGGCGGTGATCGCGGCGTGCATTATCCTGCTCCCGAAACTCTTCGGCAGTCTCGGGGGAGACAGCGAGGAATATCTGTTCTATCTCAAGGACGACGAACTCAATACGGCGGCCGGCAGGAAATGGGAGGCGCGTGTGATCGAGGATCGGTGCTTTGACGACGCTGACGGGAGCGGGTCTTACAGCGCCAACGTTTCGATTTCTCCCGACGGCAAATATGTATTCTATCCGCACAGGCTGGCGTCGGACGGGACCTATGACCTGTACAGGAAGAAGCTGGGCAGCAAAAAGGCGGAGGAAGAAGAGATCGCTTCCGATGTGCTGTCGTATGAGCTCATCGACGATGATAAGCTGATTTATTTTAAGGACAGCGTTAACCGCAAAATATATCTATACGACGGCGGGGAGGAGGAGATGATCGACAACGACGTATCTGAATGGTATGTGTCCGAGGACGGAAAGAACGTGGCATGGCGCGCCGCGAATGCGGAAGGCAGCAGCGATCTGTATATCCGCGGATGCAGGATAGGTGAAGACAAGGACGAACTGGAATCCGACATTGAGCGTCTCTATGCGCATTCGGCGGATTTAAAGACTTACGTCTACGGCAAGGATGATCATCTCTATATTATGCAGGACAAAGAGGAGGAGCAGATCGCCAAAGATGTGATGGATGTCATGGTGTATGACATCGACAGCAGCGCCAAGATCTACTACACCAAAGAGGGTGACGCCGAGGAGACGTCTCTCTATGATCTCATCGAGGATGATTTTCCGGAAGATCAGGATATGGAGGAGCCTGACGAGGATGATTACAGGGAACAGGTGAGCGATCCCTATTTCGGTGTCCGCACCAAGACAAGCGACGCGTACTATGAGGCGATGGACAGCTATAACGAGAAGCGGGACAGAGACCGGATCAGGGAAGACGCAAAGAACGACATCATCAGTGACAGCGCGGAAGAGCTGTACTACTATGATGCAAAAAAGGGAGAGTCAAATATGATCGTGGAGGCGTCGATCGAGAGCAGCACCCAGGTGCAGACGGAGCATACGGCGCTGATGTGCTACTGGCTGTATGACATAGAAAAAGCGGATAAGATTAAGCTGTCCAGACTCATGGAGCTGGAGGAGAACGACTCGGAGGTGTCCTGGTATCAGGCATTGCGGAATAACCTGCGTGAAAGCATGAGCCTGTTCTGCGTGAAGGATGGGAATGCCGTTGAGGTTGAGGACATCGGCATTGACAAATCCGATATCGGTGATTACTACGAGCCGAGTATTTATGCGAGCGAGAAACCGCATGCGCTGTATCTGGTGTACGGGTCGGATGGCGCCATGGAGATTTATACGCTGGATTACAACGCACTGGATCAGGGAACGGAGCGGATCTGTGATGATGCCGTATCTGTTGAGACGGTGCAGGAGGATGGTATTTACTATCTGAATGAGGATGGGGATCTGTACTGCGGCGGAAGCAGGATCGACAGCGATGTGTACGACGGTTCGATCAGATGGGAAGACGGCATGGTGCTGTATCTGACGGATATCAGTAAAGATGGCGATGAGGGGACACTGAAGCTGTACCGGAACGGCAAGGCGGAGAAGATCGCTGATGATGTCGCCAACGCCCGCTATGCGATGTTTGACGGTGACAAGACTGTCTTCCTCACGGATTACACCAGAACCAGGAGCAGCGCCAAGAGGCGCGGAGATCTGCAGCTGTATGACGGCCGTGATGTGATCACGATTGACAGCGATGTGAGCTCGTTCTTTATCCGCGGCGGTCAGGATGGGGGGGGAATGACCCGATAAGGCGGTATGCCGCACAGGCGGAGGAGATGGCTGCACCGGCGGCGGACGCGGCGGCGGAGACAGAAGCGGACGCGGCGGCGGAGACAGAAGCAGAAGCGCCGGCGACGCGCTATTAGACAGCGAACAACAGACAGGATCAGCGTGAGGGGGATCGGATTATGTTTTGTGTAAAATGTGGCGCCGAGCTGCGTGACGGTGCGAAGTTTTGTCCGAAATGCGGCGCGGCGGTATCGGGAAAGGGCAGCGCGCACGAAAGTTTTCAGAATGATGCGCCGGCGTCTGGCGGCGATCTGCCTGCGGCGGGCGAACCGCAGCAGAGACCGCATCGGGGCAGAGGGCTGCTTACCCTGCTTATCATCTTATTGGTTCTTCTGTGCGGGCTGGGCGGCGGCGCCGCTTGGTACTTCGGTGTGTACCGCCAGAACGATGAATTTGCGGGCAGAGCCGGCGAGTCTGACACGGATGAGGGGGACGATATCACCGGCACGGGGAAAGGCGAAGAAGACAAAGAAGGCGAAGAAGGCGGCGAAGAGACCAAAGAGGAGGAAGAGACCGAGGAGGTATATCAGGGGGAGCGCACGCCGGTCACGCTGAATATCCGGCAGGTGGATAATTCCAAATTTCCGGAAGTCACCTTCTACGCCAGCGTCGTGGACGAAAACAATGATACGGTAGATGATCTGGACGCCGGGGATTTTACGGTGCAGGAGATCGACACAGCGGGAAATGCGTCGGAGATTGAACTGGAGGAAGTCTATCGGGTTTTAAATGAAGACAACAGCTGTATTGACCTGGTCCTGGATGCCAGCGGCAGCATGGACGACTACAACAAGATGGAGCAGGCGAAGAATGCGGCAAAGTCGCTGATCGCCAGAATGGATCTGGATCACGGCGACAGGGCGGAGGTCATCTCCTTCGACGACTACGTGTATCTGCAGCAGGAGTTTACCAACAGGGAAGAACTGCTGACGGCTGCGATTGACGCGATCGACGTGGGGAACACGACGGCGCTGTACGATGCGCTCTATGTAGGGCTTTATCAGACCTATTTTGAGTCCGGGGCCAAGTGCGTCATCGGTTTTACGGACGGCATGGAGAACGGCAGCAGCTACACCTATGAAGACGTGGTGACCATGGCGCAGAATTCGGGTATTCCTCTTTTTATCATCGGCATCGGCGAGGAGTATGATGCAGATGTGCTGCAGTCGCTTGCGGAGGAGTGCTCGGGGGCTTATTACTCAGCCAACGTCAACGATCTGGAGAGCATCCTGACAGATATCTATCTCAGTATCTATGAAGAGCAGCAGGATTACTATGCGTTCCGCTATACGTCGCCGGATACGGACAATCAGCAGGAATTCAGGGATATTGTTCTGTCCACTTCCGATTCGACAGAGTTCTCCGGCACTTACACGAAGGAGTATGTACCGCAGTCGGACATCAGCGGCGCCTTCGCCGGAGATTACATGGACTGGGATTATATGCTGGATTTTTCCTCTCAGAGAGAGGTGACGGAAGCCGATCTGGACGGACTGAGCCTGGCGCAGCTGCGTATTGCCAGAAATGAGATATTCGCGAGACACGGCAGACAGTTCAAGGACAGTATGCTGAACCAGTGGTTCTACTCCAGGACATGGTATCTGGATATCCCGCAGAAATACTCGCCGGATGACTTCGACGCCATCAGCCCGAGTCCGCTGAGCAAGCTGGAGATACAGAATACGGAATTGATCAAGGATTATGAGAATGCGATTATGGCGTCCGAGGATATCTATCCGAATGCTGCCGATACGCTGCTGTCGGATTACGATCTGGCTCTCAGCAAGGCGGTTCTGCGAAACGCGCTGGCGCAGGTACAGGGCTATCCGGATACGGAGATCAGAAGGCAGAATGAGGAGCTGATCCGGCAGGCGATCGAACAGGAGGAAGTACAGTATTAAGGCTATGAAAAAGAAATGGTACAAAGCGGCGGCGGCTCTTGCCGCTGCGGTGTGGGTGACGGCGGGCTGCGCCGCGAAAGAAGAGACGTATCTGTCGGAGCCGGTCAGGCCCGTGGAAGAGGCAGAGGAGGAACTTCCGGTGGAGGATGTGCAGGAGCCGGAGGATGTCGTTTGGGAAACTGAGACGCGGGAAGAGCCGCAAGAGGCGAAGACCGTGGCGGCAGAGGATGTGCAGGAGGCGGAGGAGAAAGCGGAGCAGGAACAGCCGCGGAAGCTGATTGTGATCGACGCCGGACACCAGGAGCAGGGCAATTTTGACAAGGAACCCGTGGCCCCCGGCTCAGACGAACTGAAAGCGAAGGTCGCGGCGGGGACGCGCGGTATTGCCAGCGGCATGTATGAGTACGAGCTGAATCTGGAAGTCTCGCTGAAGCTGGAACAGGAATTGAAGGACAGGGGCTACGCCGTCATTATGGTGAGAACCAAAAATGATGTGGATATAAGCAACAGCGAACGGGCGCAGATCGCCAATGAGGCGCAGGCGGACGCTTTTATCAGAGTACACGCCAACGGCGCGGAAGATGCGTCTGCCAACGGTATGATGACGATATGCCCCACAGAGGACAATCCGTATTGCGGGGATATCTATGAAGAGTGTTTCCTGTTGTCGGAATGTATTCTGGACGCGATGACGGAGTCTGCCGGGGCAAACAGGGAACGGGTATGGGAGACCGATACCATGAGCGGCATCAACTGGTGCCGGGTTCCGGTCACGATTGTGGAGATGGGCTATATGACCAATGAAAAGGAAGATCTGGCCATGCAGACGGATGAGTACCAGTGGAAAATCGTGTATGGCATAGCCGACGGTATAGACCGATATTTTGAGGAGACGGAGAAGTAAGGCGTAGGGAGGAGAGAGCATGTTTTGTACCAAATGTGGAAAACAGATCCCGGAAGGCGCCAGGTTCTGTACGAACTGCGGCGCGCCGGTCGGAACAGAGCCTCAGGGCGGCGCGAAGAAGAATAAAAAACCGGAACGCGCCGACAAGAACGGGGGTGCTGCCGCCCGGCCGGCGATGCGGCCCGAAAACTCTGCGGACAGGCAGAATACCGATCTGCAGGCTCATGTGCAGCAGAGGATGCAGGAAACCAAAAAGATGGAAAACCAAAGCAGGCGCCTTATGGTCACGCTGTTTGCTGTGTTGTTCCTCCTGCTGGCAATTGCGGTGGGAATGGGAGTCTATTATTATACGGTGATCGAGGGCGGCGAAGGCGGAGGCAGCGTCTCCCGGGAGAGCGAAAAGGAAGAGGAAGAAGAGGACGGGACTGACGGCGGCGCTTCGCCGGAGGGTGGTGTGCAGGATGATGAAGCCGGCGAAGGAGAAGAAGCGGGAGAGGACGCGGATATTTCCGGGGCGGAAAGCGAGTCGGCTCCTGCGGAAGATGCGGCGGCCGATGAAGAGAACAAGGTGGTTTCCGCCACCAATGAGGTGGTGGGGAATACCATTTTGACCAGCGTGCCCAAGTCTGTTTATTCCTATGACTTCGACGGAGATCTGGGGAATGCGCTGGTGGTAGTCAGAGACGATGTCGAGCAGATGCCGGAGCCTGCGCCGGATGTGGAGCCGGAGTATGTGGCGGGCATGGAAGGCAAGGCGGTATATCTGGACGGGACCTATGGCCTGCGGCTGGATGATGTCGGCAGGATAGGCTCCTCCTACACGGTGGCATTCTGGATGAAAGCGGATGAGCTGTATGACTGGGCGCCGTTCATCCATATAGGAAGTGATATGCTCGATCAGAGCAAGATGCGGAGACTGTGGCTGGGACAGAAGACAGATCCGACGCCTATGGCGCCCATCCTAAGTTCCGCCTCGAACGAGGCGGGGAGCAGTTTTGAGATCCGGCCGAGCGCTAGGGTCGATTACATGCAGACGGGCGTTTGGTATCACATCGCCTTTACGGTGGACGGGACCAAGGCGGGAAGCGGCACTGACAGTGTGCACGGCACGCTGTATGTGGCCGGTGTGAATGTCGGCGAGGGCGATGTCGCTGACGGGATGATGGATGAAGATGAGCCGGATGTATATCTGGGCATCAACTGCTGGGACGCGCTGTATCCCGCAGCGTTTGACGATGTAAAAATATGGGATCAGGCGCTGGATGCCGGCCAGGTGAAGGATCTGTATAACGCATACCAGTAGACAGGTCGGCTGTAGAGACAGACACAGGGGCGTAAAAAGATGAAGACGGTATCGTATGTTGCAGAGGTGCAGGAGGCTGCGCTGGTCGTGATCGAGCAGGGGCAGATACGAACCTGCAGATTAAATACGGAGGCAAAGCGGACCGTGGGGCGCAGGACGCCGACGGCTGCACCGGATATCAGTCTGATCTCACCGATTGCCGGGAGACACCAGGGAGAATTGGCATGTCTCGCGGGAGAGTGGTTCTGGATCAACGGGGAGAGCAGGAACGGCACCTATTATAACGGAAGGAAAATAGAGCCGGACGGGGACGGGAATACCAGACCCATCAAACTTGATAACGGCGACGTGCTGCGGATCGACACCCCGGACTTCAGATCGCCGAATGGCGTGTGGATGCTGTTTACGACGGACGGTGTGGGAGAGGAATGGACCTTCTATTCCATGAAGGACAAAGACGAGGTTGTGATCGGAAGAGATCCCTCGCAGAGCAGAATAGCGATCCAAAGGCCGTACATATCCGCGGTACATGCCAGGATAACCTGCCGGGACGGCAGATATTATCTCGACGACTGCCACAGCGCCGCCGGCACCTGGCTGAACGGCAGGAGAATTTCCGGACAGGAACTCCTGCAGGAGAAAGACAGGATATCCCTGTGTGATATCAATTTCATCTATTCGGGAGACAATCTGATCTTTAACCCGAGGAAACCGAAGACGGCGGAGGAACAAAAAAGAGTCATACTGAGCGCGGACATAGAGTCCAAGACGGTGCCGGATCAGAGCGGTTCGGGCGCAAAAGAACTGATCCGCAATGTGAAGCTGGAAATCTGCGAAGGAGAACTGGTGGCGCTGCTGGGCGGTTCGGGAGCGGGCAAGAGTACGCTGATGAACTGTTTAAACGGCATGGAACTGCAGGGCGTGAAAGGCAGGGTCACGTTCTGCGGCGAAGATCTCTATGCCAATTTTGAGCGCCTGAAATTTCTGATCGGTAATGTGCCGCAGAAGAATGTCCTGCATGAGATGCTGACGGTGGAAGAAGAGATATGGGAGGCGGCGGTGACGAGGCTGCCGGCGGACATGAGCAGTCAGGAGATCAGGCGCAGAGTCGATGAGACGATCTCGCTGTTAAGGCTGGACTCCGTGCGCAGGTCCAGGATTCATAAGATCAGCGGCGGGGAGATGCAGAGAGTGAATATTGCGATCGACCTTGCGGCCGACAAGACGCTTTTTTATCTGGATGAGCCGGATGCCGGGCTGGACCCGGAAATGAAGAGAGAACTGTTTACGATACTGCAAAATCTCGCCCACAATCAGAGGAAAACAATTATTGTCATCATTCATGACGTCTCGGAGATCGAACTGTTTGACCGTGTCGTCATGATGGTCAAGTATGAGGACGTCGGCCGAATCGCATTTACGGGGACGCCTCAGGAAGCGGCGGAATATTTCGGGGCCGCCATGAAGGATGTGTATGGGATTCTGACGAGAAATCCCGAAAAGTATATAAGAGGATAGGCATGGAAGAGGCAAGAAGAATTTCGGCATGGAAAGAGCTGCGGATCTACAGCAGACAGTACAGGATCATTTTGCTCAGCGACATCAAAAACCTGTTGGTGATGCTGCTGTTCCCGGTGGTTGCGGCGTTAATTACCGTGTGGATCGCCGGCGAAAATATGTATGTGCATTTCGAGGGGACCAAGTCGGCCTGCTTTGTGATCGTCAGCGCGGCCATTTGGGGCGGACTGTTCAACTCGATTCAGATCGTGGTGAAAGAGCGGGCAAACGTGAAGCGCGAGTATATGTCCGGCGCGCGGCTGCAGTGCTATGTGGCGTCCAGAGCCATGATCCAGCTGGTCCTGTGCGCGTTCCAGAGCCTCATCCTGTGCACCGCTTTTTGGGGTGTGGAGCAATGTTACGGGAATGCGCTGCCGGAGAGCGGCATTCTGCTCGGGCACGTGACTGTGGAGTACTATATCAGCATTCTGCTTCTGATGTACGCGGCCGATATGATGGGCCTGATGATTTCCTGTATGGTAAAAAAGACGGAGACAGCCAATGTGATGGCGCCCTATATCCTGATCGTCCAGCTGATTTTCTCCGGGATTCTGTTTACCATGAAGGGCGGCGCGGAGAAGCTGTCTTATCTGATGCTGAGCCGATGGGGCATGGAGGCGCTGGGAAGTATATCGGACCTCAACGAACTGCCGCTCAAAATTCAGCTGGAAGTGCCGGGTGTCGAGCATGAAGCCGAGAGTATGTTCACGCACACAGCGGGACACCTTTGGCTGGTGTGGGGAGTCTTTTTGGTGTTTATCCTCGCTTTTGCGGTGATCGGAAATCTTGTATTGTTCCGGGTCTCCAAAGATTCTCGCTGATTATGGCGGGATCGGCGGCGTGAAAACACGGACAGTCAGGCAAAAAATAGGTTGACACACTCGGAGGCGTATAATATAATAGGTAACTGTGACAGTGTTTGAAAGTGTCCGGCCATAGCCCCGGCGGGACATTTTTGGAATAGGACAGAAAGTGTCATCAGCTGTTTTGCAGACTTGTGAGGGCGGCCCGGACATCCGCGCGAAGAGCCTTGGAAACAGCACAGACAGTCGAAAGACGAATCGCTACTATGGAGGTAATATCATGAAGACTTTTATGGCAAGTCCGGCTACAATCGATAGAAAATGGTATGTAGTCGATGCGACAGATATGACCCTCGGCCGTTTGGCGTCCGAGGTCGCTAAGGTTTTGAGAGGCAAGAACAAGCCGATCTTTACTCCGCATATGGATACGGGCGACTATGTGATCGTAGTCAACGCCGAGAAGGTAAAGGTGACCGGCAAGAAGCTGGATCAGAAGATTTATTACCATCACTCGGACTATGTAGGCGGCATGAAAGAGACGACTCTGAAGGATATGCTGAAGACGCATCCCGAGAGAGTGGTTGAGCATGCGGTCAAAGGAATGCTTCCGAAAGGACCCTTGGGAAGACAAATGTATACGAAGCTTCACGTATATGCAGGCCCTGAACATCAGCATGCGGCACAGAAGCCGGAAGTATTGACGTTTTAATTCACAAGGACTGAAAGGAGAAAACAAGGATGGCTAAGTCAGCTAAAACAGCAGCAAAATATTATGGGACCGGCAGAAGAAAAACCTCTGTTGCCAGAGTATTTTTAGTGCCGGGCAAAGGGCAGATTACGATCAATAAGAGAGATATCGACGACTATTTCGGACTGGAGACGCTCAAGGCGATCGTCCGCCAGCCTTTCGCGGCTACGGATACCGCGGATAAGTTTGACGCGGTTGTCACGGTGAAAGGCGGCGGCTTCACCGGTCAGGCGGGCGCTGTGAGACACGGCATCGCGAGAGCGCTTCTGCAGGCGGACGCGGATTACAGACCGACCCTGAAGGCGGCAGGCTACCTCACCAGAGATCCACGCATGAAAGAGCGTAAGAAGTACGGTCTCAAAGCAGCACGTAGAGCGCCGCAGTTTTCAAAGAGATAGTTATATCTGCGATGGTAGGATATGTCAAAAGAGCATTTGCAAGTGTACTTGCGATATGCTCTTTTTACATATCCGTGCCATCATTGGATGGCTGAGATGACCGAGGAAATCCGAAGGATTTTCGAGGTTCATTTCAGCCATCGCAGATATAACGGCGGGGAATCGCGCGGGAGAGGTGAAAAAGTGAAAGTATACCGAAATGAGTGGAAATACTGCTGCGGGATGAATGAACTGCAGGTGATAGGCAGCAGGCTGGACGCGGTTATGGACCGGGACGAGTACGGCGGCGCGGACGGCAGATACTGCATTCACAGTCTGTATTTCGACGATTACAAGGACACCGGCGCCCGGGCGAACGATCTGGGGCTGTCGGAACGGGTCAAGTACCGTGTGCGCTACTATAATGACCGCAGTGACAGGATGCGGCTGGAACGCAAGGAAAAGGCGGACGGGCGCTGCCACAAGGAGAGCTGCCCGATCACGGCAGAGGAGCTGGCGATGATTATGGAGGGGCGCGCCGGAGAAGTGTTCTGGCGGACGGATGAACCGCTGCTTCGGCGCTTCTGCGTCCGGTGCATGACAGGGCTTCTTGCGCCGAAAGCGATGATCGACTTTGAGCGCCGCGCCTATGTTGAGAAGATTACCAACATACGGATCACGATAGATCAGAATATATCCGCTGCCGACGATTTTGAGCATTTCACGGATGGAAATTATCTGCGTTATCCTCTGCAGGAGGCGGGACAGCATGTGCTGGAAGTCAAATTTGACCATATTCTGCCATCCTATATCAAGCATATTGTCACGGAGCATCATCTGATCCAGTCGTCTTTTTCCAAGTATTCGCTGGGCAGGAAAAAGCTGCAGGCAATGGGAAGACAGTGACTTGATAACATACGAAAGGGAGGGAAATACAATGGGCATCATACAGGATGTACTTGAAAACATTACGAGCGCTTACGCTAATCCCGTGGTGGGCGGAGCCAAAGTCATTCTTTCAGTGCTGTTGATGGTACTGGTTTTAAGCGTATATGAATTTATCGTATACAGGGTGGTCTCTCACAGAGCATTCTACAACAGGTCGTTCCACATCTGTATCGCGGTTCTGCCGTTTTTTATCTCCACGATTATTTTCAGCCTGCAGTCCAATATCGTCATCACTCTGGGTACCATCGGCGCGCTGGCGATTCTGCGTTTCAGGACGGCTGTCAAAGATCCGGTCGATATGCTGTATCTGATGTGGTCCGTCCACATCGGAATCACCTGCGGGTGCCAACTGTACGAGCTGG
Organism: uncultured Lachnospiraceae bacterium; assembly: GCA_947586255.1. Lineage (GTDB taxonomy): Bacteria > Bacillota > Clostridia > Lachnospirales > Lachnospiraceae > UBA3282. The sequence continues at coordinate 68,847 of CANPXP010000004.1, read as the reverse complement.
CGGTGCTGACATCTCTGATGGTCACCGTCGTCCTGCTCTGCTTTGAACATATCCGTCTCGGCAGGAAACCGTTTGTGCTGGTGCTGCACTGTGGCGCGGAGGCGGAAAGCGGCGTCACGGACAGGATCGCGGCGCACACTTCCCGTTACCGCATCAAGAGCAGGAATTATGTGGGCGACGGCTTGGATATGGTGATCGAACTGTCGCTCAAGGATCCGCAGGAACTTATGGCGGACATACGTGAGGCGGGCGTGGAGCGTTCTTCCCTCATCGAATATGACAGCGAGGATATTCTGTGATGAAGAAAGCGCTTGGCCTGTTTATTCTGCTTGCGTCGCTGCTCGCCGGAGCGTGCCTGCTTCGCACGGCGGAGGGCGGGACACGCTATTCCGCATGCGTGGTGGATGAGAGCGAATTTGAGAAAATCACAGCGCAGCGCGGCTCGTTTCTGGGCTTGCCGGAGGCGCTTGTATTCGATGGGGAAACGCTGCAGTTTGATCCGAGTTCCGGCACTTATTACTATTCGCTGGTACAGGGAAGTGACAGGGCATATGACCCGCAGATCAGGATACGGAGCAGAGACAGAGGCGTGCGGATTGCTTTTATGGAACAGGAGATCACCGACGAGGCGATCGCTGACAATGCCGCCATACCGTTTCTGCTGTACACGGATGACGCCTGTGCGCGGTACGAGCTGAAATGTACGACGCTTCCCCTCATGAATATCGAATATGAGGGCGGGGAGATCGGGGAAGATATGACCGCCATGTCTATGACGCTGTTTGACAATACCCCGGGAGCCGGCAGCCGCGTCACCGTATCTGACGGCACGATCCATGTGCGGGGCAACACGACGAAGGTATTCCCGAAGAAGGGATACCGTCTGTCTCTCGTCACGGATTCCGCCGGCAATCATACCCGTCCGAATCAGACGGCGCTGCTGGGAATGCGTCAGGATGAAGACTGGATTCTCTATCCGGCGTACAACGATCAGGAGAAGGTGCGGAACGTATTCTGCACCAACCTGTGGAAAGTCTCCTGTGCTGCGGATAACGCGCAGGGGATCGACACCGGCACGGAATATAAATATCTGGAACTGTTCCTGAACGGAGAATATTGGGGGTTATATGCGCTGGGCTATCCGGTGGACGAGAAACAGCTTGCGCTGGATCCCGATTCCGACAAAGACGGCCTGTACAAAGGAGTACTCTGGTCCACGGACGGAAATATCGCTTTTACCGAGGGCGGCAATCCTGTGGGATTCCGCATCAAAGGCGCATTCCATGAAGCGGCGCGGAACTGGAAGCCTCTGCTGGACTATGATTATCTGCTGTGGGAAAAACGCGATGACACGGAGCGGCTGTACGAGGGGATCGATATCGACAATGCCATCGATATTGCCCTGTTCTATAATCTGATACAGGGTGTCGACAATGTCAGCGGCAAGATGGTCAAAAACCTGTATCTGGCCATTCGGGAAGGAGAGGACGGGCCGACGGCGCTATATGCGCCCTGGGATATGGATCTCACCTGGGGCAACTGTTTCCTCAATGATCTCTCCGCCAATCTTGTGGCGCCGTACCAGGCCGCGCCGTCCGATCATGTTCTGATGCAGAGCGGATATCTGAATCAGATTCTGGTGAATGGCGATGAGGAAGCGTGGAACCGCATCTATACAAAATACCGGAAACTGCGGGAGACGGCATGGTCGCAGGAGGCGCTCGGAGAGATGCTGGACGAATACGAGGCTGACGTCTATCTGTCAGGCGCATATCTGCGGGAGATGGAGCGGTGGCCGGAGGGCAGTTACGCGGACGCGGCGGACGGCCTTGGCCGTTTTCGGGAATATGTGTCAGAACGGCTTCGGGAGACTGACCGCTATTATGAAGAACTGAACCGGACTCACGAGGATGGAAGAACGGGCTGTGAGCTGAATGTGGAATTTGCCACTTTCACCGATGCGGTATATTACCTTCAGGCGCTGCAATATGCGGACTGCACGGCGCTGATTGCCATAAACGACACCGCCGTTTTGCAGGATGCGCGGTATGCGCCGTCCTTTGCGGCGCTTGGGCTGACACCGGAGGCTGTCGGCAGCCAGGGCGGCGTGTTTGCGCTGCGCGGCAGCGGTGCGCAGAGAAAGGCAGAGGGAGAGGAAGAGGAGAAGTTGACGGAGACGGAGCGGGCGTATGCGGAAAGCATGACGGACGCCGGTGCGGCAGCCGTGAGAATCACGGTGATGGATGACGAAACGGGAACGGCGCTCGATGCGGTGTCGCTGCAGTATGTTTCCTTTGACGAGCGGGACAGAGACGCATCGCTTCTGTCACTGGTCCGATAAAACAGCAGTCCACATTACGTCCAGCCGCCGTCCAGCGTGATGATCTGGCCGGTCAGGTAGGCGGGCGCCCTTAAGAGAGAGAGGACGGTATCGGCTACCTCCGAGGGTTGACCGATGCGGTCAGCGGGGATCTCCGCGCGCAGTGCCTCCATGTCCTCCTCGGAGAAGCTGCTGTTCATATCCGTATCGATCACGCCGCAGGCGATGGCGTTGACCGCAATGCCGCTGGGGGCAAGCTCCTTGGCCAGCGCCCGCGTGAAGCCGTTGACGCCTCCTTTCGAGGCCGAGTATGCGACTTCCATGGAAGCGCCCACATTTCCCCAGACGGAGGAGATGTTGATGATCCGGCCGCTGTGCTTTTTTAACATCAGCGGGATCGCGTGTCTGCAGGTATAGAAGAGGCTGTCCAGATTCGTCCGCATCACGCGCTGCCAGTCATCTGCGGACATTTCGTGCAGAAGCCCTATATAGGAGAGGCCGGCGTTGTTGACGAGCAGATCCAGAGAGTCGATCTGGGCAAAGAGGCGCTCCACATCCGCGGCGCTTCCCATATCCGCCGTGAAGGGTATGCAGACGACGCCGTACCGGGCGGAGAGTTCAGCCGACAGCTCAGCCAGGCGGTTTGCGGAGTGCAGGCAGGTCAGGTACAGGTGATAGCCTTCTGCGGCCAGTTTCTCTGCGATAGCCAGGCCGATGCCGCGCGACGCTCCTGTGACGAGGGCGTATTTTGGTTGGAAATTGCCGGGGATATTTTCGCTCATCTGGGACTCCGTTCTTATCTTATTAAGATGCGGTACATCTGATTTCCGATCCGTGTTATAATGTATCATGTCGATGGATCATCCTATCACCTATTATAGAAGAAAACTTGTTATTTGCAAAGAGGCAGGGAAGGAGAACGCATATGTACGATCTGATCATTATAGGTTCCGGGCCGGCGGGGCTGTCGGCGGCCGTGTACGGCAGACGCGCGGGACTTGAGTTGTTGGTAATCGAGGAGAAGCCTATGAGCGGCGGGCAGGTCCTGAATACCTATGAGGTGGACAATTACCTCGGGCTGCCCGGCATCGGCGGCTTCGATATGGGGATGAAATTCCGGGAGCACGCGGACGCAGCGGGAGCGGTATTTAAGACGGCCTCGGTCACAGAGATCAGGGACGACGGAGAGGTGAAGACTGTCAGAACGGGGGACGGCGGCAGCTATGAGGCGCGGACGCTGATTCTGGCGACGGGGGCAGAGCACAGGCGACTGGGCGTGCCCGGTGAGGAAAAGTTTGCGGGCAGAGGCGTGTCCTACTGCGCGACCTGCGACGGCGCTTTCTTCAAGGGCAAGAACGTGGCGGTGGTCGGCGGCGGCGACGTGGCGGTGGAGGACGCGATCTATCTTGCGCGCATGTGCGGCAGGGTGAGTCTGATTCACAGGCGCGACAGCCTGCGGGCGGCGAGAGGGCTGCAGGACAAGCTGGCGGCGTGCGGGAATGTGGAGGTTCTGTGGAACAGGACGGTGCGGGACATCTATGGTGACGGGCTTATGGAAGGCGTGAAGCTGCGCGGCACGGCGGAGCAGACGGAGGAGGAACTGGCGGTGGATGGCCTGTTCATCGCGGTGGGGATGCGCCCGAACACGGAGCTGTTCCGGGACATCGTGGCATGCGACGGGCAGGGCTATGTGATCGCGGGGGAGGACTGCGCCACGCGGACGGCGGGCATCTTCGCGGCGGGGGATGTGCGGACGAAACAGGTGCGTCAGATTGTCACGGCGGTGGCGGACGGCGCGTGCGCGGTGGCGTCCGCGGAGCGGTATCTGACTGATAAGCGATGAACCTTGTTCAGTATATCAGAAAGCGGGATGCCGGGGCGAAATTTTTTGTGAAAAGTGCCGGACTATCATTTGTTACAATTATGAAATCTTTGTGAAGCGTGGCAGAATATACAAGGGATTGCGTAAATACGCGCTTTTATTGGTATATGCTGTAGTTGACAAAACGCATTTTCAATGTTATATTATAGCCAACATGTAACAATTTTGTAACAAATGAGGTAGTTTATGAAGAACAGATATGTGAAAATGACAGCCGGCATGATGGCAGCGGTCCTGAGTTTTACGGGGACGGGAATGAACGTGCACGCCTCCGATAACGTGGCGTCTGTTCTGCCGTCGTCTGGCATTGACTATTCTTTGCAGAGCGAGGATAAATCTACATCGCTCTCCTCTCTTCAGGAGGAGTCCGAGAAGGAAGCGGCCCTGAGCGAGGAGGCGAGCGGCATGAGCGTCGGCAGCGTGCAGGTGGGCAGCTTCGCTGAGATCGCCAGCACCGAGGATAAGGTGAGCGCGGCGCCCGCGAAGAAGATTGAGGATACGATCGTTTTCAGTAAGGGATATACGGAGGATCTGAAGAAGGCCGCGAACACCGGGCTTTCCGAGGAGGAAGAAAGCTTTAAGGATCTGGTGATCGCCAAGGTCAACGACTATGTGAACGTCAGGGATATCCCCAGCGAGGATGGCAATATTGTCGGCAAGCTGTATAACAAATCGGTCGGCAACTTCATCGAGGAGGAAGACGGCTGGTATAAGATCAATTCCGGCTCCGTGGAGGGCTATGTGAAGGCGGAGTTCTGTGTGACGGGCGATGACGCCGTGGATTATGCCAAGGAGGCCGGAACCCGTATCGCTACGGTTACGACGACAACTCTGAAGGTGCGTGAAGAGCCTGATCTGGACGCCACGGTGCTCGGTCTGGTGCCGATCGAGGATGAGCTGATCGTCACGGAAGAGCTGGACGGCTGGGTGAAGGTTAATATCGAGGAGGGCGACGGATACGTGTCCATGGATTACGTAACGCTGTCCACTGAGTTTGTCAAAGCGGAATCCATCGAGGAGGAGAGAGCGAGACTGGCCAAGGAAGAGGCGTCCCGCAAGGCGGCGAAGGAGGCTGCAAGCCGGAAGGCCGCGGAGAATGCCGGTTCCTCTTCGAAAACGCAGACGAGCGGCGGCAAGACCTACGCGAGCCCTACGGGCAGCACCGGCGCGGATGTCGCCAACTTTGCGGTACAGTTCGTCGGCAATCCGTACGTGTACGGCGGCTCGAGTCTGACGAACGGCACGGACTGCTCCGGTTTCGTCATGAGCGTATACAACAATTTCGGTGTGAGCCTGCCGCATTCGTCCGCGGCGGACAGAAGCGTGGGCGCGACCGTCAACGGCATCGAGAATGCGCAGCCCGGTGATATCATCTGCTATTCCGGACACGTCGGCATCTATGTGGGCAACGGACAGATCGTGCACGCGTCGACGTCGAAGACCGGTATCATCGTGTCGAGCGCGACGTATCGTTCCATCCTTTCGATCAGAAGAATCTTCTGATGACGGACAATACACAGAGAAACCATAGTGAAATGCAGGGGCGGCCGAGTGATCGGCCGCCTGTTTTGGCGTGGAGCTTTCTCTGTTTTCTGCTTGCATTTTGAAGACTTTGTATATCTTGTACAAAAGATTTCCCAAATTGTTTTTTGTTGTTTTTTTAGTACAATGTTTGGGTGCCTGTTATCCACAGAAAAAACAACCCAATTTTTGCGGAAAATGCATTTATACACCGACTTATCCACGTTATCCACATGTTTTCCATCAAAAATCTGTCCGGATTTATGGAAACCTGTCCAAACGGATGTTTTGTGAAGTTGTCATGAAAACGCGCTATTTGACAAAAAAACTTAAAAAATCTCTTGACATTTGAGGCATCAAAAAATGTCTGGACGCTGTGAGCGGAGATATGATATGCTAGGATAGCAAAGCAATCAATGACGCGTTGACATCAAATGAATTTATATTGTGAAAGGGATGTGCTTTGGTGGAAAAACTTCGCGGAAATCAATTTTTTTCAAAATGCTGCAGTGTTTTGCTGACGGCTCTTCTGGTTTTTGTTCTAAAGCGGACACACCTTTTTACCTTTACGATGGATTCGCTTCTTCCCTATGTGTTTTATCTGTTTCTCTTTTTCCTGATAGAGTACAGGCGGGAATTAAGCTGGGAAAATATCAGACGCCGGCTTCGTCCCGTTCCACTGCTTGTCAATATCGCAACGGTACTGGCGCTGGCGAAATTTTATACCTGTTATGAATTTTGGGGATATGCCGTACTGTGCTTCATCTGGGTATTGGTAGTGCTGGTTCTTCTGGAAGCGGTGGTGCCTCTGGCCTGTGCGCGGGGGCCTTATCTGTGGGGAGGAGCGGTGCTTGCGCTGCTGTATGCTGTCAGTACAGCACTCAACGAGAGCTATGACGTCAATGTGGCGGTGGTGGGCATTGTGCTGACATTTTTCTGGGTTGTTCTGTTCCGGCGCTGCTTTTTGCTGGCGGACAGGCTGTTGTCGGACAGGCGTTTCTGCATCCATGAGCGGCGTGGCGGTCTGTGGGTTTTTGTGCTGTGCCTTACCTTGAATATTTTGCTGTGTGTTCCGGCTTTTCTGCTCAGATATCCAGGGATACTGACGGGAGATTCCCTGCACCAGATGGCGCAGATCCTGGGGCAGGAAGTGCCTTCCAACCATCATCCGTGGTATTATACCATGCTGATAAGCTTCTGGTTCCGGCTGGGCAGCGCGCTGACCGGAACTGCCAACGGCGGCTTTGCGGCATATACCATTTTTTCCCTTGTCTTTATGGCGGGATGCTTTGCAGCGGCGATGACGGTTCTGTACCGCAGAGGGCTCAGCCCTTTTTGGCTGGTTGTTCTGGAGATGGCGTATGCGCTTGATCCGATCAAGCAGCAGCACTCGCTTACGATGTGGAAAGATATTATCTTTTCTGGCTGTATGTTATTGTTGTGCGTAGGACTGGTGCAGGCGGAAAATACGAGACGCTGGTATCTGTGGTTTGCTGTGCTGGGGCTGTTGGTATGCCTGATGAGAAATAACGGTATTTTTGTGATGCTGATGCTGGGGCTGGCCCTGCTTTACTGTCGGAAATTTGACTGGAAGAAGCTGCTTTGCTCCTATTTGGTCATAGTGATGGCGTATGTGCTGCTGATCAATGTGGTCTGCCTGCGGCTCTGGGGAGTAAAGCAGACGGAAGCCGTGGAATCATGGTCTGTTCCGCTGCAGCAGATTGCCTTTGTCATCAGTATTGACGGGGACATTGACGCAGAGGAGTACAACATGATTACAGCGGTTGTCGATCCGGCGGCGGTCAGGGAAGCATACTGTGAATGGGACGCCGATTATGTCAAAAATCTTGTGAGGCCCAACGAGGAGATCATCAAGGCGGACAAGTGGCAATACTTTCGGCTATGGCTTGGGATCGGCGTCAAAAATCCCTATGGCTATCTCCACGCATGGTTTGAGCAGACAAAGGGGTACTGGTATCATCGGGTACAATATAAAGTGCTGGAGAGCGGCGGGACGGGGTTCGGGATGGAGAAACATTCCCTGCTGCCGGCGCATATGACCGGGCAGTTTGAAGAGTTCCTGTTTGACTATGAAAATGAGACATTTTCGGAATATTACAGTCTGGGACTGCAGACCTATCTCTGCCTGTTCCTGCTGGTTCTGCTGTACCGCAGGAAGAGCTGCTGGTACGCCGTGGTGCCGCCGTTGGGAAATATCGTCACCCTGTTGATCGCCGCGCCGATCTATGCGGTGTTCCGCTATGCCTACCCGGCATACTGTTTCCTGCCTTTGGGCATAGGTCTGCTGTTGGTGGCGGGCAGGGATGAGAACGCGACAAAAAGTGAAAACACGGCCGCGAATAGTTGCCCCGCGGATACAAAATGTGATATACTTACCATACAATAATGCCAACGAAAGGGATGAGTGATATGAAATTTATCATTACGGGCAAAAACATTGAAGTGACACCTGGCTTACGGTCTGCTGTGGAGGATAAGATCGGCAAGCTGGAAAAGTATTTTACCGAGGACACGGAAGTGTATGTTACGCTGAGCGTTGAGAAGGACAGGCAGAAAATCGAAGTGACGATCCCGGTGAAGGGCAATATCATTCGTTCCGAGCAGGTCAGCAGCGATATGTATGTGTCCATCGATCTGGTGGAGGAAATCATCGAGAGGCAGCTCAAGAAGTACAAGACGAAACTGATCGACAAGAAGCAGGCTTCTGCCTTCTTCAAACAGGAGTTTGTCGAGAAGGATTATATGGAAGACGAGGAAGTGCAGATCATCCGGACGAAGAAATTCGATATCAAGCCGATGTATCCGGAAGACGCCTGCGTGCAGATGGAGCTTCTCGGGCACAGCTTCTTCGTATTCTGCAATGCGGAGACGGATCAGGTCAACGTGGTCTACAAGAGAAAGGGCAATACGTACGGACTGATTGAACCGGAAATCTAAACAGGATAAACTGGCAGGACAATCCCTGCGGGCTGACATAACCCGCAGGGTTTTTTCATATACATAACCATAATTCCGGGCCATGCCCGGCAATCGGGCGGCGAGGCGCTGCGCCGGGCGGACGGATTTGCGGGAGTGTGTATGAGGAGACGAAAAGGGCAGGGCGGTATTCGGTTCGCCGTGCGGGTGGAACTTATCTTGCTGCTGGCGCTGGGGTGTGTGACCATAGGAAGGGAACTGACCGGCAGATGGCAGGCTTCGGCGCGGATGGGAGAGGGCACAGCCTGGAGTTCGGAGAGCGGGGAGGCCGTCGAGGCGACGGCAGACGGCTATATCAAGTGGGTGGAGTTCAACGTGACCTGTGAGGCGATGGCGGAGGCGTACGGACAGGATGTGGATTCCTACGGGAAGGAGCCGCATCTTGACTGGATCGAGCTGCTGGCCTATGCCGGGGCGAGGACGGGAGGCGCGTTTGACGGCGGCAGTGTCAGGCTGATCCGGGAGGCGGCTGAAAAGATCGCAGGCGGCCGGACGACGATGGCCGAACTCACGGAGGATATGGAATACTACGATTATTATCTGGAGGCGTACGGCGCCGTGCTGGGCGGCATGGTGGGCGAATTCTCGCTGAAGGAGGACGAGGGCTGGAAAAGCTATTACGGGCTCAAGGCGTTCTCGCCTATCGCTAAAGGTTTTGACTACAGTCACTACGACGACTTCGGGGCGTCCAGGAGCTACGGCTATGCGAGGCCGCACCTGGGACATGACATGATGGGGCAGATCGGCACGCCGATCATCGCCGTGGAATCCGGGGTGGTGGAGGCGCTGGGCTGGAACCAGTACGGCGGCTGGCGCATCGGCATCCGCAGTTTCGACGGCAGGCGCTACTATTACTACGCGCACCTGCGGCAGAATTACCCTTATGCGGAAGGGCTGGCGGAAGGCGATGTGGTGACGGCGGGCGACGTGATCGGCTACATGGGGCACACCGGTTACAGTGTGAAGGAGAACGTCAACAACATCGAGACGGTGCATCTGCACTGGGGCCTGCAGCTGATTTTCGACGAGTCCCAGAAGGAGGGCGACAACGAGATCTGGGTGGACTGCTATGAGCTGAGCAAGTTCCTCTACCGCAACCGCAGCGAGGTCGCAAAAGCCGCCGGGACGAAGGAGTGGAAGCGTGTCCGCGAAATGCGGGATCCCGAGGCAGAAAAGCATTGCAAAAACAATGCCTCTATGATACAATAGGAAATGCGGACAATGATAAAAAAATAACAATCTTTGTCGGCTATGGAAAAATCAAGGATTTTGTTACAAATTAACACCACAATGGAGGGAAAAAAGATGGCAAAAAAAGTAGTTTTGGCGGGAGCCTGCCGTACGGCAATCGGTACTATGGGCGGAGGACTGAGCACGACGCCGGCGCCGGTGCTCGGCTCTATCGTAATCAAAGAGGCGTTGAAGAGAGCGGGCGTTCCCGCGGATGCTGTCGATCATGTATATATGGGCTGCGTTATCCAGGCTGGTCTGGGACAGAACGTGGCGCGTCAGGCCTCCATCAATGCGGGGCTGCCTGTCACGACGCCCGCGGTGACGGTGAATGTGGTCTGCGGTTCCGGTTTAAACTGCGTGAATATGGCGGCGCAGATGATTCAGGCGGGCGACGCGGACGTTGTAGTGGCCGGCGGTATGGAGAATATGTCCATGGCTCCTTACGCGGCGATGCAGGGACGTTACGGATACAGAATGAACAACGCGACACTGGTGGACACCATGGTGAACGACGCGCTGTGGGATGCTTTCAACAATTATCACATGGGTATCACGGCGGAGAACGTGGCCGAGAAATACGGTTTCACGAGAGAGGATCTGGACAAGTTCGCGGCATGGTCTCAGCAGAAATGCGAGAAGGCACGCGCTGAGGGCAAGTTCAAGGACGAGATCGTTCCCGTAGAGGTCAAGAAGAAAAAAGAGACGGTCGTATTCGACACGGATGAAGGTCCCCGCGCAGGCGTTACCGTGGAGAGCATCTCCAAGCTGCGCCCCGCGTTCAAGCCCGACGGCATCGTCACGGCGGCCAACGCTTCCGGTATCAACGACGGCGCGGCTGCGATCGTGGTGATGAGTGAGGAGAAGGCGAAGGAGCTGGGCGTAAAGCCTATGGCGACCTTCGTGGCGGGCGCTCTGGGCGGCGTGGATCCCGCGATCATGGGCGTGGGTCCCGTGCCCGCGACGCAGAAGGCGATGGCCAAGGCCGGCATGAAGATCGACGACTTCGATCTGATCGAGGCGAACGAGGCTTTCGCGGCGCAGTCTCTGGCGGTACAGAAGGATCTCGGCTTTAAGGACGACGTGCTCAACGTGAACGGCGGCGCGATTGCGCTCGGCCATCCGGTAGGCGCTTCTGGCTGCCGTATTCTGGTAACGCTGCTGCACGAGATGGAGAAGCGCGACGCGAAGAAGGGTCTGGCGACGCTGTGCATCGGCGGCGGCATGGGCTGTGCGACGATCGTGACCAGAGACTAAGGAGGACGAACGGGCATGGAATTTGTATTATATGAGGTAAAAGGACAGGTTGGTATCATCACAATCAACCGTGAAAAGGCGTTAAATGCATTAAACTCTACCGTATTGGAAGAGTTGGACAAGACTCTGGACGGCGTGGATCTGAACGAGATCAGATGCCTGATTCTGACCGGCGCGGGGGAGAAATCCTTCGTGGCGGGCGCGGATATCGGCGAGATGAGCACGCTCACCAAGGCGGAGGGAGAGGCCTTCGGCAAGAAGGGCAACGACGTGTTCCGCAAGCTGGAGACATTCCCGATCCCGGTGATCGCAGCGGTCAACGGCTTTGCGTTGGGCGGCGGCTGCGAGATTTCCATGAGCTGTGATATCAGAATCTGCTCGGAGAATGCGGTGTTCGGACAGCCCGAGGTGGGTCTGGGCATCACGCCCGGCTTCGGCGGCACCCAGAGACTTGCCAGAATCGTAGGCCCCGGCATGGCGAAGCAGATGATCTACACGGCGAGAAACATCAAGGCGGACGAGGCTTTGCGGATCGGTCTTGTCAACGCGGTATATCCGCAGGCGGAGCTGATGGCCGCGGCGGAGAAGATGGCGGCGGGCATTGCCAAGAATGCGCCGATTGCGGTGCGCAACTGCAAGAAGGCCATCAACGAAGGGCTGGAAGCCGACATGGACGACGCGATCGTGATCGAGGAGAAACTGTTCGGCGACTGCTTCGAGACAGAGGATCAGAAGTACGGCATGGCGTTCTTCCTGGATAAGAATAAGGAGAAGGTCAAGGAGCCTTTCAAGAACGCGTAGCCGTTAAAAAAAGCAAGCATAAGACATTTTTAAAGGAGGAATCACAATGAAAGTAGGAGTTATCGGTGCGGGAACGATGGGTTCCGGTATTGCGCAGGCATTTGCCATGACGGACGGCTATGAAGTCTGCCTCTGCGATATCAAGGAGGAGTACGCTGAGGGCGGCAAGGCCAAGATTCAGAAGAATATGGATTTCCTGGTAGGCAAAGAGAAGATCACCAAGGAGAAGGCCGACGAGGTTATGGGCAAGATCACCACCGGCTTAAACGGCATCTGCACGGACTGCGATCTGATCATCGAGGTTGCCCTTGAGAAGATGGAGATCAAGCAGCAGATCTTCAAGGAGTTGATGGGAATCGTGAAGAAGGACTGCATGTTTGCGTCCAACACCTCCTCTCTCTCCATCACGAAGATCGGCGAGGGTCTGGACAGACCGATGATCGGTATGCACTTCTTCAATCCGGCTGACAGGATGAAGCTGGTGGAGGTAATCAGAGGCGAGAACACGCCGCAGGATATGGTTGACAAGATCACGGCCATCGCCACGGAGATCGGCAAGACGCCCGTTCAGGTCAAGGAAGCTCCCGGTTTCGTGGTCAACAGAATTCTGATCCCGATGATCAACGAGGCGATCGGCGTTCTGGATGCGGGTACGGCTTCCGCAGAGGACATCGACGTCGCGATGCAGCTGGGCGCTTCTCATCCGATGGGACCGCTGCACCTGGGCGATCTGATCGGTCTGGACATCTGCCTGGCGATCATGGAGGTTCTCTACAACGAGACGAAGGACGCCAAGTACGCGCCGCAGCCGCTTCTCAAGAAGATGGTAGAGGAGAAGAAGCTCGGCAGAAAGACCGGCGAAGGCTTCTTCAGCTATGCGAAATAACAGGATCTTATAGCGCTGCGCATGAAAATGCGCAGCATATAAAAATATATGGAGGAAAAAAGAATCATGGATTTTACCTTGAGCAAAGAACATGAAATGGCGCGCGCTCTTTTCAAAGAGTTCGCTGAAAAAGAAGTAAAGCCTCTCGCACAGGAAGTGGACGAGACAGAGACTTTCCCCAGAGAGACGGTTGAGAAGATGGCGAAGCTGGGCTTCCTCGGCATTCCGGTTCCGAAGGAGTACGGCGGGCAGGGCTGTGATCCCCTCACCTATGTGATGTGTGTGGAGGAGCTCTCCAAGGTGTGCGGCACTACCGGCGTTATCGTGTCCGCCCACACCTCTCTGTGCTGCGATCCGATTCTGACCTACGGCACAGAGGAGCAGAAGCAGAAATATCTGGTTCCCCTTGCCAAGGGCGAGAAGCTGGGCGCTTTCGGCCTGACCGAGCCCGGCGCAGGCACGGACGCACAGGGACAGCAGACCAAGGCCGTACTGGACGGAGACGAGTGGGTGCTGAATGGCTCCAAGTGCTTCATCACCAACGGTAAGGAAGCTGACGTATATGTCATTTTTGCGATCACAGGCATGGTGGAGAAGCGCGGCAGAATGCAGAAGGAGATCTCCTCATTCATCGTGGAGAAGGGAACGCCCGGCTTTACCTTCGGCACGAAGGAGAAGAAGATGGGTATCCGCGGGTCCTCTACCTATGAGCTGATCTTCACGGACTGCCGTATCCCGAAGGAAAATCTGCTCGGTCAGCAGGGCAAGGGCTTCAACATTGCCATGCATACGCTGGACGGCGGACGTATCGGTATCGCGTCCCAGGCGCTCGGACTTGCCGAGGGCGCTCTGGAGACCACCATTCAGTATGTCAAGGAGAGAAAGCAGTTCGGCAGAACCATCGGCGCTTTCCAGAATACCCAGTTCCAGCTGGCGGATATGGCTACCAAAGTACAGGCGGCACAGATGCTTGTGTACAAGGCGGCTATGGCGAAGGCTACCCAGAAGGTATACTCCGTAGAGGCGGCTATGGCGAAGCTGTATGCGGCGGAGGTCGCTATGGAAGTGACGACCAAGGCGGTTCAGCTCCACGGCGGTTACGGCTACATCAGAGAGTACGACGTAGAGCGCATGATGCGCGACGCCAAGATCACGGAGATCTACGAGGGAACCAGCGAGGTTCAGCGTATGGTCATCTCAGGCGCACTGTTGAAATAGTAGATAAAATATAACATATAAGGAGAGAAATACAATGAAAATTGTTGTTTGTATCAAACAGGTTCCCGATACAAAGGGCGGCGTCAAGTTTAATCCGGACGGAACCCTCGACAGAGGCGCGATGCTCACGATCATGAACCCTGACGATAAAGCCGGTCTGGAAGCGGCGCTCAGATTAAAAGACCAGTACGGCGCCGAGGTTACGGTTGTGACGATGGGACTTCCCAAGGCTGAGGAGGTGCTGCGCGAGGCTATGGCAATGGGCGCGGACAACGGCATTCTCGTGACGGACAGAGTGCTCGGCGGCGCGGACACCTGGGCGACCTCGACGACCATCGCGGGCGCGCTCAGAAATCTGGAGTATGATCTGATCATCACGGGCCGTCAGGCAATCGACGGCGATACGGCTCAGGTGGGACCGCAGATTTCCGAGCATCTGAACATTCCGGTCATCTCTTATGCGCAGAACATCAAGGTAGAGGGCGACAGCGTGATTGTAGAGCGCCAGTATGAGGACAGATACCATGTGCTCAAGGCGAAGATGCCCTGCCTGATCACGGCTCTTTCCGAGCTGAACGAGCCCCGTTACATGACGCCCGGCGGTATTTTCGACGCTTACAAGAAGGAGATCACCGTGTGGGGCAGAAAGGATCTGAAGGACGTGGACGACTCCAATCTGGGTCTGAACGGTTCTCCGACGAAGATTGCCAAGGCTTCCGACAAGGTGAGGAAGGGCGCAGGCGAGAAGGTCACTCTCGATCCGGACGAGTCCGTGAGCTACATCGTAGATAAGCTGAAGGAGAAGCATGTCATCTGACGATCGCAACCGTTGGCTTTTAATGTGAAAGAATACGCGTAAAACAAATGCGCAGAAAGAGGTATAAAATGAATTTAGAAGAATACAAGGGAGTATATGTCTTTGCGCAGCAGGTAGACAATGAGATCAGCAGCATCGCGTTCGAGCTGCTTGGCAAGGCCAAAGACCTCGCGAAGGACTTAAATACGGAGGTGACCGCGGTTCTGGTGGGCTGCGGCATCAAAGGGCTGGCGGATCAGCTTGCCGAGTACGGCGCTGACAAGGTGATCGTGGTGGACGACCCCGAGCTGAAGGATTACAGAACGGAGCCTTATGCGCACGCGCTCGCGTCCGTCATCAACAAGTACAAACCCGAGATCATGCTGGTGGGCGCTACGGCGATCGGCCGTGATCTGGGGCCCAGAGTTTCCGCGAGAGTTGCCACAGGTCTGACGGCGGACTGTACCGTTCTGGAGATCGGCGACTTCCCGCTGCAGCCTGTTCCGGGACAGGAACAGCTGCATAACCAGCTGCTGATGACGCGTCCCGCCTTCGGCGGCAACACGATCGCGACTATCGCGTGCCCTTACAACCGTCCGCAGATGGCGACCGTCCGCGCGGGCGTTATGCAGAAGATTGAACCCATCAAGGGCGCGAAAGCGGTTGTGGAAGAGTTCAATCCCGGTTTTACACCGGATCACAAATATGTGGAGATCCTGGAGATCGTCAAGGCTGTCACGGAGACGGTGGACATCATGGATGCGAAAATCCTGGTATCCGGCGGCCGCGGCGTCGGAAGCCCGGAGAATTTCAAGATTCTGGAGGATCTGGCGGAGGTGCTCGGTGGTACGGTGAGCTGCTCCCGTGCGGTGGTTGACGCCGGCTGGAAGCCGAAGGATCTGCAGGTAGGTCAGACGGGTAAGACCGTAAGACCGAACGTCTATTTCGCGATCGGTATCTCCGGCGCGATCCAGCACGTCGCAGGTATGGAGGAGTCCGATATCATTATCGCGATCAACAAGGATGCGGACGCGCCGATCTTCGATGTGGCCGACTACGGTGTGGTTGGCGATCTGAACAAGATCGTGCCGAAGCTGACGGAGGCGCTCAAGACCGCGATCGCCGCGGCCAAGTAAGTTTCCGGAGAACGGAAAACGCGCGGTCGCATGCGCGGCAGAGAGATCATCAGGGAAACGCTGAAGCGATTATGCTTTGGCGTTTCTTTTTGCTGTTATTTATGATATGATAGGAACATGGAAAACATGATCGCGGCTACGGACATCGTAAGTTCATACGGCAGAAGGCGGATTCTGAAGGGCGCTTCCTTTGCGGCGGCGCGCGGGGAGTGCGTCGCCATTGTGGGCGCCAACGGCTGCGGCAAATCCACGCTGTTGTCCATTCTGGCCGGCACCTTGAAACCGGGAGGCGGCACGGTCGTGTACGGCGGCCGGACGGCGTGGGGATATAGGGGATCAAAGCCGGGCAGACTGTGCTGTGACCGCGAGGTGATCCGCAGGATGACGGGCTATGTTCCGCAGGAGGATCCGCTGATGCCGGAGCTGACCGTGTACGACAATCTGCGCCTGTGGTATCCCGACAGACGCGCGCTGGATGCGGAGTTGGAACAGGGTTTTCTGAGCCTTCTGGGTATCGGCGCGTTTGTCAAAAAGCGGGCGGATAAGCTGTCGGGCGGTATGCGGAAGCGCGTGAGCATCGGCATCGCCATGGCCGGCAATCCGCCGATTCTCCTGCTGGATGAACCCAGCGCGGCGCTGGATCTGATCTGCAAGGCGGATATACGCGCCTATCTGCGGACTTATCTGGAACGGCGGGGAACGGTAGTCATCACGACCCATGAGGAGAGCGAGTTAGCGCTGTGCGACAGGATTTATGTGATGAGGGACGGCGTCCTGCGGCAGGTGGACAGCGGACTGCGCGGCGGGGAATTGGTGAAACTGTTTTAGAGGGTGGGAAGTGCACATACTAATCTACACATACTGATCGGATGATCAAGGGAAAGAATGAGGGAGAAAACTATGGACGGCATGAATCAGAACGACAATCCATACGGGCAGCAGGGTTATCAGCCGCAGGGCGGCTATGCATTGCCGCCGGTGCAGCCCTATGTGCCCCGCGGTCAGAGACACGGAGTAAAAATCGCCATCGGCTTCGCGTGCGGGCTGGGCGCGCTGCTTCTCATCTTCGTGGGCGCGCTGGCATATTACCGGAGCAGGCCGGCTTATAAGATCGCCGCCGGATTCGGGAATCTTGCGCGGGAGATCGGGGACAGCAGGAACCCGCTGGCGGAGAAGATCGGTGCGGAAGAGATCGCGGCGATGATGCGGGAGGACGGCAGCCACGTGGAGACGGAGTTTGACTTTACCGTGGACGTTCCGTATCTCGGCGAGACGACGCTCGGCGTGGATACGGATTTCAGCAAGGATATGCATGAGAAACAGATGAACGCCGAGACGAGTCTGAGCTTGATGAATTACGACTTCGCGCATCTGAAACTCTACGCCGACGACGAGGTGTTCTGTTTCTCCTTGCCGGAGCTTTTTCTGGAGAACATGTACATCAGGAATGAGAATGTGGTGAGCCAGTACAATGCCTCCGTTCTGGCGGGGAACTCGCCCAGCGATATGGAGGATTTTTCCATAGATCTTTTTGGGGGCAAGGGCAGCCGGGGTTCTCTGAGAGATGAGAAAAACTGGACGTCCGCGTTCCGCGAGATCGAGGCGGAGCTGACTGCGTGCCGCGAGGCCATGACGATGCAAAAGGCGGGGAAAGGCGTGTACCGCGTGACTTTTCCGCAGAGGGAGAGCGACCGGCTGCTCAAAGGTGCGATCGAGCATTACGGAGAACTGACGGAGTCGGAGTTGGACGTGTGGAAAGAGTACAAGACGCTCATTCTCTCCGATGTGAGCTTTCTGATTGAGATCGGCAGGGGCAATCGGATCGAGAGCATCATGCTGGAGGAGCCGGTATCCATGCTGGACGGCGAAAGCGAAGTGGAGGCGGAGATCTTTTTCCTGGGCGAGGAGAGAAGCGTCGACAGGATACAGGGAAAGCTGAAGGCGGGCGGCGCGGACGATGTGACGCGGGAAGTGGTCGGACAGATCGAAGAGACGGCGGATGATGACGAAAGCCGGATCGTTATGGATCTGAAGCTGAACGAGGACGGCGAGACGATGTACAAGGTGAAGATCACGACGAACAGCGATGCGGTGCAGGATAAGGTCTCTTTTGACTGCGCCGTGAAGGACCGGCAGTCGGAGATAAAACTCGTGATGGAGAGCAGCATCGATGACTATGTGCAGGGAGAGAGCGTGGAGCTGGCGTTGGATAAGGCCGCGCTCAGCATGGACGGGGACGATCTGTTCAGGCTGACGGGGGATATCAGCATCGAGCCGCTTCGCGGGGCGATCGAGCCTTCCGTCACGCCGGAGACGGCATTTTTCGAGATGTCCGAGGCGGAGTGGATGGACATCATAGAGCAGATCAGCGACGAGTACAGCGGTCTGCTGGATACATTATTGTGGTAGGAAAAGAGGGAACGGAATGGAACACGGAGAACAGGACGCCATGATCGAGGAGGTCATGCGGCATCTGGATACGGAGTCTTCTCAGGGCGTGTACCGCATGAGCGTCAATTTTGATGAGAAGGAGGAGGCGGGCAAGACGGTGTCGCACAAGTGCTGTCATATGTACGGCAGGCCGGCTTCGGAGACAGTGGGCCTTTTGGATATGTATACGGATATCAGCGCGGGCGAGCCGGATCGAAAGGCGTAGCGCACATGGGATATAGGGTACGGTATCTGTATGCGGAATGCAAAAAGACGGCGCGGAGCTTTCCGCGTATGCTGCTTGCGGCGGTCGCGCTTATGCTGCTCATAGGCGGGATTGCCTTTGGCGCGGCCAAAAGCATGGAGAGAGAGCCGCTGGCGGTCAGGGCGGACATCGGCGTCGCGGTGCGCGAGGACAACCGCATGACGCAGATGGCGCTCGACTATATAGAAAATATGGAGAGCGTATCCGGACTCTGCCGGTTCGTGAAGGTATCAGAGGACGAGGGAATGCGGCTGCTGGCGGACGGGAAACTGGCGGCGCTGGTGCTGCTGCCGGAGGAGCTGGTCGAGGGAATCATGGACGGGCGCAATCCGTCTGTGGACGTCGTGTTTCCGAAGAATGCGCGTCTGGAAGCGATGCTCTTCCGGGAACTGACGGCGTCCGGCGCGGCTCTTCTGCGCGTGGCGCAGGCCCAGATCTATGGCGCGGTCGATACGGCTGCGCGGTACGGGCTGGAGGATGAATTGTCTGTCATGGAGGCGGAGATCGACGGCTTTAACCTGGCTTTTGCGCTGGACAGGTTGGCCGTGTACGACGAGGAGGAACTTTCCGTCACAGGGCGTCTGAGTGTGGCGCAGTACTATGTGGCGTCGGGGATTGCCCTTTTCTTCCTGCTCTCGGGTATGGCAGCCTGTCAAGTGATGGAGCGGGAGCCGGCAGCGCTGCAGAGACAGCTTGCGCGGGCGGGCGTCGGCAGGTTGTGGCAGCATCTGTGCAGGTGGCTGTGCGGGTTTCTGTATCTGCTCTGCCTGGCGGGAATGATGTGGATTGTCCTGCGGGCGGCTGCGCTGTGCGCGCCGGAAAATGCCGCGCGGCTGCAGGAATTTCTGATGAGCGGCAGCGGCGGGACTGCGATGGGACTGCGAGCAGGACTGTTTTTGCTGGCGCTTGCGGCCGTATCGTCGTTTCACTGTATGATTTACAGCGTGTCGGGGAGCAGGACGGGTGGCATCCTGCTTGTTTTTCTGCTCTCCGCGGTTATGGTATATCTGTCCGGCGGCTTCGTGCCGTCCGCGCTTCTGCCCGACGCGGTGCGAGCGGTGGGGGAATGGCTTCCGACGGCGTATCTGATCCGCGCGTGCGGCGGCCTGTTCGCGGGGGCTCGGGCCGGACTGGAAGGCTGCGGGACGGGACTGTGTCTGTATGCCGCAGCGTTTGGCGCGGCGGCCTGCGCGGCGGAGTACTGCAGGGATAAGGCACAGCTGCGCCAGGCGGACTGACCGGCGCGGATGGGAAGCCGGGAGAGGAAAGGTTGGGAAGCAATACGGCAGATCGACAACAAGGGACAAGAAAGATTTCGCGGAGAAAACAGTATGGCGTCTGGTTGGGGCTTCTCGTGAAGAGACTCTGGCGGCAGCCTGCCTACATTGCGCTGCTCGTGCTGCTGCCGGTTCTCGGCTGCGCGGCCGGCATGGCAGGGCGGGAGAGCGGCGGCGCGGCGGTGGCGGTCTGCGTGGAGGACGGCTCCTGGGCGACGCAGATTACGGCCGGACTGCGGGAACAGGAGGCGGACAGCGCGCTCTCCTATGTGTTCTGCACGGACGCGGCGGAAGCGGAGCGGGCGGTACTGCGCGGTACGGCCGACTGTGCCTTCGTGATTCCGGCGGATATCGAAGAGCGGATTATGGAGCGGGACTGGCGGAAGTGCGTCACCGTCTGTGAGACGAGCGCCAGCAGCATCACAGGCATGGCCGAGGAGCGGATCGCGGCGGTGCTGTTTCGGCAGTATTCCGAACAATGTTATGCGGAATATATGGCGAAGCTTACGCCGGACGCCGCCGGTTTTGCCTGGGACGCCTATGAGACACATCTGGCGGATGGAAGCACCTTCGACTTTCGGTATC
Source organism: uncultured Lachnospiraceae bacterium (assembly GCA_947586255.1). GTDB lineage: Bacteria > Bacillota > Clostridia > Lachnospirales > Lachnospiraceae > UBA3282. The sequence goes on along the minus strand of CANPXP010000004.1, from coordinate 48,246 downwards.
TTTATGATGACCAATACAGTCAATCGGATGCTGACACCGCTGACACATATGACACGGCTGTTTTCCCCGTAAAAGGCGTGTTTGCGGTCGTCATTTTCATCGGCGGCATGTGCGGTATGCTGGAATATGACAGAGATGTGCGTGAAAAGAGATTCCTGCGCATGGCGCCAAAAGGATTGACTTATATAGTCGATGTGTGGCTGCCGACCGTATTCCTGTCCGCGGCGGCGCTACTCTGCCTGTGGCTGGCCGATGTTTTTCGCGCGGCGGCCGGATCCGCCGGCTTCGGAGAACTTCTGTCCCTGTGGAGCGTCGGCATGTGGCTGTCGCAGACCGGACGGCTGATTGCATATCAGGGCATCTTGGTGGTATACTGTTTGGTGCTGCATGTGTTCCTGCGCAGGCGGGAGACGATCGCGGCGGCCATTCCGCTTTTTGCCATGGGGAGTCTCGTGTGCGCGCCCGTGTTCGTCAGACTGGCGGCGTATATGCCCCTTTTTGCGGTGCTGGAAAAGCTGTTCCCGGCGACGTACTACTTACAGATGTGAATTGCAGACAAATAGACAAAGGAGATTGGAGAGTGCTATGAACAAAATTATCAGGCGAATTGTGACGGTACTGCCTGCCGTCCTGTTGGAGTTTTTGTGGCTGTATGTTCTGTTTGCATGGCTGGCGCCCTGGGCGCCGCTGATCGATCTTATCCTGTCGGTTCTGGCGGTGCTGTTCGTGCTCTATCTGATTACCAAGCGGGAGGAGAGCACCTATAAGGTTCTCTGGCTGTTGGTGATCCTGACATTCCCGCTGGCCGGCGCGCTGCTGTACCTGATTTTCGGCAACAAGCGGACGACCAGACCGCTGAAGAGAAAACTGAGGGCAGCGGGGCCGCTTCCTGCCGCGCAGGATGATACGGACAGTCTCTACGAGGCTTTTGCGGCGGACAACAGACGGCTTTCACAGACCTTCCGCTGGGTGCAGGAGAAGACAGGCCTTCCGCTGCATGAGAACAGAGAGGCGGATTACTTCCCGCTGGGAGACGATATGTTCCCTGTGATGCTCGAGGAGCTGGAGAAGGCGGAGCGCTTTGTCTTCGTGGAATACTTTATCATTGAGAACGGTCACATGTGGGATTCCATGGTGGAGATTCTGGCGCGCAAGGCGGCCGCCGGCGTGGATGTGCGGGTGCTGTACGACGATCTCGGCAGTATCTCCACCTATTCAAAGAAGACGGCACAGGAACTCAGAAAGAAGGGAATCCAGTGCGAGGCGTTCAATCCGCTCGTCATCATCAAAGGCACGCTCAACTGCAGGGATCACAGAAAAATGCTGATCATCGACGGACGCGTGGCCTTCAGCGGCGGCGTGAATCTGGCCGACGAATACATCAACGGCGTGGTCAAGTTCGGGCACTGGAAGGACATCGGTTTTCGGCTGACCGGAGAGGCTGTACAGAATTTTACGCGGATGTTCGCGGAGTTCTGGAACGCGTTCACGCAGACGCGCATCCCGGACGAGTATCTGCAGGCGCCGGTGTCTGCGCAGAGTGAGGACAAAAAGGACGGCTATGTCTTGAGTTATTATGACTCGCCGCTGCGTGAGGACGCGGTCAGCAACGAGCTGTATATCGAGCTTCTGTCCCAGGCGCAGAGCTATGCGTGGTTCTATACGCCCTACCTCATGCCGGGCGATGCGCTGATGGAGGCTTTCGCACGTGCGGCCGGACGGGGTGTGGATGTCCGCATCATCATGCCGGGCGTCCCGGACAAGAAAGTCGTGTACCGCATGTCGAGAAGCTTTTATCGGGAGCTGCTGACGGCCGGCGTAAAGATCTACGAGTACGAGCCGGGCTTCGTACACGCCAAGGGCTGCGTCGTGGACGGTGTGGCGGGAACGGTCGGCACGGTCAATCTGGACTACCGCAGCCTCTTCCTGCACTTTGAGAACAACGCGCTCTTCTATCGCGCTTCCCTGTTAGGAGATCTGAGGGCGGACTATGAGAGGACGCTGGAAAAATGCAGAGAGCGGACGCTTGAAAATATCGGCACGGGCTTTGGCAAGTGGATCCTGGACGGGGTGCTCAGAATTTTTGCGCCGCTGTGCTAGGCCGGAAAGGAGACAGCGCACATGGGATTCTGGTGTTTTCTGTTCTGCTGCGATCTGCTGATACCGTTTCTGCTGATCGTCTTTGGCAGGCTGCTGTGGAAGCATCCGCCGGCGGGTGTCAATATGGCATACGGTTATCGGACGAAACGCTCCATGAAGAATGCGGACACCTGGCGGTTCGCGCAGGAATACTGCGGGCGTCTGTGGTGGAAGATCGGCTGGATTATGCTTGGGCTGTCGGCGCTCGCGCATTTCCCGTTTTGCCGCGCTTCGCAGCAGACGCTCGGCCGGTTCAGCTCGGCACTTTGTTTCGTGCAGTGTATCGTGCTGCTCGTATCCGGACTGCCCACGGAGCGTGCGCTGGAGAAAAATTTTAATGAACGGGGCGAGCGGATCAGAAATTCATAAACCGGCAGAGTCTGCTCATTAAAACACTCCAGCGATAAAGATTTCCGCTCCGATGGCGATCAGAATGACACCGCCGAGGATCTGCGCCTTATCGGACAGCCTTGTCCCGAATTTTTTGCCAATCATAAGGCCTGCCATACAGAGCGTATAAGTGACGACGGCGATGATGAGACAGGCCGCAAACGCCATACCCCAGCCGTATTCGGCGATGGTGAAGCCCACGGAGAGCGCGTCGATGGAGGTGGCAATCCCCTGGATGAGCAGCAGGCCGAGGCCGAGTCCGGCGGACGGCGTCTCCGCGCTGCTGTCGCTGCGGATTCCCTCGAGCAGCATCTTGCCGCCGATGAAGGCGAGCAGCAGGAGGGCGATCCAGGGGATTGCCCGTTCGAACGCCCGAAAATAGCGAAGAATCGTGTGGACGCAGAGCCAGCCGATCAGCGGCATGGCGAACTGAAATCCGGCGAATACGCCGGCGATCATGTTCATCCGGCCGGCGTTCATCTGCGGATCGTGCAGGCCGTTGGCCAGGGATACCGAGAAGGCGTCCATCGCCAGCCCCACGCCCAGCAGGACGCTGTTAAAGAAAAATATAAGACTCCATTCCATCTCTCTTTTCTCCTGTGGTAATCAAAAAAGACTCAGGTACAACCGCGCCGGACAAAGCGACAGAGCAGTCTGCAGATCTCAGAGATCTGAAGCTGTTGGCGGTTATACATGAGTCTCGCAATTTAAAGCAAGCCAGGCCGCAAGACGGCCAGTATGTTGACTTGCTGCACGCTGTGTGCTTGCTACTCCCTCATGGGATAATATTGAACTTTACTATACTACGCGGCGGCGGAAATGTCAATTGACGGACAGCTTGAAAATTGTTTTTCGCGCAAAAAACACATCCCAATTTGGAGGATGTGTTTTTTGTTATCAAAAAGGCGCAAAAAAAATGTGTTGACTGCACGCAACGTGCAATTTTAGGCTAAAAAGGAGAGATGGGAAATTATGGATATGACGCTGCGAGAAATACATGAGGCTTTCGGAATATCCCGACGCGCCATTCAGGGTTATGAGAAGGCCGGATTGGTGCAGAAGACGGGAAAGAACGAAAGAGGTCATTTACTCTATGACGAAGAGGCACAGACGAGAATCAAGAAGATCAGGCTGTTTCAGCAGATGGGCTTCAGCATCTGTGAGATCAAGGACATGATCGACGCGCCGGACGATATGCTCAAACCGATCATGAAACAGCAGCTGCTCAAGCTGAAAAGGCAGCAGGGGAACATCGAAATCTTAATTGAAAAAATGAATGATTTGATCAAAACGCTTTAAGCCGAAACGATACGTTTCACATCCTCCTGTTTTCTGATATTGTTTGATATAGTTTCATAATATTCATATGGATTCTTCCAGGAAAGAAATTTAATATGAATTTGATTGTAAATCCGCGAGCTTTTCGATATAATTGGATTGTAAAGGGTAAATTATATATGTGCCCTCATGCAAATGTTATGAGTGAGGTGGCAAAATGGCGCAGACTACGCCAAAACGAAAGATAAAGGATAGCGTATTCACGAATCTTTTTCAAGATAAAAAATATCTGCTCAGGCTGTATCAGGCGCTCCATCCGGAGGACAGCGGCGTAACGGAAGACGACATCAAAGATGTTACCATTAAGCATATACTGGTGGATGCGGACTACAATGATCTTGGCTTCTCCATTGGCGACAGGTTAGTCATATTGGTTGAAAGCCAGTCAACATGGACGCTGAACATCATTGTCCGCGCGATTCTGTATCTGATACAGACCTACCATGATTATTTTAAGCGTACCAAACAAAACCTGTATGGCAGCAAGAAAGTGAATATGCCGAAACCGGAACTGTATGTGATATTCACGGGAGAAAAACCGGAAAATCCGCCGGATACCATATCGCTCTCCAAAGATTTTTTCGGCGGTGAGAAGATAGCCATAGACGCAGAGGTCAAGGTGCTGTATCAGGAGGACGAGAGCAACATTATCGGGGAGTATATTATTTTCTGCAAGGTGTATAATGAGCAGAGAAGGAAATACGGGCAGACACGGGAAGCAGTCATGGAGACGATTCGTATCTGCAAAGATCGGAATGTGCTAAGGGAATATCTGGAGAATAAAGAGCAGGAGGTTGTGGATATTATGATGACATTGTTTGATGATGAGCAGGTTTTGGAGGCCTATGCAGAAGACATTAAAAGCAGCGAGGCAAGAGAGACCGCCGAAAGAATGATAAAAATGAGAAAGTTATCATTAGATGAAATTGCGTTATGTGTACCATCTTTATCAATGGATGAACTAAAGGAACTGGAAGCCAAAGTCATGCAGATGGCGTAATGAGTCCAATACGCGATATAGTATTTTGCTTGCAGCAATCAATGGATTTATTCTATATCCAAGGCGGCGCATGGATACATGTGCCGCCTTGTTACAGCTAAAACAAATCTTTTGCTTCATCGTTAGCTTTTTCTAACAGTCCTTGTTTATCTTTTTCCACATTATTAGCAGATTCCTTGAGAGTTTTCTTGATGATACTCAATTCTTCAAACTGACGCTTAATAGAAAAAAATAGTTGACTGCACGTAAGGTGCAATTTTACGGTGATAAGGAGAAGGATGTACCAAAAACGAGAGAGAGGTGAAATAGTGCAGTGATTGCCCCAAGCGTTGGGCATGGATGACTACAAATAATCAGAAGTGAAGCGATACGGAGGAATTATCTATGTATAAAGCAAGGAAACATTTCGGCTTATTATGTCTTATCATGTGTATTTTGATATGCTGCACAGGCTGTGGAGGCAAAGAAGCCGCCAGTACGGATGGGGCAGATCGTGAAAGCAGTCTGTCGAATATCGAGAATGAGGACAAGAATGAGGATGAAAGCGAGAATGAGAATAAGAATCAGAATGATTCTGTAACTGAAACGGTTGGAGAAGCAAACAATACGGAGCAGGAAGAGACGGCGGCTGACGGCTTAAAATCCAAGAACGATCGACCCAGTCAGATTATCGCAACTGATTTGGAACCGTCTGAAGGTTTTGAATATGAAAGCAATGGAGACGGTACATGTACTATCGTTGGAATAGGCACATGTAAAGACACGGATATTGTCATTCCTACGAAAAGTCCGGAAGGCGACACGGTTACCTTGATCGACGAATATGCCTTGGATTCATTGGAAGATGTTGAAAGCATTACGTTGGCAAATTACAATTATGAAATTGGCAAAGGCGCTTTTCAGTATAGTGAGTTTACAACCTTGGCTATCATTGGCGGTACACCCATAATAAAGGAAAACGCATTTTCATCTTGTGAAGACTTGAATGCAATTTCAATTATTGATTGTGATATTCAGGCAGATGACTACGCTTTTTATAGTTGCGGTAAAGACGCGGATGTGATAATTGAAGGTTGCACCGGAACAATTGGCAAATGCGCTTTTGAGTATGGAGATATCGTAAGTATTACAATCAGCGATTGCGAATTGGAGATAGAAGAAAGCGTCTTCTCGTTCTGTGAAGGCCTTACATCGATCATATTCTCTGACAGTACATTGGAGACGGGAGAATACGCTTTCTACAGCTGCGGTGATTCGGCGATAGTTGAAATGACTGATTGTTCCTTGATTTTTGACGATTATGCTTTTCAGTATGGGTCATATATCAGCTTAACGATTACCGGCTCTGAAGTTATTATGGGAGAAAGTGTGTTTTCAAGTTGTGAGGATTTAGAAGAGATAACGATTGACTGTGATTCAGTCACCATGGGTGAATATGCTTTTTATAATTGTGAAGATCTTGCGAGCGTTACAATATGTCCAAATGCAAAGTCGGATAATGAGATTAAAATTGATGACTGGGCGTTTCAATACTGTGAAGTGTTGAAAACAGTTGACATTGGAAATGGGAATATTGAAATAGGAGAAGGCGTTTTTTCGGGCTGCGATGAGAATTTAGCAATTAATATTGCAGGAAAGAGTTATGCTGCAGATGACATTGAGGACGGTTTAAAATAAGAGATTGCTAAATACCGTGAATACAGTAATTTTTAGCATATAACTTTTATGAAGAATGACAGAGAGAAGGGAAAATTATGGAAATCAAATGTCCGATCTGCGGGGCGCCGATGGAGGCGGATACCTGCAGCTACTGCGGGTACACTGAAAAGAAGGCGCCCGACATGACAGTCAATGGAAGTACCATTCCGGTGCAGATGCAGCCGCAGCAGATGCAGCAGACACCGCTGCCTGTGCAGATGCAGCCTCAGGCCGCTTTCGGCATACCGCCGTTCAACCAGACGGGGATCACGCCCGGCGTCAGCCGGAAGAGCAAGAGCGTCGCGCTGCTTCTGTGCATATTTTTGGGTGGTTTGGGAGCACACAAGTTTTATGTGGGCAAGATCGGAATGGGCATTGTCTATCTGTGCACGCTGGGTCTGTTCGGGTTGGGCTGGCTCATTGACATTATTTTGATTTTATCGGGAAATTTTCAGGATGAATTCGGTCTGCCGCTGCGGCAGTGAAGGAGTGTGGCATGGGTTTTATCGATATTGTAAAGGATCAGTTCCTTGACGTCATTGAATATGAGGACGACAGCAACAAGCTGCTTGTCGCGAAGTTCCGGAGGGAGAGCGGAAATAACGAACTGAAGCAGGGCTCGAAGGTGATTGTGCGGGAAAGTCAATGCGCGGTTTTTCTGAAAGGAGGGCAGCTCGCCGATATCCTGCCGCCGGGTACATACTCGTTAAAGACGGAAAATATGCCGGTACTCTCCACCCTGCAGGCATTCCCGTACCTGTTCGTGTCGCCGGTGATCGCCGACCTGTATTTTGTGAGTACAAGGCAGTTTGTGGACAATCCGTGGGCGACCAAAAATCCTGTCATGAAGCGTGACAGCACCCTCAACATGGTGCGTGTCCGGGCGTTTGGCAAATTTGCGTTCCGCATCGTCGATGTGGCGGTCTTCATGCGGGAAATCTTCGGAACCAAGGGGATTGTGATGACTTATGACATTGTCGCCTATCTTTCCTCGATGGTCACGGAGGCTTTCACGACGGCGCTCGGCGAGACGGCAGCGCCGGTTCTGGAACTGGCTGCCGAGTACGGAAAGCTGTCGGGAGCGATGCAGGAAAAACTGAATGTGCAGACCGAGGCGATCGGTATTCGGTTCAGCGACATCATCATCGAGAATATTTCTCTTCCGGCGGAGGTGGAAAAGCTGCTCGACGAGCAGTCCGGCATCGGTATGGCCAGGCAGGATATGGACGCCTTCATGCAGTATCAGGCGGCGCGCGCCATGCGGGACGCCTCGAGGCAGGATGGCGGTCTGGCAGGCCTGGGAGCCGGCCTGGCGCTGGGAAATACCATGGTGCAGAATATGCAGAGTATCTCCGCTTCGGATGAGGCGGTATCCAAAAGCAAGGCGGAGCAGCTGAGGGAACTGAAGGCTCTGCTGGATGAGGGTATTCTGACAAAGGAAGAATTTGATTCCGAGAAGCAGCGGATTTTGGGAAAATAAATACAAAGGGAAAGAGAGGAAGAAAAAATGGCTAAAAATCCGAAAATGGTGATGTGCAGAAACTGTGGCACGCCCATGGCGGCAAGCGCAAAGCTCTGTCCCGCCTGCGGCGCCAAAAACAAGAAACCTTTTTACAAGAGGGCGTGGTTTATCATTCTGGCGGTGATTGTTGTCGCCGGCGTGATCAGTTCAGTCGGCAACCGGGATGAAAAGAGCGAGCGGGCGGATAAGGAGTCTGATGCGCTTATGACCGTCCAGACGGAAGACTCGTGGGAACCCGCGGAAAGTCCTTCTGTGGTAGCCCGGAAGCAGAACGCCGTCGAGGAGATGGAAGAGACGGAGGAGAAGGAGAAAGAGAAAGCGAATTCTTCCGCGAAGGAGGAAGCGGAGGCAGAGACGAAAGACAGTTCTTCCGCGGAACCACCGGAACAGGACGCCGCCGCAGAAGCGGAGGAGGAACCGAAAGCAGAGGAGACGGAAGCGGAGCCGGAGCAGGCGCAGGAGGACGACAGCGCGATCGATCCTGATTTCAAGGCGGCCATGGACAGCTACGAAGCATTCATGGACGAGTACATTGCCTTTATGGAGAAATATAAGGCCAATCCGGGCGATACGGCGCTTCTTCTCGACTACACCAATTACGTGAGCAAATATGCGCAGTTTGTCGATGATTTTTCCAAATGGGAGAGTGCGGACATGAATGCGGCGGAATTGGCCTATTATGCGGAAGTTTCTTCCAGGGTGAGCAGGAAGCTGCTGGCGGTTTCTCAGTAGTTTGGAGCGGATATCAAGCAACGCCGGAAACAGTGATGACAAAAGCGGTCGGGAAGAATCCCGGCTGTTTTTGTTTTGTGAGAATCCTGATCACACTTGCGAAAATGAACCGCAGTGCGTATAATAAAGCCAGTATTTCGGACACAGGAGACATTTATGGACGGCACGATGCAGAATAAAAATATCATGGACTATGAGACGGTGGCGCTGGACGATGCGGACAGCGCGCTGGTGGTGATCGACCAGACGAAGCTGCCCGCGGAGACGACGCTGCTTCGCCTGCACACCGCGCAGGAGATCTGGGAGGCGATTTATCTGCTCAAAGTGCGGGGCGCGCCGGCCATCGGAGTGGCGGCGGCCTTCGGCATCTATCTGCTGGCGAAGGGAATCGATGCGGAGGACTATGATACTTTTTATCGAAAGTTCCGGGAACATAAGGATTATCTGAATTCCGCCAGACCCACGGCGGTCAATCTCTCCTGGGCGCTCAACAGAATGGAGCGGGTCTGCGAGGAGAACCGGACGCGGCCGGTGGAAGAGATCAAGCGCAGGCTGCGGGAGACGGCGGTCGCCATGAAGGAGGAGGATATCCGCGTGTGCAGGGCCATCGGAGAATACGGGCTGTCGCTTGTCAAGCCGGGCGACGGGATTCTCACGCACTGCAACGCGGGGCAGCTGGCCGCCTGTAAGTACAGCACTGCCACGGCGCCGATCTATCTGGGGCAGGAGCGCGGTTATCACTTTCGCGTCTTTGCGGATGAGACGAGGCCGCTTCTGCAGGGAGCCCGCCTGACAGCCTACGAGCTGCAGTCGTCGGGCGTGGATGTGACGCTAATCTGCGACAATATGTGCGCCACGGTCATGCGCAACGGCTGGATCAACGCGGTGTTCGTGGGCTGCGACCGGGTAGCGGCTAACGGTGATGTGGCGAACAAGATCGGCACCTCCGTGGTGGCGGCGGTGGCGAAGCGCTACAACGTTCCTTTTTATGTGTGCGCGCCGACTTCGACGATCGATATGGATACGCCCACGGGTTCGGACATCGTGATTGAGGAGAGGCCCGCCGGGGAGGTGACGGACATGTGGTATGAGAAGCCGATGGCGCCCGCGGGGGTGAAAGTTTTTAACCCGGCCTTCGACGTCACGGACAACGAGCTGATTACCGCCATCGTGACCGAACACGGCGTGCTGCGCCCGCCCTATACGGCGGCGTTTCAGGAGCTGTTTGGTGCGTTGCAGAATCGGTAGAACATGCTTATTCCCTGTGCGGATGCTGTAAAAACGTAAGCGGGTGACCGGCGATGATTTTGCAGCATCCGTGCGGGCGAGCAATATATGTCATAGAAGGAGCACCTATGAATTACATGGACGACAAGGCCGCGAAGAAGGCCATTATCGATATCGGGCAGCGCATGTATGTGCGCGGCTTCGTGGCGGCCAATGACGGCAATATTTCCGTGCGGGTCGGCGACAGCGAGGTCTGGGCGACTCCCACGGGCGTCTCCAAGGGTTATATGAAGAAAAAGATGCTTGTCAAAGTGGACCTGGACGGCAATGTGCTGGAGGGGACGTACAGACCTTCCTCCGAGCTGAAGATGCATCTGCGGGCTTATCGGGAGAACGGCGCGCTTCGAAGCGTCTGCCATGCCCACCCGCCGATCTGCACCAGTTTTGCGGTGGCGGGAATCCCGCTGGACAGCCCGATTCTCGCCGAGGCGGTTATCACGCTGGGCGACGTGCCGGTGGCTCCCTATGCGGAGCTGGGGACGGAGGCGGTGCCGGAGGCGATCGCGCCCTACTGCCACACCCACAACGGCGTTCTGCTTGGCAACCACGGTGCGGTGACCTGGGCCGAAGAGCCGTATGAGGCGTATTACAGGCTGGAGTCCATGGAGCATTACGCGAAGATTCTGCTGATCACCGACAGGCTGCTCGGCGCGCAGAACCGGCTGCCCGATGAACAGATTGACAGGCTTCTCGCCATGCGGGAAAAATTCGGCGTGACCCAGGGCGGGACGCCGCGGCGTGGCTGAGCCCCACGGCGGATGACGGCGTGAGGCGGGAAACGCGAGTACAGACGACAGGAGAAACGCTATGCGATTAGAGGAACTGCTGCAATATGATTCCATCACGATCCAGTGTCATGACAATCCCGACGCGGACGCCATCGCTTCGGGATTTGCGCTGTACTGGTATTTTCAGAATCGGGGGAAGCAGGTGCGGCTGGTGTACGCGGGCAGAAACAGGATTCAGAAGCCCAATCTGCTGCTGATGGTGGAGAAGCTGCACATACCCATCGAGCATGTGGAGGAGAAAGGCGAGGCGCAGCTGCAGGCGGCGTCCGCGGCGGCGGAACTTCTGATCACCGTGGACTGTCAGTACGGCGCGGGCAATGTGACCAGACTGCCGGCCAGGAACGTGGCGATCATAGACCATCACCAGACAGAGATTACCGATGTGGCGCTGAGCGAGATCGACCCGCATCTTGGCAGCTGCTCCACGCTCGTGTGGAGTATGCTGCGGGACAGCGGCTGCAGGATAGAGGACAGCAAGGTGGGGACGGCGCTCTATTACGGCCTGTACACGGACACGAATCAGTTCTCGGAGATCTTTGACCCGCTGGATATGGATATGCGGGACGCCCTGCCCTGTGAGAAATCGCTGATCACGCTTTTTCGCAATTCCAACCTGTCGCTGCAGGAGATGGAGATTGCGGGCGTGGCGATGATACGCTATATCTACAACGACGATTACCGCTATGCGATCATCCGGTCGCAGCCCTGCGATCCGAATATCCTCGGCCTGATCAGCGATTTCCTGATTCAGGTGGCGGAGGTGGACAGCTGCGTCGTCTACAATGAGATCGGGGACGGCTATAAATTCTCTGTCAGAAGCTGCATCAGGGAGGTACAGGCGAACGAGCTCGCCTCATTCCTGGCGGAGGGGATCGGCTCCGGCGGCGGGCACAGGGAGAAGGCAGGCGGCTTTATCAACAGGGCGCTGTACGAGAACGTCTATCCGACGCTGCACTCCGAGGCTTTTTTCAGCCAGCGCCTGAACGATTACTTTGACAACTGCAGGATTATCTATGCCGGGGAGTACGAGATCGATCTGTCCGACATGCGGCGCTACCGGAAGAAGCCCGTGCACGCCGGTTATGTGGAGGCGGCTCACATCCTTCCCATCGGCACGCCGGTGACAGTCCGGACGCTGGAGGGGGACGTGGACATGACGGTGGAAGAGGATCTGATCATCATGATCGGTATCAGGGGAGAGGTCTACCCCAACCACAGGGAAAATTTCGAGAAAAACTACACCGTCACCGGAGAGCCGTACCGTCTGAGCGGAGCCCGGCCGAGAGGGAAGAGCGGCGTGTACGAGCCCATGATCCACAACCGGGCGACCGGAGAAGTCATGAAGCTGGCGGCGCATGCCGGAAGCTGTATCGCGAAGGGCGGCTCACACATACACGCCAAGGAGTTGACCGAAAGAGTCAAAGTATTTACCGCGTGGGACGAGGAGAAGTACATGCTTGGCAGGAAGGGAGATTTTCTGGCGGTGCGCTGCGACGACAGACACGATATCTACGTGGTGGAGCGGGAGATTTTCTTCGAGACATACACGCCGGCATAATGAATTGGGGCTTTTTATTTTGATTCCTCTATGATAATATATAGAAATAATAAAGAAACAGGAACTTTGTTCCGGGGAGCATACGACTATGAGCGAGAACGACAGGATTACAACGGAAGAAAATGAGACAAAGGAAACCGTTTCGAGGAACTTTATCGAGCAGATCATCGACCGGGATCTGGCGGAGGGCGTCTACGATACCGTCAACACGAGATTTCCGCCCGAGCCCAACGGCTATCTGCATATCGGACATGCCAAGAGCATCCTCTTAAACGCGGGGCTGGCGAAGCAGTACGGCGGCAAATTCAATCTCCGCTTCGACGACACGAATCCGACGAAGGAGAAAAGCGAGTTCGTGGAAGCCATCGAGGAGGACGTCAAGTGGCTCGGCGCGGACTATGAGGACAGGCTTTTCTTCGCGTCCAACTATTTCGACCAGATGTACGAGGGCGCGCTGAAGCTGATCAGAAAGGGCAAGGCGTACGTGTCCGACCTGACCGCGGAGCAGATGCGCGAGTACCGCGGCACGTTGACCGAACCGGGCAGGAACGATCCGAACCGCGACAGGAGCGTGGAGGAGAACCTGCGGCTGTTCGAGGAGATGAAGGAGGGCAAATATGCGGACGGGGAGAAAACCCTGCGCGCGAAGATTGACATGACGTCGCCGAACATCAATATGCGCGACCCGATCATCTACCGCGTGGCGCATCTCTCCCATCAGAACACGGGCGACAAGTGGTGCATCTACCCGATGTACGACTACGCGCACCCGATCGAGGACGCCATCGAGGGCATCACGCACTCTATCTGCACGCTGGAGTTCGAGGATCACAGACCGCTCTACAACTGGGTGGTGCAGGAGCTGGAATACCCGCATCCGCCGAAGCAGATCGAGTTTGCCAAAATGTATTTGACCAATGTAGTCACTGGCAAGAGATATATCAAAAAGCTGGTGGAGGATGGCGTTGTGGACGGCTGGGACGATCCGAGACTGGTGTCCATCGCCGCGCTCAGAAGGCGGGGCTTTACGCCGGAATCCATCCGGATGTTTGTGGATCTGTGCGGCGTGTCCAAGTCCAACGCCTCCGCGGAATACGCCATGCTGGAGTACTGTATCAGGGAAGACCTCAAGATGAAGTGCCCGCGCGTCATGGCCGTGCTCGATCCGGTCAGACTTGTCATCGACAATTACCCGGAAGGCAGGACGGAGACGCTGGAGATTGTCAACAACGCGGAGAACGAGTCGCTCGGCAGCAGGGAAGTGCCTTTTTCGCGGGAGCTGTACATCGACAGGGAGGACTTCATGGAGGAGCCGCCGAAGAAATATTTCCGGCTCTTTCCCGGCAATGAGGTGCGTCTGATGGGCGCCTATTTCGTGAAGTGCACAGGCTGCGAGAAGGATGCGGACGGCAGGGTGACGACGGTGCACTGTACCTACGACCCGGACTCCAGAGGAGGCAACAGCCCCGACGGCCGCAAGGTCAAGGGCACCATCCACTGGGTGTCCGCCGCGGATGCCGTCAGAGCTGAGGTGCGCCTGTACGAGAATATCATCGACGAGGAGAAGGGCGTGTACAATGAGGACGGCAGCCTGAACCTGAATCCGAACTCGCTGACGGTCATGGGCGAGTGCTATATTGAGCCTTCCGTAAAGGGCGCGAAGGCCTACGATCGTTTTCAGTTTGTCAGACAGGGCTTCTTCTGTGTGGACAGCAGGGATTCTAAGCCGGATGCGCCTGTGTTCAACAGAATTGTTTCATTAAAGAGTTCTTTTGTCTTGCCGAAAAAGTAAATTTGTGAGAAAATAAAAGATAGCGATATGCGGAAGCAGTGATTGGAGGAAGTACGATGGCAGGATTGTTGTCAGGATTAGAGCAGTTCGGATTGGGAAATCTGGAAAATATGGATCTCTATGAGAGCCAGAAGAAAGCGGAGAAGGGGGCGGACGGAAAGCCTGCGGCGCCGGTCGTGCAGGAGCAGGATTTCCTGTTCGACAAGTCGTTCACCTGCCCGATCTGCGATAAAGAATTCAAGGCGAGGACAGTCAAGATCGGCAAGGCGAAGCTGGCGGGAAGCGACTTGGATCTGCGGCCCCGCTATGAGCAGATCGATCTGTTGAAATACGACGTTATCATGTGCCCGGACTGCGGCTATGCGGCGCTGAGCAGATTCTTTAAGTTCGTGACGTCGCCGCAGATGAAGAATATCAGGGAGAAGATCAGCGCGACCTTCAAGCCGCAGAAGGACACGAGAGAAATCTATACCTACGACGAGGCGCTGGAGCGCTACAAGCTGACGCTTGTGAACGCGATCGTCAAGCAGACCAGACCCAGCGAGAAGGCGTATATCTGTCTGAAGACGGCGTGGCTGCTGCGCGGCAAGGCGGAGCATCTCGACAAGAATCTGCCGGACTACGAGGCGCAGAAGAAACAGTGCGCGGACGAGGAGAACGAGTTTTTGAAAAATGCGCTGGAGGGTTTTCTGGCGGCCAGACAGACCGAGAACTTTCCGATGTGCGGCATGGATGAGCCCACGGTGGACTACCTGATCGCGGTCACGGCGATGCGGTTCGACCAGTACGATCTTTCCAGCCGTCTGATTCAGGGTATCCTGCAGTCTACTACGGCGAATCCGCGCATGAAGGATAAGGCGAGAGACGTCAAGGAGATGCTGATGCAGAAGATCAAGGAAAAGAATGCCGCCAAGAAGTAAGCGGCGGACCGGAATCTATGAAAGAATTACCGATTCATATCCAGTTACAGCCGGAGAGCGGCAGGACGCTCTACGAGCAGATTTATGAATATATCAGAAACGAAATCAGGTCGGGGCATCTTCTTCGAAACGAGAAGCTGCCCTCGGCTCGTTTTTTGGCGGAGTATCTGCAGGTGTCGAGAACGACGGTGGATATGGCCTACGATCAGCTGGTGACGGAGGGTTATGTGGAGGCGAGACCCCGCAGGGGATATTTTGTCAACGCCTTCGAGGAGCTCTGCGCGCTCGACGAGGCGCCGAAGAGCCGGGCGGCGTCGCCGGATGCTTCCGGACCGGCCTCGGCGCGCTATGATTTTTCTCCCACCGCGATCGACATGCGCTTTTTCCCGTATGCGACATGGAAGAAGATCACCAAAAACATTCTGGTGGACGCCAACAGCCAGATGTTCTCCCTAGGGGAGCCGCAGGGCGACTTGCAGCTGAGAACGACCATATGCCGTTATCTGCACGGGTCGCGGGGCGTCAGCTGCGCGCCGGAACAGATCGTTGTCGGAGCGGGGAACGACTACCTGCTTCTCTTACTGGAAAAAATACTTGGCCGCCACGTTCATGTGGCGATGGAAAATCCCACCTATGTCAGGGCTTATCGAATATTTCGCTCGTGCGCCTATCCGGTATCGCTGATTCCGATGGACGAGAACGGCATGCGGACGGACCGGCTGCGCAGGACCGACGCGCAGGTGGCGTACGTGATGCCGTCGCATCAGTACCCGACGGGTATCTCCATGCCGATCGGCAGGCGCATGGAGCTGCTGAAGTGGGCCTCCGAGAAGCCGGAACGCTATCTCATCGAGGACGACTATGACAGCGAATTCCGCTACAGGGGCAAGCCGCTGCCGTCTCTGCAGGCGTCGGACACGGACGGCAAAGTAGTCTATATCGGCACGTTCTCCAAGGCGATCGCCCCGGCGATCCGCGTCAGCTACATGGTGCTGCCCTATCCGCTCCTCGCAAAGTACCGGGAGGAGTGCGGCTTCTACTCCTCCACCGTATCGAGAATTGATCAGACGATTCTGAACGAGTTTATCCGGGACGGTTATTTCGAGCGGTACCTGAACAAGATGCGCAAGCGGTATCGGGAGAAGCACGATCTTTTGCTGGACGAACTGCGGGATTTTGAAACGGATTTCCGGATTTCGGGAAACAGCGCCGGGCTGCATATGATTCTGACGGACAGGAGAGGCCGTTCCGAGGAAGAACTGGCGCGCCTTGCCGCGGAGGCGGATGTGAAGGTCTATCGGATGCGCGATTTTCGGATGCGTGATATGGAAAGCGAAAGCGCTGCGGTGAAGAAACAGGAGAGAGAGCGGGATACGGAGGACGCTATGCTGATTCTGGGATACGGCGGTCTGACCGCAGAGGAGATACGGGAGGGCGTGGGACGTCTGGCAGCCGCCTGGGGGATCGACAGAGGCGGCTGAGTCACACTTTATCTGTACGCGATCTCGCGCATCATGTCGAGATAGGAGACGGCCTCCTCGTAGAAGCTCTCGGGGCGGAAGGAGGCTTGCGCGGCGTGGGCCGCCATCAGGCCGCTGATCGTATAGTCCAGCATGGTATCCAGTTTCTCGAAAGACACATTTGCCGCAAAGAGATCACGGTCAGCCTGTTCCTTCAGACTGTTGTACAGCTCCCAGATCGCGCCGCGCTGTTCGCCGGTCGCAGCGAGAGCTTCAGCCGAGGTCTCGGAGGCGCAGCGCTCCAGGAAACGCTGCATGTACGGGTAGTTTTTCAGCACCTGCATTTTCGCGAACTCGATCTGCTTGCGGATCTCGAAGTAGTCGCTGGCCGTGGAGGATACGCCCGTCGTCAGCTCCAGCTTCATAAAGCGGACGCTGTAGTCGTACAGAAAGGTATAGAGGCCGATC
This sequence comes from uncultured Lachnospiraceae bacterium, assembly GCA_947586255.1. Classification (GTDB taxonomy): domain Bacteria; phylum Bacillota; class Clostridia; order Lachnospirales; family Lachnospiraceae; genus UBA3282. Next base: position 31,154 of record CANPXP010000004.1, on the reverse strand, counting down.
TTGCTTCCGAAATAATGGAACAGAAGCCCCTTGCTGATGCCGGCTTCGGCCACGATGTCGTCCGTGCTGGCGTGCTTGTAGCCGTTCGCCGCGAATATTTTCAGGGCGGCATTGATCATGCGGTCCTGCTTCTCTTTTTTCAGATCAAAAAATTTTTCGTTCATAGTACTTCCCGTGCGCTTTGCGATTGTAAAATATATACGGAATTATATGCATTATGAAACAGCGAATCCCATATATTGACTTTATGAGTCGAATTTTAATATATCACAAAAAGGCGGCCGGTTCAATGTCTGCGGGGAAACTTGTTCCAAAAACTTTTCGAGATACAAGATGTTGTGTCTGAGGCGGTGACAGCGGAAAAAAAGATATTTTTTTGTACATATTCCCTTTTCAATTTGGTAAAATAGTATTAGTATATTATACAATACAACACAACGAGTCGGTGAAAGGAGACCCTCATGGCAAAAAAATTCGGTAAATTTCTGATGGCGACGGCGGCGCTCGGCGCGGCGGCGGCAGGCGCGTACTACTATCTGCAGGGCAAGAACCGCTTTGCGGACGAAAGCTTTGACGATGACGACGATTTCGATAATTTCGACGATGATCTGGAGGAGGATGAGACGTCGAAGGAAGCGGACCGCAGCTATGTCGATCTGGATCTGGAGAAAGCGGAGGAATTTAAGGAAGGGCTGAAAGCGGCGACGGCGGAGACCTCAGACAAGGTTGTAGGCGCCGTGAAAGATACGGCGGAGAAGGCCGCGGACACGGTGAAAGAGGCTGCGGGCACCGTTAAGAAGGCTGCGGATCAGGCGGAAGTCAAAGTGGAGGAATTCTTTGACGACGACAGCGACGGCTCCATGGACGCTATGTGAGCGCCCCGGTAAGCTGTGCAGGTGTGAACATATGGCTGTGCGGGCAGCGCCCGGCAGATAAAAATGACATCGGCGAGGGCCGGTGTCATTTTTGAATGCGCGCAAGAGCGCCTGTTTTATTTGTTCATCTTATAGGGCGGGTCGGCGGGATAGCCGCCCTTTAATTTCTGCATGCCGCGCTGGATCGCGTCCTTCGAGTTCTTCCAGTCGGCGTCCTTGTTGCGGTAGTCGAACTTCTCCACCAGCCACGACACATCTTCTGAGAGACGCGCCATGTTGCGCTCCATCAGCGGGAATACCGTGTCGTAGAACTCCGCTTTCTCCCTGTCGTTTAAGCGGCTGTCTGCGGCCTCGCACAGATCGCCGAAGTGGTGCAGGCAGAACCCCTTGCCGTTCTTCACCTTGTCGCGAAACTCCTGATCCCGCTTGTACATGACGAAAAATGTGTCCAGATAGCGCTCGTAGGTGTCGGCGTAGCGCTTGCAGATATAGCAGGACTGTTCCTTCTTCTCCACCCAGATGCCGATGGGATTCTGCCGCTCGGTCTGCTTTTTGAACTTGTCTTTCAGGGAAGTCTTTCCGGGTTTGAAGTTCTTAAACTGCTCCTGCATCTCGCGGTTGATCTGCATATAGTGCGTTTTCAGGATCCAGGCGTTGCCCAGGGTGTTGCCGTAGTCAAACATTTTCTTGAAATGATTCCGGCAGAAGCCCGCCAGATCGGTCTGCTCGCGGACGTCGCTCTCCATGTAGGAGGAACCGGCGCCCAGCACGAAATCCAACAGGTCCTGCTCCACATTCCGCTCGATGTAGCAGAAGGGGCATTCGTCGTCGGCGTTCATGGCGTCGTTCAACGGAATCGTGTACAGCTGTTCTTTCATATCCGGCGGTCCTCGCTTTCTTGATAAATCATAATCTCCCTGCTGATAGAAATAGCCCTACCTTTCGATAGGGCTTGATTTTCGAGCCGGACATTTATTAGACGCTTCCGGTGAGCGAACAATATTTTCGATGACGGATTTCGCCTTCATCATTCATTATACGCAGACGATGAAAATATGTCAATTTACTTTTAAAAATTTAATCGGATGAAGGAATACCGGTGGTTTGCACTGGCGGATTGTATTTAAAATAAAATATGGTAAAATAATACTTGGTCGAGCAGACAGGCTTCGCCCTCCGGTTTGGAGGGCGGATTGCTTTCAGATACGTTTTGAGGAGAAGACGGATGAACAGGGAGAAGGAAATTATCAGAATAAGCGCGCTGGGCATTGTCGTCAACATTGTGCTGGTGGGGTTCAAACTGGCGGTGGGTTTTCTGAGCAGTTCCATCGCGATCATTCTGGACGGCGTCAATAATCTGGCGGACGCGCTGTCCTCGGTCGTCACCATCATCGGGACGAAACTTGCGAACAGGGCGCCGGACAGAAAACATCCCTACGGCTACGGAAAGGTGGAGTATGTCAGCTCCGTCACCGTGGCGGTCATCATTCTGCTGGCCGGCTTTGCGGCTTTCCGGGAATCCTTCGACAAAATGCTTCATCCGGCTGCGGCGAGCTATTCCGCGGCGTCGCTGGTCATCATTGCCGTTGCAGCGGCCGTCAAGCTGATTTTCGGGCGTTATATCAAAAAGGCGGGCAGAACCTATCACTCGGAGTCCCTGACCGCCTCTGGTACGGACTCGATGATGGACGCCGTCATCTCGCTCTCCACTCTGGCGGCGGCGGGCGTCAGCATGGCGTTCTCGGTCAGTATCGAGGGGATTCTGGGCGTTGTGATTTCCGTCTTTATCTTTAAGGCGGGCATCGAGATCCTGATGGAGAGTCTCGGCAATATCATCGGAGCGCGGGTGGACAGCAGGCTTTCCGGCGAGCTCAAGAATTTTATCTGCAAAAATCCCGCGGTCCTGGGCGCATACGATCTCGCGCTGCACCAGTACGGGCCGGAGCGGATGATCGGCTCAGTGCATATTGAAGTGCCGGACGATATGACTGCCAGAGAGATCCACGGGCTTACCAGGCAGATCACGGAGGACGTCTACAGAAGCTTTGGCATTGTGCTGACAGTCGGCATCTACGCCTCCAATACGATGAGCGGAATTTTCGCCGAGATGAAGGAGGCGCTGGCCGGGCTTGTGCGGGAATACCCGGAGGTTCTGCAGATGCACGGCTTTTATGTGGACACGGAGAAGATGCTGGTGTACTTTGACCTGATCATCGATTTCAAGGCGGAGAACCAGACAGAGATTGAACAGGATATCATCAGGCGCATGAAGGAGCGCTTCGCGGCGTATGAATTTATCGTGATTCTGGACAGCGACGTCAGCGATTAGGCATATGGCGCCTGGGGCGGGATTGAGAAAAGATGAGGAAGAAGCCATGAAATCTTTCAGAGAACAGCTTTCGGCTTATATCACCAAAAAATATAAAGTCTCCCCGGAATATCTGTGGAGGCGGGTTCCGGGCTATGCGGTTTTCAGGCACGAGGACAACCGGAAGTGGTTCGCACTTGTCATGGATGTGCCGGGAGATAAGCTGGGATTGGACACGGAAGAGACGGTGGATATTCTGAACGTGAAAATCGCGGATCCTTTTCTGGCGGATATGCTGGTGCGGCAGGAGGGCTTTTTCCGGGGCTATCATATCGCCAGGGGAAATTGGATTTCCATTTTGCTGGACGGCACGGTGGAATTTGACGAGATCTGCAGATGGCTGCAGGAGAGCTATATGGCGACGGCCTCCGTCAAAACGAAGCAGGCGCACAGGCCGGCCAAGGAGTGGCTCATCCCGGCCAATCCGAAGTATTACGATGTGGAGGCGGCTTTTTCACAGGCGGACGAGATTGACTGGAAACAGGGCAGAGGTATCAAAAAGGGGGATACCGTGTTCCTGTATGTCGCCGCGCCGGTATCGGCGGTTCTCTACAAGTGCAGGGTGACGAAGACGGATATCCCTTATTCGTATGACGACGGCAATGTCCACATGACCGGCCTGATGAAGATAAAACTGCTGAAGCGCTATCCGCCGGATAAGTTTACCTTTGACGTGCTGAGCGAGAAGTACGGGATCCATGCGGTGAGAGGGCCGAGAGGTATCCCGAAAAGCTTGAGTGAAGCGCTGAAATAAGAATGCTGGAAGGATTGGATAGAGAGAGAAAGAGATGAAAAAGGAAACTTTACCGCCCGTCAATCAGGACGAAAACAATATACTGCAGGGAATCCGCTGTTTTGCGCTGGACATGGACGGCACGGTCTACCTCGGAGAGAGGTGGATCGACGGCGCGATGGAGTTTTTACATAAGATAGAGGAGACGGGCAGAAGCTATGTCTTTGTGACCAACAATTCCTCAAAGAATGCGGCCGTCTATGTGGAGAAGCTGCACCGCATGGGGCTTGACGTGGGCGAGGAGAAGATCGTCACCTCGGGACAGGCCACCATCGCGTATCTGCAGGAGCACTTTCCGGGTGCGAAGATATTTCTGCTCGGCAATGACATGCTGCGGGAGGAGTTCAGGCAGGCGGGAATCGTGCTGGAGGAAGCGCACCCCGACGTGGTGGTGACGGCCTTCGACACCTCTCTCAATTATGAGAAGATGTGCCGGGTCTGCGACCATGTCAGGGCGGGACTTCCCTATCTGGCGACGCATCCGGACTACAACTGTCCGACGGAGACGGGGTTTATCCCCGACGCGGGAGCGATTCACGCCTTTATCCGCGCCTCGGCCTTCCGCTATCCGGACCGCGTCATCGGCAAGCCCAACGGGGATATCATCGACTATCTCTGCACGCGGGTGAACACGGCGCGGGAGCAGATCGCCATGGTGGGCGACCGGCTCTACACGGATATCGCCGCGGGCAGGAACAACGGCTTAAAAAGCATTCTGGTACTGAGCGGCGAGGCGTCCGTCGAGGACGCGCGGGCGTCGGAAGTGCGGCCGCATCTGATTTTCGACTCTGTGAAGGAATTATCCCAAATGCTTTCAGCAAAGTATCTTCCGCGATAGACGATAAACGATTCCAAACGATATAAAAGTTTTATATTCGGAGTAAAGGAGAACTGTGATATGGATAACCTTACCGTTTCATTAACGATGTGGGGTGATCTGCGCGATGATTACAATTGGCTTGCATGGTATACTGACATGAAAAGAATATTTCAAATGTTTGAACTCAGTATTACACATTTGGGAGTAACGGGTTCACAATATCCAAAAAAGGTAGTTACTGTTGCGCGTAAAGAGAAAGAAATATTAAAAAAAATTGAAGACGGAAATCTTCTAACTGATTTTGCCTGCTATTCTCTTCCAAAAGATTATAGGGCAGCCGTTTTTGATTATAATCTTTTAATTTATAGAGAAAGCTCTTTGATAACGCTAATTGTGGGGAAGGAATATTACGAAACTGAAAAAATAGATTCATGCATAGAAATCTTCAATCAATATATTGACATGAACAGGGGACAAATATATAAGATGGACAGAAAGGATACCCCGTGGCTGTATGCTATGGGAGAAAACGATATTTCTTTTTACAAATCATTGAGAGTAATGAAAGATTTATAAATACCAGAATAAGTCTGCAAAGGAGAATGATTTTTTTTGGACGGAATTGAAATAGAAATAAAGGATTATTATGTAATGCTGAATTTGCACAAAGCATTATTGGAAGCAAAATTTCATATGAATCCTGATAATGTAAATGTTGCATCGAGCCCAATTATTGCCGATTTCTGCAATGGATTAGTTGATGTATTGACTCGAAGTGATGAAGAAAAAAGTAAAAAGCTGCCAAAAATTTATTGAGTCCATTTAAGATAACAAATGGCGATTGGAAATAAGTTTACTTTTGTTTCCGAATGGGATACACTATAAATGATCTCAAGTTTTCTTTAGATTTCAAGAATAGAAAGGATGATCTTTATGAATTTAGCGAAAATCTCTGCAAATGGTCAGATTACGGTGCCGATAGAAATCCGGCGGCTGCTTGGCTTAAAGTCCGGAGATAAGATGTTGTTCTTTCAGAAGCAAGACGGAGAAATTGTTGTAAGCAATGCCTCTTCCGAAGCAATCCGCAAAGCGCAGTCGGCTTTTACCGGTGCTGCCGAAACAATGGGCGTTACCAGTGAGGATGATATGCAGATGCTCGTGGACGAAGTGCGCTATGGAGAGGAAAAGTAGCATGCGTATCGTATATTGATTGACACAAATATTCTGTTCTCTGCATTGGTTTTTCCTCATTCCAAGCCGGCGCAGGCATTGTTGTATGTTGCAGATAATCATGAAATTGTTTTATGCGACCGCAATATTATGGAGTTTCGCAACATTTTGAAACGAAAAGCGCCGAAGTTTTTGCCAGATGCGGAAGTGCTGCTTGCAGAAATGTCCTATGAACTGATTCCGGCAGTAGACCATGCGGAAAAACTGATACGCGACGCAAAAGACCAACCGATCTTAAATGCGGCAATTGTGTATGATGTAGATATTATTTTGACAGGGGATAAAGACTTTTTAAGTTTAGAAATGGAACATCCGAAATGTATGACAGTTACACAGTTTCTTAAGAATGTAGGTGTTGAAGAAAGTGGCTTTTACACATGATATTTCTTATTATGCAAAAGGCAGTAGGCTGACCGGATAGCCGCAATATCGGTATGATGCTTTCGATGTGCAGCGGCTGCCAACTTTTGTATGTTTTACACAAAACATCACAGCCCTTTCTGGTAAAAACGGCAAAGTTGCGGCGGCTCTCTTGTCAAATCTGCGAAATGGATGTATACTCATTACAAGGTCTTGGAAACGTTACCGATAACGATACCGAAAACGTTGCCGGAACAGCGACAAGACAAGAGCATATCAACGATGTTATGAAAGGAAGAGGGAAGAGAACATGAAAAAGAAACTGGTAAGCGTTTTGCTTTGCGCGGCGATGATGTCCACTCTGTTGGCAGGCTGCGGCAGCGGCGGCGAGACGGCTCCCGCGGGGGATGCGGCGGCGGATACGACAACGAATACGACGGCGGACACGACCGGGGAGGATAATGCCGGGACGACGGCAGCCTCCGGCGACGGTTCCGTATATCTGCTGAATTTCAAACCTGAGACGGATGGCGCGTGGCAGGATCTGGCGGCGGCTTACACGAGCCAGACCGGCACGGAGGTCATGGTGGTGACGGCGGCTGACGGACAGTACAAGACGACGCTGCAGTCTGAACTGGCGAAATCCGAGGCACCCACGATCTTCAATATCGGCAATGCGTCCGACTGCGCAGAGTATGCGAATTATATTTATGACTTAAAGGACAGTTCCCTGTACAGCCATCTGACGGATAAGTCTCTGGCGCTGGAGTATGACGGCAAGATAGCGGCGGTTGCGAACTGCTATGAGTGCTACGGCATTATCTACAACAAGACGATCCTGGAAGGCTACTGCGGGATGGACGGCGCGGTTGTTTCCTCCATCGACGAGATCGACGATTTCGAGACGCTGAACGCTGTGGCAACCGACATCAACAGCCGCGTGGACGAGATCAATGACGCTCTGGGAACGAACCTGACGGGCGCTTTCGCATCCTCAGGTCTGGACAGCGGTTCCAGCTGGAGATTTTCCGGCCACCTTGCGGGTCTGGCGCTCTACTATGAGTTCAAGGACGCAGGCTGCGATCTGACGGCCGGACAGGAGACGGTGACAGGCAAGTATCTTGACAACTTCAAGAACGTTTGGGATATGTATATCAACACTTCTTCAGCAGACAAAGCGACGCTTGACTCCGGCGCATACAATGCCGAGCAGGAACTTGGCCTTGGAGAGGCGGTGTTCTATCAGAACGGCGACTGGGAGTACGCGGCATTCGCGCCCGACAACGAGAACGGTTACACGGTGACGACGGACGATCTCTCCATGATGCCGATCTATTTCGGTGTTGACGACGCGAACGAGGGTCTTGCGGTAGGTACGGAGAATCACTGGGCGGTCAACGCGCAGGCATCACAGGAGGATATCGACGCGACGCTGGCATTTCTTGACTGGGTGATCACTTCCGACGAGGGACGCGACGCCATCACGAACCAGATGGGCCTTACGGTTCCGTTTGACACCTTCACGGACGAGTATACATCCAACAACGCGTTCGCGGCTAAGGCGAATGAGTACGCGGCGGCGGGCAAGACTTCGGTCGCATGGAGCTTCAACGCGACTCCCGCGGTTGACGACTGGAGAGCGGATTTCGTAGCGCCCCTGACAGAGTATACCGAGAGAGGCGGCTCATGGGATGATGTGAAGACGGCGTTCGTAGACCAGTGGGCGTACTACTGGGGAATGACCAACAACCAGTAAGGGACAGTTACATATAGTAGTACAGACAGTGAGTGATATAGGGGCGAGTGGATTTTGCTTGCCCCTATTTTAAAAAAGAGAAAGGCGGCGCATTATGGAAAAATCAATTAAACGGTGTTTTCCCCTGTTTGTATTGCCGACCCTGATCGCGTTTACGATCGGTTTTATCGTTCCGTTCCTCTACGGGATCTTTTTATCTTTCTGCAAGTTCACGACAGTCGTGGACTGGTCATGGGTCGGGTTGGAGAATTATACGAGGATCTTTATTGTGAACGGTAAGCTGGACACCTCGTTCTTACACGCGATCTGGTACACGGCGCTGTTCACGGCGGTGTCTGTCATCGTCATCAATCTGGTGGCTTTCGGGATCGGTATGGCGCTTACCAAGGGGATCCGCGGGACGAATTTGTTCCGGACGGCCTTCTTCCTGCCGAATCTGATCGGCGGCATTGTGCTCAGCTATATCTGGCTGATGATCTTCAATGCGGTGCTGCAGAATTATTCCAAGACGATCGTATCTTCGCAGTGGACCGCGTTTTGGGGCCTGATCATTGTGGTGTGCTGGCAGCAGATTGGTTATATGATGATCATCTATGTGGCGGGCATCCAGAATATTCCGGGAGAACTGATCGAAGCGGCCAGGATCGACGGGGCGAATGCGTGGCAGATGCTGCGTAATGTGACATTGCCGATGCTGATGCCGACGATTACGATCTGCTCTTTCCTGACGCTGACGAACGGTTTCAAGCTGTTTGACCAGAACCTGGCGCTCACTGGAGGCAATCCGGGCAAGATGTCGCAGCTGCTGGCGCTGAATATCTACGACACGATGTACGGCACCACCGGATGGCAGGGCGTTGGACAGGCAAAAGCGGTGATCTTCTTTATTCTGGTGGCGGTTATCGCCGTGGCACAGAATAAGCTGACGACGAGCAGGGAGGTGAAGGATTGATGGCTAAGGAAAACGAACAGGTCAGCGCGGTGAGGAGGGCCAGACACGGCGGGATCCTCTCTCTGATCTTTGCGGTTATCAGTATTCTGTGGATCTCACCGATGCTGGTGGTGCTTTTGAACTCTTTTAAGCGCAAGGCATATATTTTCCGCTATCCGTTTGGGTTCAGCACGAACTCTCTGGCGGACGGCTGGGATAAGTTTATGGACGGCGCGCGGCAGATATTCTGCGGCATACTGAATTATAAGAACGGGCTGAAAGCGACGAATTTCTTTACCTGTTTTGGCAACTCGCTGTTCATCACGGTATTTTCCGTGGCGGCCATCGTTCTGTGCTGCTCCATGTGCGCATGGTACATTGTGCGGGTGCACTCGAAGTTTTCCAAATTCATGTACCTTATGTGCCTGTTTTCCATGATCGTGCCGTTCCAGATGGTGATGTTTACGCTGTCCAAATTCGCCAACATGCTCCATCTGTCCAACCCCGTAGGCATCATCGTCGTCTATCTGGGATTCGGCGCGGGCCTGTCGGTGTTCATGTTTACGGGCTTTGTCAAGGGCATTTCGATCGAAATTGAGGAGGCTGCGATGATCGACGGCTGCAATCCGATACAGACTTTCTTCCGGATCATCCTGCCGATCCTGAAGCCGACGGTCGTCACGGTGGCGATCCTACAGGCAATGTGGGTGTGGAACGACTATCTCCTGCCGAGCCTGGTGTTGAATATCAACAGGTACAAGACTATCCCGATTGCGGTACAGTACCTGAAACAGAGCCACGGACAGATCGACTGGGGCGCTATGATGGCCGTGCTCGTGCTGGCGATCCTGCCGATCGTGATCTTCTACATCGTGTGCCAGAAGTATATTATTGAGGGCGTGCTGGCAGGAGCCGTAAAAGGCTGATCATGCGCGGCGCGCCATCCGCCGCCGGCTCTCGCTTCGCGGGGTGTTTTGGGGCTTGCCTTGCATAAAAAAAGAGAGTACAATGGTAGCACATCTTTGTGCGGCGGAAAACAGGTGAATGTGAACGGATGAATTTTGCGTGAAAGGATCAGGAGAGTATGAGAAAGAGCGGAATTTTGATGCCTGTGTCGAGTATTCCTTCCCGGTATGGGATCGGAACTTTTTCCGGGCAGGCGTATGCGTTTATCGATTCTTTGGAGAAAGCGGGACAGTCCTACTGGCAGATATTGCCGCTTGGACCTACCGGATACGGAGATTCTCCCTACCAGTCCTTCTCCACCTTTGCGGGAAATCCCTATTACATCGACCTGGAGGCGCTGGTCGAGGCGGGCTGGCTGACGAAGGCCGACTGCGACAGCTGCGATTTCGGGGACGACGAGGAGTACATAGACTACGAGAAAATCTATCTCTCCAGATTCAAGGTGCTGAAGAAAGCGTTTGACAACAGCGGTATCGCGAAGGATGCGGATTATCAGGCCTTCGTGCGCGAGAACAGCGGCTGGCTGGACGACTACGCGCTCTATATGGCGGTGAAGAACTCCTTTGACGGCGTAAGCTGGAGCGAGTGGGATGAGGACATCAAACTCCGCAGGCCCGCGGCGCTGAAACGCTACCGCGAGAAGTACGCGGAGGAAGTGGACTTTTACAGGTTCCAGCAGTATCTGTTCGCGAAGCAGTGGTTTGCGCTGAAGGCGTACGCGAACGGCAAGGGCATCGAGATCATCGGGGACATTCCGATCTATGTGGCGTTCGACAGCGCGGACACCTGGGCGAACCCGGAGCTGTTCCAGCTGGACGAGACGCTGACGCCGGTGGCTGTGGCGGGCTGCCCGCCGGATTCCTTCTCCGCGACGGGGCAGCTGTGGGGCAATCCGCTGTACCGCTGGGACTATCACAAGAAGACGGGCTATGCCTGGTGGCTGCGGCGGATGGCGTACTGCTACAAGCTCTACGACGTGGTGCGCATCGACCACTTCCGGGGCTTCGACGAGTATTATTCCATTCCCTACGGGGACGAGACGGCGGAGTTTGGGCACTGGGAGAAAGGGCCGGGCTACGATATCTTTCAGGCAATCAAGACGAATCTCGGCAAAAAGGCCGTGATTGCGGAGGATCTCGGATTTTTGACCAAATCGGTCATAAATTTGGTGAAGAAAACCGGCTATCCGGGCATGAAGATCCTGCAGTTTGCGTTCGACTCCCGGGAGGAGAACGATTATCTGCCGCACAACTATGCGGCGAACAGCATCGTTTACACGGGAACCCATGACAATGACACGACGCTTGGCTGGTTTGGTCAATTGAACCGCAAGGACAAGAAATTCGCGAGGCGCTACCTGAATATCCGCGGCAATAAAGATGTGCAGTGGGCCTTTATCCGGGCGGCCATGGCGAGCGTGTCTGACACTTGTGTCATTCCTATGCAGGACTATCTGGGACTGGGTTCGGAGGCGCGGATCAACATTCCGTCCACGCTGGGAATTAACTGGAAGTGGAGGATGCGCGAGGGCGCGTTCACGGACGAACTGGCGGAGCGCATCTGTGAGATGACGAAACTGTACGGCAGACTGCGGCAGTGACGCGTCCGGCAGGGAGCTTGTCAGGAAGAGCGGCGGCGGTGACGCGTCTGGCAGGCGGCACGGCGGACCGCAGCGGCATGGACAGCGCGGAGCGCGCGATAGCGGAATGCGGAGATAAAACAGGAGAAACAGACAAAAACGCTGGCAGCCTCATGAATGGGAAGCTGCCAGCGTATGTATATGTGGAGAACAGGCCATGGCGGAGACAACGATCAAGGATATAGCGAGACAGTGCGGCGTGGGAGTGAGCACGGTCTCCCGGGCGATCAACAACCATCCGGACATCAATCCGGCGACGCGGGAGATGGTCATGCGCGTAATTGAGGAGACAGGCTTTATCCCCAACAACAGCGCCCGCAACCTGAAACGCACGGACGCCAAGTGTATCGCCGTGCTCGTCAAGGGTATCACGAACCCTTTTTTCAGCAGCATGATTCAGATCATCGAGGAGGAGACGCAGCGCGACAGGTATGCGTTGGTGCTGCGGCATGTGGAAGCCGACGAGGATGAAGTGGATGTGGCGCTGGAGCTGGAGAAGGAGAAACGGCTTCGGGGCATCGTCTTTCTGGGCGGGCGCTTCACACACTCCGAGGAGAAGATCAACAAGCTGAAGGTGCCTATCGTGTTCAGCACGATCGGCATCGATATCTCCGACTGGATCGGCAGGGCGGAATTCTCCAATATCGCGGTGGACGACCGGTTGGAAAGCTGTAAGATGACAGAGTATCTTCTGGGATTAGGGCACCGAAGGATCGCTTTTATCACGGAGCGGCCCGAGGAAGCCATCGGCCGGCGGCGTATCGGCGGCTATAGAGAGGCGCACGCGGACTGCGGGATTGCGGTGGACGAAGGGCTGATCTGTTATGTGCAGGATGAGTTGGATCATTTTTCCATGGAAAACGGGTATGTCACGGCGAAGAAGCTGTTGGAGTCGGGGAAGAAGGCGACGGCCATCTATGCGGCCTCGGATCTGCTGGCCATCGGCGCCTGCAGGGCGGTCCTGGAGGCCGGGCTGCGCATTCCGGAGGACATCTCTGTGGCGGGTTACGACGGGATTGCACTGGGAGAATATTACAACCCGAAGCTGACGACGATAAGACAGCCCGCCGAGGAGATGGCGAAGCGGACGATCCGGCTGCTGCTCGACGTGATCGCGGGCAGGCAGGAACATCAGCAGATCGTATTTCCGGCGGAGCTTGTGGAGAGAGAATCCACGGGGCCATGTCCGGCAGGGCTGGCGGATGGTTTGCGGTGAGGTATGGGAATTGTGGGACGCCGCGGAGCGGATGCGGTGCTGCTGCCGGCCGGCTGTCTGCAAATGCGTCTGCAGAACTCAGAAACTGCGTCTGCTCATGTTGGAATTGTGATAGGCGGGATCGTTCGTCACATCTTGATCAAACCAGTCAAGCGGAATAAAGGCGTTGGCGGTCTCCTCGGAGGGAAACTCCACTTCCGCGATGATGAGCGGCGCAAAAGGCGGCTCGAAGACGTCCAGTTCCACACATAGACCGGATGAGTCAATACACTGCCCGGCATACGGCGAGACACCATCGGCGGCATCCGCAGCCGCCGCGGGGAGGCTGATGCCGTCCGTGAATTTCGGGTCTGCGATCGGTATCACATAGCGCTTCTTGGAAATAATATTTCCGTCGGCTTTTTCGCGCAGATGATAATAGGCCGTCTCGTTTAACGGCAGATTGTATTCCTCTCTGGCCAGAAGGCCTTTTCCCTTGTAGGTCATATAGTAGTCGTCGTCCTGCCTGCGCACCCGCACGACGGGATCCGTGTTCAGATAGGCCTGCTCGATGACGTGGCAGGGATACTGCGCCAGATTCTCCGGCATTTTTTTGACGGTAAATTTGCGTTCGATTTCCATAGTATGCTCGCTCCTGTGACAGTTTACCCTATTATAAGAGGATTTGCCGCTGCTGTAAAGTTTTATCCGTCAGCGGATGACAGTGTTGTTTTTATGGAGAAAGTCTGGTAAAATACAAAAACAAGAGAAAATAGCCGATATTGGGTAGAGAGCTGTAAAGATCTGATAAATACGGTATCATATGCGCTGGACAGTTTGTAAGATATATTTATGGTGTGGAGATTAAGAAGTTTTACTTTTAAGAATATAATGAGGCTTGATATATGGAGTATGCGGAAGGTACAAAGGAAATAAATTGGCATATTGGAATTCCGATTGTATTGTGGATAGCAAATGTTACACTGGGAATAATAAAAATATTTTTAAGTGATCTTTCAGCTTGGGATAGTACAGATATTATAGTTGCGGTGATCAATACCGCTAACAGTAATACTTTTTCCACATTTATTTCGATCGTTGTATGTATGTTGTATCAGTATTTTACTACCTCCAAGGCAAAGCGTGAGAAAGCTTCGGGCCTGGCAATGAGGTACATACCACTGGTGTTTATTTTAACGGGTATTTATTGTGTGGCAGCAGTGTTCGATGCTGCAATAAGTCATGTTGCCATGACGGTTATTTATTTGATTATAAATATTGCATATGTAGCGTGCTTTTTTGGCGTGTTTTTAGTACGGAAGAAAAAGTAAAGGGAAAATTGAAAGAAGGGAGCGCTTATGCTGCAGGAGATTAAAGAGGTTTTTGGCAAAGATTATCAGGAAGAGGTAAGATTTTTAGAATTCAAAAACTCAATGCGCCAATATGTAAAATTAAAGAATGAAAGTGAGAGCATTGACGATAAAATGGAGCGTTTGCGTGCTACTGGCTATTTATCTAATTGCCATATAAAAGTAGGTGACTTTGAATGAAAGCAGAAACCTATAACTATTTGTGTGCGAATGCGCTTGACCGGGCGATAGAAGATGTCCTCCAAAGCATTCCGTTATCGGTGCAGAAACATTATAATCTGACATTGAATAATCTGGATAAAAAAAAGCAGAGAATATTAGAAGAATATGATATCCAGAGACAAAGCATTCGGGAGAAATTTTTTGATGTTGGAGAAAATGGGGAGAAGCTGATAGACATCCATAAGGTGAGCGCTTGCTTTACATCGGCAGTATTGAAGGTCAGAGTCTTTGAATATAGTGAAACAGAACCGATGGATTTGTCTGTTTTTTATTCTAACTATACGCTCGCGTTTCTGACAGGAATTCATATATTATATTTATGTATGTTATCTGACTATGAAAGAAACGGCGAAGATAAGCTGGCGGCTTTATTAAAGAAGCAGGCAACGTTTGTTTTCCCAAAGACAAATAGGGGGCATGACGAGTATTTACAGGGAAGAGTAAAAACGTTGGCACTGAATGACATATACGCCATTGATTTTGATGTTTTGACATATGCCGATATGCTGTATTGGATCGAAAAATACAACAAGGACGAATTACAAAAACTGATGTCTGCAGACAGCATAACAAAATAGCGTTTGGTAATTGTAAAATGTGATGATTCATGGTAATATGATAAATATAAGGCATGCTGCGGTTGATTCGACAACCGGAAGGTGAGGGCAGATATGACCACTCTACCAAATATTCTGTTTGTGATTCATAGTTATATAAATTAGCATTACAGGATAATCGAATATTGCCATATAGAAGTAATTTGTAATGAAGTAGAAATGTGACACTGATATATGCCTTATATGTATAGAAAAAGGGAATCTCCGTGATTTTTGGAGATTTCTTTTTTCGATTATTTTCCGGGAGGTAAGATGAAGATGAGCAGAGCGGCGATTTTTTTTGCGACGGGATTTGAGGAGATCGAGGCCCTGACCGTGGTGGATATTCTGCGCAGAGCGGGTATTGAGGCGGACATGGTTTCCGTCACGGGAGAGCGGGAAGTGACCGGTTCCCACAAAATTACGGTAAAAATGGATAAACTGTTTGAGGAGACGGATTTCGGCGGAACGGATATCCTGATTCTGCCGGGCGGTATGCCGGGGACAACCAATCTGGAGGCGTATCGGCCGCTGATGGACAAGGTGGACGAGTTCTACGAGCAGGGCAGGTATATCGCGGCGATCTGCGCGGCGCCCAGCATCTTCGGACACAAGGGCATTTTGAAAGGAAGAAGGGCCTGTTCCAATCCCGGCTTCGAGAGTCATCTGGAGGGCGCCGAAGTGTGCAGGGAGAAGGCCGTGACGGACGGCCATGTCATCACGAGCCGCGGCATGGGAACGGCAATCCCCTTTGCGCTGGCGATTCTGGAACAGCTGACGGGCAAAGAGGCGGTGGAGCAGATGAAGGAAAAGCTGGTCTACATGGAAGCTTGACAAAACTTTCCAAAATAATTTTTTTCAATCCGAACATACTAACATCAGGATAAGCGATGAACATGAACGCTTATCTCGATTATATAGATCACAGCCGGGTATTCCGACGAGAAATCCGGCCAAATGTATTTCGGAGGTGAAAGAAATGGCAAGCAACAAGACGAATAGAGTTGAGGTCCCTGAGGCTAAGGCTGCAATGGACCGCTTCAAGACTGAGGTTGCATCTGAGCTTGGCGTGTCTCTGAAGGACGGTTACAACGGTGACCTGACTTCCAAGGAGGCAGGTTCTATCGGCGGCGAGATGGTTCGCAGAATGATCAAGAGCCAGGAAGAGCAGATGAAATAAGCTGAGAAGCAGCGAAGAGAACGGCCCGTCTGAATGATCAGGCGGGTTGTTTTTTGTCAAAAATTATAGTATAGTATTTCTGGTGTGGCGTGTGCTGAGACAGCGCGGCCGCGGTGCTTGTTACCCGGAAGCGACGGCTGACGGGATACATCAAACAGATTCTGACACTCGAAGAGAAGTCCCCGGGCGGGACTCTGCTGAGAGGGAAGGCCGCTGAGACATATGTGTGGATGAAAAAGTGCGCCTTGCCGGACGTGCTTTTTTATTTTTCCGGTTCGATTGCGGACGGTCAGAAGGAAAGGAAGAGGACATATGAAAAGGAAAGCGGTAACGGTAATGATGGGACTGGCCTTGGCGGCTATGACGTTGGCAGGTTGCGGCGCGGGAGGAGCGCAGGACGGCGGTTCGGCGCAGCCCGCGGCACAGGAGACGGCGGCTGCGGACGAGACTGCAGACGAGGAGCAGGAAGAGGCGTCGGAGACAGAAAAGGCGCCGGAGGCTGCGCAGACGGAAGCTGCCGAAGCGACGGCCGGGTCGGAAGAGACAGAGGGCGATGAGGAGACCTATGAGGCTGTGGATGTGCGGGTCGGCTCCCTGAAAGGGCCGACGTCCATGGGACTCGTTTACCTGATGGACCAGGCAGACAAGGGCGAGGCGGCAAACCATTACGAATTCACGATGGCAGCGGCGGCGGATGAACTGCTTCCCGCCATGGTTTCGGGAGACTTGGACATCGCGCTCGTGCCCGCCAATGTGGCGAGCGTGCTGTACAATAAGACAGAGGGCGGCGTGTCCGTCATCGATATCAACACCCTCGGCGTCCTGTATATGGTATCGGGCGACAGCGCGGTGCAGAGTATGGAGGATTTGAAGGGCAGGACAGTCTATCTGACGGGCAAGGGGACCACGCCCGACTACGTGCTGCAGTATCTGCTCAAGGAAAACGGCGTCGACGCGGATGTGACGCTGGAGTATAAATCCGAGGCCACGGAGGTGGCGGCGGTGCTCGCACAGACGCCGGATGCGATCGGCGTGCTGCCGCAGCCTTTTGTGACGGCGGCCTGCGCGCAGAACGAGAGCCTGACCGTGGTGATGGATCTGACGGAAGAATGGGCTAAGATTCAGGGGGAAGGCGGCAGCAGTCTGGTGACGGGCGTGACCGTAGTGAGAAACGATTTCCTGTCGGAACACCGGGAGGCCGTCGAAAAATTCCTGGAGGAGCATGCGGTGAGCACGGATTACGCCAACGAGCATGTGGAGGAGGCGGCGGAGCTGGTCGCCGCCGCGGGCATCATCGAGAAAGCGCCCGTTGCGGTCAAGGCTATGCCACAGTGCAACATCACCTACATCGACGGCGCGGACATGAAGACGGCGCTTTCGGGTTATCTGGAGGTGCTGTTCGAGCAGGATCCCGCCTCCGTGGGCGGAGCGCTTCCGGCCGATGATTTCTACTATGTAAACTAGGCGCGTAAGGGAAACAAGCGCCGCGAAGCGGCATTTGTTTCCCGGCGTCATATCAAAAGAGGTGGACATGCGGACAAAAATAAGGAAAGCGGTCATCATACTGTTCTGGCTTGCCGTGTGGCAGGCCGCGGCGGCATGGGCGGACAACAGCATTCTTCTGGTGGGACCCGCGGAGGTCCTGCGCGCTTTTGTGCAGAACGCGCTGCAGCCGGATTTTTTGAGGATCGTTTTCGGCTCTTTTGCGAGGATTGGGCTGGGGTTCGGCCTGGCCCTTCTCGCGGGGCTTCTGCTCGGCGCGCTCGGCAGCCGTTTCGCGCCGGTACAGGAGCTGCTCGCCCCTGTGATCTCGACGTTAAAATCGATTCCCGTGGCCTCTTTTGTGGTGCTGCTGCTCATCTGGTTCGGCGCAGGGCATCTGTCTCTTTTCATCAGTTTTCTGATTGTATTTCCCAACGTGTACGTCAATACGATTGCGGGGCTGAAGAGCGCCGACGAGGAACTTCTGGAGATGGCGCGCGTCTTTGGCATGGGGCGATTCAACCGTTTCTTCTATCTGTACAGACCGGCGCTCATGCCGTATCTGAACAGCTGTATGAAAATTTCTCTCGGCATGAGCTGGAAATCGGGCGTTGCCGCGGAGGTGATCGGCCTGCCGGACTACTCGCTGGGGGAGCGCCTCTATATGTCCAAGATTTATCTGGATACGGCGGGTATGTTCGCGTGGACACTGACGGTGATTCTGTTGAGCTTCCTTTTTGAAAAAGCGGTGCTGCGGCTGGCGGAGGCTTTCGCGGCGTGGAAGCCGTATCCGCTTGTGACCGCCGGGAGCAGGAAAGAGATGCCCGGGACGTCGGCGGCGGAAACTTCTGTGCCCGGCGGGATTCCCGCGGACAAAAAGAGGACGGCGTCTTCGCGGGCGGCCGCTGGCGGCACGGACAGACAGGGTGGCTCCGCGGCCGTGTCCGACGGCGGGACGGGCAGGATCAGCGCCGCCCATATCAGCAAGGCTTTCGGGGAGCAGCGGGTGCTTGCGGATTACAGTCTGGATATGGCGCAGGGCGGACGGTATTTGCTCATGGCCCCCTCCGGGGCGGGAAAAACCACATTTCTGCGAATATTGACCGGACTGGACAATGCTGATGCCGGCAGCGTGTCGGGGGCGCCCGCGCGCACGGGCATGGTTTTTCAGGAGGACCGGCTCTGCGAGGAGTATGACACCGTCTGCAATATCATGCTGTGCATGAGCCGGAATGCGGGTGGATTGGGCACAAGCAGGGCGCAGGTCATCGAATACGTCAGGCGGGAAGCGTCGCGGATTCTTCCGGAGGAGAGTCTGACGAAGCCGGTCCGGGAGCTGAGCGGCGGCATGCGCAGGCGGGTGGCGCTCCTGCGGGCGGTGCTTTCGGGCTCGAAGCTACTCGTTCTGGACGAACCCTTCACGGGACTGGACGAGGAAAACCGTGCCCGCAGCGCGGCTTATCTGATGGAGCGACAGGAGGGAAGAACGCTGGTTGTCGCGACGCACAGGGAGGACGACGCGGAATTATTGCAGGGCGAGAAAGTAGCACTGGTATTTTCCGGGAGTTTGTGCTATAATGCTTAAATGACTGTAATCAGGCAGTAACAGTTGAAGGAGGAACCCAGCGAATGAGTTTACAGGTCGAGAAATTAGAGAAGAACATGGCGAAGCTTACCATCGAGTCGAGCGCGGAAAAACTGGAGAAGGCGATTGAGAAGGCTTATCAGAAGCAGAAGAGCAAAATCAGCATTCCGGGCTTCAGAAAAGGAAAGGTGCCCCGCCAGATTGTAGAGAAGATGTACGGCAAGGAAGTATTCTATGAGGACGCCGCCAACGAGCTGATCCCTGACGCCTACGACAAGGCGCTTGCGGAGTGCGAGGAGGATATCGTCTCCTCCCCGAAGATCGAGGTGACGCAGATCGAGGCGGGCAAGCCTTTTATCTTCACCGCGACGGTGGCGCTGAAGCCGGAGGTGAAATTAGGCAAATACAAGGGCGTCAAGATCGACAAGATTGACAGCGAAGTGACCGAGGAAGATGTGGACGCCGAGATTAACAGAGAGCGCGAGAACAACGCCAGAAATATCACGGTGGAGGACAGACCGGTCAAGGATGGCGACATCACGACGCTGGACTTCGAGGGTTTCGTGGACGGCGTTGCGTTCGAGGGCGGCAAGGGAGAGAACTACCCGCTGACCATTGGTTCCGGCGCGTTTATCCCCGGCTTCGAGGAGCAGCTTGTGGGCGCCGAGATCGGCAAGGAGGTCGAGGTGAAGGTGACTTTCCCGGAGGACTATCAGGCCGAGGATCTGCGCGGCAAGGACGCCGTATTCAAATGTACGATTAAGGAGATCAAGGAGAAGGAGCTCCCCGAGCTGGACGACGAGTTCGCCAGCGAGGTGTCGGAGTTTGATACGCTGGCGGAGTACCGCGAGGATGTGAAGAAGAATCTGGCGGAGAAGAAGGCGAAGGATGCGAAGAACGCCAGGGAGGAAGCGGCGGTCAAGGCGGCCGTGGAGGACTCCGATATGGAGATCCCCGAGGCGATGCTGGAGACGCAGCAGAGACAGATGGTAGACGAGTTCGCGCAGCGCATCACGATGCAGGGGCTGTCTATGGAGCAGTACTTCCAGTTCACGGGCACCAACTATCAGCAGATGGTGGAGCAGATGAAGCCGCAGGCTGAGGAGCGCATCAAGGCAAGACTGGTGCTGGAGGCCGTGGCGAAGGCCGAGAATATCGAGGTGACTGAGGCGGATTACGACAAGGAGCTTGAGATGATGGCGGAGGTCTATCAGATGGAGGTCGCCAAGGTCAAAGAGCTTATGGGCGAGCGCGAAAAGAAGAATATCATGCAGGATCTCGCAGTCAGAAAGGCGGCGGAGTTCGTGGCGGAGAACGCGAAGGAGAGTAAAAAATAGCCGGAGAAAAACGAACCGGAATGAGATGAGAAGCGGATCACCGCAGAGTGATTTGACGAAAACGGAGGAATTGACATGGCATTGATACCTTACGTCATTGAGCAGACTTCCAAGGGGGAGCGCTCGTACGACATTTATTCGAGACTGTTAAAGGAGAGGATCATTTTTCTGGGCGAGGAAGTGCGGGAAGATACCGCCAGCGTGATCGTGGCGCAGATGCTGTTCCTCGAATCCGAGGATCCGGAGAAGGACATTCATCTGTACATCAACAGCCCGGGCGGTTCCGTCACAGCAGGTATGGCGATCTATGACACGATGAACTTTATCAAGTGCGACGTGTCCACCGTATGTATCGGCATGGCTGCGAGCATGGGCGCGTTCCTTCTGGCGGGCGGCGCGAAGGGCAAGCGGATGGCGCTGCCCAACGCGGAGATCATGATTCATCAGCCCTCGGGCGGCGCGCAGGGACAGGCGACGGAGATCGAGATCAGCGCCAAGCATATCCTGGCGACCAAGGAGAGAATGGCGAGAATCATGGCGCAGAATACGGGGCAGGATTTTGAGGTGGTCATGGCGGACACGGAGAGAGACAACTGGAAGACCGCCGAGGAGGCGCTGAATTATGGCCTGATCGACCGCATCATCACCAATCATGCCAACGCCGTTTAATGGAGATAATATATAGTGAAGAAAGGCATGGAACGTTATAATGGCAGGAAAGAATTCTGATGACAAGGTGAGATGTTCCTTTTGCAACAAGACGCAGGACCAGGTCAGGAAACTGATCGCGGGTCCTTCCGGCGTCTATATCTGTGACGAGTGCGTGGATATCTGCGCGGACATCATCGAGGAGGAGTATGAGGAGGAACCGGAAGTCGAGGAGATGGAGATCAATCTCTTAAAGCCGGTGCAGATCAAGAAATTCCTCGACGACTATGTGATTGGGCAGGAGGACGCCAAGAAGGTGCTGGCGGTTTCTGTGTATAATCACTACAAGCGCGTGACGGCGCCGCAGGACGACGAGGACGGCGTGGAGCTGCAGAAGAGCAATATCATCATGATCGGTCCGACCGGTTCGGGCAAGACCTACCTGGCGCAGACGCTGGCGAAAATCATCAATGTGCCCTTTGCGATCGCGGACGCGACGACATTGACCGAGGCCGGCTATGTGGGCGAGGATGTGGAGAACATTCTGCTGAAGCTGATTCAGGCGGCGGATTATGATATCGACAGGGCGCAGTACGGCATTATCTATATAGACGAGATCGACAAGATCACGAAGAAGAGCGAGAATGTCTCGATCACGAGAGATGTGTCGGGCGAAGGCGTGCAGCAGGCCCTCTTAAAGATTATCGAGGGAACGGTGGCCAGCGTTCCGCCGCAGGGCGGCAGGAAGCACCCGCACCAGGAGCTGATTCAGATCGACACCTCGAATATCCTGTTTATCTGCGGCGGCGCTTTCGACGGACTGGAGAAGATTGTGGAGGAGCGGCTGGACCGCAATTCCATTGGCTTCAACGCCCAGATTGTGGAGAAGAGCGGCAAGGATATCGGCGCGGTCCTCAAGGAGGTGGCGCCGCAGGATCTGATGAAATTCGGTTTGATTCCGGAATTTATCGGGCGCGTGCCGATCACGGTCACACTGGAAGGGCTGGATAAGGAGGCGCTGATCCGCATCCTGAAGGAGCCGAAGAACGCGCTGATCAAGCAGTACAAGAAGCTGTTCGAGTTCGACGAGGTCAAGCTGGACGTGGAGGACGACGCGGCGGAGGAGATCGCGAACCTCGCGTATGAGAGAAAGACGGGAGCGAGAGGACTGCGCTCCATTATGGAGGACGTCATGATGGACATCATGTACGAGATTCCCTCCGACGACAATATCGCGGAGTGTACGCTGACCAAAGCCGCGGTGGACGGCAAGGAGAAGCCGCGGATCACGTACCGCGACAGGATGGTGCAGGCGGGACGGCGTGCGTAAAGTATATTGACCGATTTAGTTAATACAGAGAAATGGTTTGACAAGTGACAGGACAGGGAAACGTCGCCGGATGTCGGCGGCGTTTCGTGCCTGCGCAAAAGCGGTGCGTCAGAGAACGGAACGGAGCGGGAGAGTATGGTTATCAGAAGCGTCAATCTGGAGACAGTGTGCGGCATTACCAGCAGGCTGCCGGAGAATAAGCTGCCGGAGGTGGCCTTTGCGGGCAGGAGCAACGTTGGCAAGTCATCGCTGATCAACGGGCTTATGAACCGCAAATCGCTGGCGCGCACGAGCGCGAAGCCGGGCAAGACGCAGACGATCAATTATTATAACATCAACAATGAGCTGTACTTCGTGGATCTGCCGGGTTACGGCTACGCCACGGCCAACGAGCAGGTGAAAGCGCAGTGGGGCAAGATGATAGAGGATTATCTGCATCGGTCAAAAAAGCTGCTGGCCGTCTTCCTGCTGCTCGATATCCGCCATGCGCCCTCGGAGAACGACAGGATCATGTACGACTGGATCGTGGAGCGCGGTTATCGGCCGGTGATCATAGCGACGAAAGCGGACAAGATCAAAAGAAGCCAGATGGCAGGACAGCTCAAACTGATTCGTGACACGCTTGCCATAGAAGATGACACGACTGTCATGCCATATTCAGCGCTGTCCAAACAGGGGCGGGACGAGATTTACGCGTTTCTGGACGGACTGCTGGAGGGGGACACGATATGAGACAATCGTTCCAAACATACGCAAAGGTTATTTTAAATCTGTTGACCGCATTGGTCATACTCCTTTTGTGTATCTTCCTGCTGCCGAGATGCATTTTCTTCTTTATGCCGTTCGTCATCGGCTGGATCATTTCGCTGATCGCCTCGCCGGTGGTGCGCTTCTTCGAGGAGCGGCTGAAGGTAAGGCGCAAGGGCGCGTCGGCGATCGTCATCGTGGCGGTTTTGGCGGCGGTCATTCTCATTGTGTATGCCGTCGTCTCCAAGCTGATCCGCGAAGGCATCAGCTTTGTCAATGAACTGCCGATGATGCTGGAGAGCATCCGGGCGGAATTCATACAGGCGGGCGACAACCTGCAGGGCGTCTACGACAGGCTCCCGGCGGACATGCAGAGCAGCCTGAGCAATCTGGGGGACCAGATGGGCAGCTATTTCAGCGATATCATGGAGATGGTCGGCACGCCGACGGTGGAGGCGGTGGGCAATGTCGCCAGGCAGCTTCCCGACATCTTCCTCGGGGTGATCATGTGTATTCTGTCGGCTTACTTTTTTGTGGCTGACAAAAAATATATGTCCGATTTCATGCAGAAGCATGTGCCGGACAGCGTGCGCTATCGGTTCGACCTGATCCGAAGAAGCCTGCGCAACGCGGTGGGAGGCTATTTCAAGGCGCAGCTGAAGATCGAGTGCTGGGTCTATCTGCTCTTAGTCATCGGACTTTTGACGCTGCATGTGCGCTACGCGCTTCTGGTCGCGCTGGGTATCGCGTTCATGGATCTGCTGCCGGTGTTCGGCACGGGGACGATCATGATTCCGTGGGCGGTCATAGAGATTCTCAGCAAGAATTATTCCATGGCGGTGGGGCTGCTCATCATCTGGTGCGTGGGCCAGCTGGTGCGGCAGATGATTCAGCCGAAGATTGTGGGGGACTCCATGGGCCTCAACGCGATCCCCACGCTGTTTCTGCTCTTTATCGGCTACAAGGCGGCCGGCGTCGCCGGCATGATTTTCGCCGTACCCATCGGCATTATTGTGGTCAATCTCTATGAGGAGGGCGTGTTCGACACGACGAAACAGAGCATTCAGATTCTTGCGGCCGGCTTCAACAGGTTCCGCCGGATACGCCCGGAGGATATGGCGGTTGTCACCGAGTACGAGCGGGAGATGGCGAGCAGTTACCGGCAGGAGGTGGCTTCCGTCGAGGAGGAAGAGCGGGAGGCGCAGATGGCTTCCCAGTTGAAAATCGAAGAGCCGCTTATCATCAAAAAGATCAAGGGCAGGAAAGCGGATGAGAACGATGCCGACAGGGACGACGGCGGGAATAAGTGAAGATGAGCGAGGAAGAATAACGATGCAGGTTACGGTTTATAATTGCAGACCATTTGACGAGAAGGAGCTTTTTACCGAGTATGCGGAAGAACTCGGGCTGGATATCGTGCTGTGCGGGGACGCGCCGAGTCCGGACAACGTATCGCTGTGCCGGGGAAGCCGCTGCGTCAATGTGATCACATCCCGGATAGACGCCGGGCTGATGCGCGCCTTCAGGGATAACGGCGTGGAGTATATCACGACGAGAACGATCGGCTATGACCACATAGATCTGGAGGCCGCAAGAGCCTGCGGCATCAGGGTGGGCAACGCGCCCTACGGGCCGAACGGCGTGGCGGATTACACGGTGATGCTGATTCTCATGA
This sequence comes from uncultured Lachnospiraceae bacterium, assembly GCA_947586255.1. Lineage (GTDB taxonomy): Bacteria > Bacillota > Clostridia > Lachnospirales > Lachnospiraceae > UBA3282. Next base: position 6,049 of record CANPXP010000004.1, on the reverse strand, counting down.
CGATCCGCAAAATGGGCGCAATTTTGGAGCGGACGGCGCTGCAGGACTACACGCTCGCCGGTCTGAACGGGAGAGAGCTGCGGGATTTGACCGTGGGAGTCATTGGAACCGGCAGAAGCGGGGAGACGGTGGTGCGTGATCTCTCCGGCTTTGGCTGCCGCATTCTGGCGCACGATCTCTATGAAAAAGAGACGGTGAAGCAGTATGCCGCGTATGTTCCGCTGGACGAAATCTGGCGCGAGGCCGACGTGATCACGCTGCACATGCCGCTGACCGGTGACAACCGGCATATGATCAATGCCGAGACGATCGGCCGGATGAAGGATGGCGTGGCGATCGTCAACACGGCCAGGGGCGCCCTGATCGACTCGGACGCTTTTATCGAGGCGATCGAGAACGGCAAGATCGGCGCCGCGGGGCTGGATGTGGTGGAAAATGAATTCGGATTATACTATTATGACCACAAATTGGATATATTAAAGAATAGAGAACTTGCTCTTCTCAGAAGTTTTCCGAATGTGATCGTCTCACACCACATGGCGTTCTACACCAGAAATTACGTGGAGACCGTGGTGAAGGATTCCATGAAGAGCTGCAAGCTCTACATGGAAGGGAAGGAAAATCCCTGGGAAGTGCGCTGACGCGATGGTTTGATTGAGGAGAAGATACGTTGCAAAAAAGGATTTCGGGACAGTTTCTATTAAAACTCTTTTTTGCGGTCTATATTTTGTTTGTCATCAAGGTCATTATCTTTAAATATCCGCTGGAGGAGCTTCGCGCGATCGCCGGCACATGGCAGAAGGACGTGATCCTGGAAGGACTGGGTAGCGCGAATTTTATGCCCTTCAGAACGATCAAAATGTATATAGACTATGCATACAAGCTGAACAGTGTGGAGAATCTGGCGGGCAATCTGCTCGTGTTTGTGCCGCTGGGTTTTCTGCTGCCGATGCTGTCCGAGGAGCTTGGACAGTTCTCGGAGATGCTCCTGAACGTGTTCACGTTTGTGCTCGGCATTGAGGTGTTCCAGCTCTTCAGCGCCTTCGGCGCATTCGATGTGGACGACATACTGCTCAACTGTCTGGGAGCGACGATCGGGTTCGGCTGTTTCAAGGCGGCGGAAGCCCTGGGCAGGAACAGGCAGATATCCTGTAAATGAGAGGAGGATTTCTTATGAAGGTATTGAAGAAACTAAAGACAAACGTTGTGATTTCGGCGCTTTTGTGCATTGCGCTCGGCGTCGTGCTGTTCGCCTGGCCGGGACTGTCCATGCAGATCGTGTGCACGGCCATCGGCGCGGTGCTTCTGCTCGGCGGCATCGTCCGCCTGGCGGCGTATTTTACAGCGCGGGACGGCAGCGTCTACTCGCAGATGAACCTGATTATGGGTATCATTCTGTCGGTGATCGGCGTCTGGATTCTGCTGCAGCCGGGACAGGTGCTTGCGATCATTCCGATCATCGTAGGCATTGTGATCGCGCTGCACGGCGTCAATAATCTGCAGCAGGCGGTATCCCTGTGCAGAGACAAATATGACAAGTGGTGGGTGGCGCTGATTCTCGGACTGCTCACGGTAGGGCTGGGCGTGCTGCTTGTGTGCAGGCCGTTCGCGGCGCTGGACACGGCGGTGAAGCTGATCGGCGTCTTCCTGATCTACGACGGTATCTCCGATATCTGGATCGTCTCCAGAGTTTACAGCACCGCCAAGAGGATGAAGGAAGAGGCGGAGGCGCTGGATGTGGAGGCCGAGGAGATTGACAGCTAAGCCGGGTCCGCTGACCCGCCGCTGCGCGGCGTTTACATGACAGGCTGCTGTAAAGTTGTTGTAAAGTTAGATTTTGGGGTTGTATCTTCGGAGAAGAAGTAATACAATAAAACTGATAGTATAAGACGGTATCTTTCAGGCGGAAAGAAGGAAGAGCGTATGAGAATCGGAGCGATGAGCGCGTACGGCATGCAGCCGTATATATATAATACAAATGCCCTGAGCGGAGCGAGCATGAACAGACTGTCCGGCATCCCGGACGATGTGCTCGAGCGGAAGGTTGATTACAGCGAGCTGTCGGGCGAGAATACCAATCCGCTGCGGAAGGGACAGACGCTTGATTTTCAGTCTATGCTGGCGATGCAGCTGCAGAAGGGACAGAATAACGCGGCCAGAGTGATGAAGCCTGCCGCAGAGCCTCAGAGAGAAGAAGAGGCGGCGGATGCGCAGGCAGAGAGGTCCGCACAGACGGCAGGGCAGGCGGCGGAGACTGCCGCGGCATCGGCACAGACGGAGGCTATGACAGGAGCAGACAATGGCGCGGGCGGCAATATCAGCTACCGGATGCAGCAGGCGCTGAACGCTTACGAGATGTTTATGACGGCGTAGGCGCAAGTCTATACGGGATGACACGAAAATCCTCATTTGTTCGCAAGTGGGGATTTTGTTGTTTTGTCGCATGAGAAAAGGAAACACAGGGGCGGAGGAGTATGCGGGAGACATTACAGATCGGTGTGCGTGACGGACAGTACAGGGAAATGCTTGCGCGGTATCACTTCGCGCCGCATGATCTGGCGCAGCTGAGGCAGGTGGGGGCACTGGCGCTGCAGGCGGCCAAGCCGCGTCTGTATTGGGAACCTCTTTCGGCGCCGGATGAGACAGGGGAGGAACTGGCGGTTATCGTGACGCTGGGCGGCGGCATAGACGAGCTGCAGGACAGCTTTCAGCAGAGAGAGCGCCTCACCGAGAGCTACATGGCGGAGTGCGTCGGCGCGGAGCTTCTGCGGACTGCCTACGAACAGGCGGCGGAGCGCATCCACGCGCATACGGGCAAGTGGGTGAGCGCATTCCGCTTTCTGGGCGACAGGGAGCCACTGGCGCGCATGGAGGAGATTTTCCGGCTGCTTGCGCCGGACGGCGTTTCCTACAACAGGGCGTACATGCTGACCCCGAAGAAGACGGTGGTGTTTCTGACCGCTCTTGGCGGGGAGCGGAGTGCGAGCTATTGCCGGGTCTGCGCGGACTGCGGCAATCTGTCCTGCAGGGATCGCGAGGAGCCGGAGAAGGCGGCCCGCGGGCAGGACAACCTCACTTACGGGTACCAGAGAATCTTCGGAGAGCGAAAGCGGGAGTGAATATCTGAAAAATTTTTCTTTTTTTGCAGTCAGATATTTGCATCATGACGTTTTTTTATTATAATGATAATTGGAAAGAGAAGGGAGAATTTCATTCCCGATCCGTAAAATCAACCAAACGGCACACGGGGGTGTGCGGAAAAGAGGTAAAGATGGGTGTATATGCAATCACAGGCGCATCGAGCGGTATCGGCGCCGAGACGAAGAAACTGTTGGAACAGGACGGGCACAAAGTCATCAACATTGACTTAAAGGGCGGCGACGTCTGCGTGAACCTGGCCACGGAGGAGGGCAGGAAGACCGCTGTGGACGAATTACATAGGCTGTGCCCCGACGGGCTGGACGGCATGATCTGCAACGCGGGCGTATCCGGCGCCTGCGGCAATCTGGAGTTGATCATCTCCCTCAACTATTTTGGGACGATAGCGATCGCGAGAGGTTCCTACGACCTGCTGCAGAAGAAGCACGGCAGCTGCGTGGTGACGGCGTCCAACACGATCTCTCAGGGGGCCGGCAGAATGGATATCGCGGATCTGCTCAACAATATCGGCGACGAGGCGCGCGTGCTGGAGCTTGTGAGAGGACTGGACAAGACCAACTTGAGCGTCGGCAACAGCATGTATGTGTCAACGAAGTATGCGCTGGCGCGCTGGGTGAGACGCGTCTCCGCGTCTTGGGCGGCCAACGGCGTCCGGATCAACGCGATTGCGCCCGGCAACGTCAATACGGCGATGACGGCTACGATGTCAACCTCCGCCAAGATGGCGCTCAACGCGCTGCCGATTCCTACCAAGTATGGCTTAGAGACACTGATGGATCCCTCCGAGATCGCCGAGGCGATGATTTTCCTCGTATCGCCCAAGGCAAACGGGATCAACGGCAACGTACTGTTCGTGGACGGCGGGACGGACGCGCTTCTCAATTCTGAGAAGGTTTATTGATGAAGGGAGGACATCGGACTATGAGACCTATTGAAAAATATGTAGAAGCTATGGAAAACAAGGATTTCGCGGGGCTTGCGGAGCTCTTTACGACGGACGGCATCCTCTGCGATTACTGCACCAACTCCTCGAACCAGAGAGAGTACCACATCTATGGCAGAGAGGCCATCAACATGTTCTTCCGCAATAAATTCGGTTTCCGCCAGTACTCGATCCTCGGAGCGCAGGTCGTGAACGACGAGCAGGCGGAGTTCATCGCAAACTTCGGCGGCTACAACATCATGGCGATCGCCACCGTGCGCGAGACTGATGCGGACGGCTTTATCAAGAAACTTACCGTGCGCCCGAAATAGAAGAAGGCATTCTGCGTTCAGGTACGCCGGGCAGTCGGCATTGCAGGGACGGAATGTACGCCATAAATACATTACGGAGGTATACAATGTTAAAAAAGCACAATACAGGTGACGCAGCACTGAATGCCGACATGGAAAAGCTGATGCAGGCTATGGATCGGGTCATAGGAGGAGATTACAGCGAGACGGACGTTTCGGTGTTTTCCGATCCGGCCTGCGGCCTGAAGCTGAATGAGATGGTTCGCGCATTCAAGCGGGCCAACAATAATTTTGTCATGCGCCTGAATGACGCTATGGAATCCATCGGTGACAACTCTTATGTAAAAAAGACGTTCGATCAGGTGAATTCCCAGACGGAGGCGATCGCCGACATGGAGAACGCCGGCCGGGATCTGGAGGCATCTATCGGCAATATTTCTGAAAACATGAGCCACATTCGCGACAATACCCATCAGATGCTGGATATGATGCAGAGCAGTGCCGACCATATGAATCAAAGCATCCAGGTCGTGAACGATTCCTCGGGGCGCATCGCGAAGATCAACGAGGAAGTTCAGAATTTTCAGGAGAAGATCGACCAGATCGGCCAGATTGTGGACATCGTAAAGCAGGTGGCCAAACAGAGCAATCTGCTGGCGCTGAACGCTTCCATAGAGGCTGCCAGGGCCGGCGAGGTGGGAAGAGGCTTCGCTATCGTGGCGGATCAGGTCCGTCTTCTCTCCAGCAACACCTCTGAGTCTGCAGAGGATATCGCCAAGTATGTGGCGGAGCTCAAACAGAACATCAGTGTGCTGGCCTCCTCTATGGACGATACGACCGCGAAGCTGGCGGAAGGCAATCAGAGGGTGGAAGAGTCGCTGACGGATATCAGCAGCATGACAGAGCAGATGATGACTATGAAGGAGAGAATCGATCAGATTTTTTCCGATATCGACGATCAGTCCAATGTGACTCAGAACTTTACAAGGCGGATATCCGGACTGTCTGAGAGCTATGAGGAGCTGTCCAAGGACTGCATGGAACAGGGAACGCATATCTTTCAGATCGGCAGATACATCGACACTGCAAGGAGCGATATGGCCCGCGGGTTTTCGGAGATCACGCAGCAGGATTGGCTGCGCGTGTTTGAGATCGATCACTTTATCCTGATGTGGCGTGTCTACAACAATGCTATGGATTTTGAACAGCTCAAGATTACGCAGCTCAACAATCCTCAGGGCTGTAAGCTGGGCAAGTGGGTGGCGGCACAGACCGATCCGAAGATCACCGGCAGTTCCGAGTTTGCCGAGCTGAAGCGTGCCCATGAAGAGGTGCACAGGTGGGCGACCAAATCATGGGAGGCTAAGGACGCAGGCGATAAGCAGGCGGCGCTTCAATACTTCCAGGATACCTATGAAGCCTTTGGCACCTATCAGAAAGCGATCAAAAATATGCAGAGCCTGATGAGCAGGATCGGCTATAATGAGAAGACAGAGATCGTGGTATTCAGAAAATAAATGCGGGATGTAAATAGTATAGTATGGAAAAATCCTCATCAATTTTGGTGAGGATTTTTTATAATGGTGCGCCCGGCGGCGCACGTTTCTAACGGGTGAAAGTCCCGAATCCGCCCGGTAGTGGGAAGGATACAGCCAAA